>JBOHFT010000097.1:0-16399 GCA_050699815.1 Pseudonocardiaceae bacterium | reverse complement strand
CTAAGCTCACTAACCGGACTTCGCCCCATGCCCGAAGGTGTGCATTTGGCTGGCTTGCCCGGGGGCACTGTCCGTGAACTCGGCGTGGCCGACGTTCCCAGTCCTTCCCCATGTCGGTCTCACAGAGTTCACGGGGCGCGGCACCGGCACACGCCCGGCTATCGCCCTGGAGCCGACTCAAAGCCCACAGTCCACCGTCAGAGCCAAGCCCGGTCCGTGTGCATAGCCTGCGGTATGACCAGCAACGCGGACGTGAACGCGGCACGCAACATCGCGGCGGGGCACGCCGTGACCGCGCGGGGAGCCCCGGCGTTAGCCGGGGGTGAACCGCGAACCTCAACACGTACCCCCTCAGGCCGCGTAGTTGGAATCCTCGCCTTTCTGGGGCGAGGAGGATGTCACATCACGTCGAACTCGCCGTCTTTGGCGCCGAGCACGAATGCCTCCCACTCCGTCGGGGTGAAGAGCAGCGTCTGGTCGTCTACGGGATGCTCGGAGCTGCGCATCGCCACGTAGCCGTCCTGCAGGAACGCGATCTCCAGGTGCGGCCCCTCCAGCTCCTCCGCGCCCGCCGCGCGCTGCCACACGGCGTCCGACAGGTCGATCGTGCCGCGGATGTGCTTCTTGTCATCGATGATGTCACTCATGCAGCTCACGGTATCGAGTCGCCGGACGTGGCGTCAGCCGACCCAGCCGAGCGCAGCTAGCGCGCTCCAGCTCCTCGGTCACGGCGTGCAGGTGGCCATGGAGGCTGTCCTCGGCCTCTGTCGAGAACGGCAGGGAGTCTTCGGTGGCGTAGGACGCGAACATCGCCGCGTAGCGATTGCCCAGTGGGCGCCTCCCGAGCCGTTGGACATCCAAGGTTCGCCCACAACGGTCCGCCACGGTCACCGTCGCGTACTGGTGGTCGAGGGTGACGGCGGTGCCGTCCTCGAAGTGCAGGGTGGTCGTTTTCCGGGCGTTTGACGGGGTCCACGCCGTCTTGATCAGGCATTGGCCCTCCAGCTCGCCATCATGCATGGCGAAGCTCGCGCACGTGTGCAGCGGCCGCGTGCCCATCGCCTCGATGAGATGATCAAGGTGTGCTAACCGGGCGATGACGCTGAGCGCGTTGATGCCGGAATCCGACCAGCTGTCTGCGAGCGCGGCGGCACGGACTTGTGCCACGTCAGCGTAGGGATCGTTGAAGTCGCACACGATCTTGGCGATCCGGCCGTGCAGATCGCGCCAGCGGGCCACGTGCTCGGTGGCCCACAGCACCTCAGCCGCAAACGCCATGTGGAGCAGAACCCGGACCCCGGGACCGCCGGGAGCCTTGCGGATCTGCGCATGACCGTCCCGCGTAGCGGCCATCGGTTTGTCGATCCATAACCGCGCCGGTGGATGGGCACCACAGAGGATCGCCACAGCGGTTTCCGGGTGGTCCGGCGTTGACGTCGAGACGATGACAAGGTCGAGCGGCGCGGCCCGCTCAAGTGCCCCGAGCTGGTCACTCACGCGGCCTTCGAGCCTGCTTGCCGACGTGGCCGCGGTGCCGAGGAGATCCACACCAACGACACATCGCGCGGCCGCAACGCCGCGCAGTCCCGTGAGCGCGAACCCGCCAGCGGTACCCAGCCCGACGATCCCCACCGCGGCTATCGCGCCCATCACAGTCCTGCGTGGGTTGGCCAGAAGATCCCCGCTGCGGTCACGGTGCACCATCCTGGTCCATCACGACCGATCGATGAGCCTCGGCGCCCCCGTGATCAACGGCGCATCCGCCGGGTTGCGCCAGTGCCGACGGGCGGCAGTGCAGGATGACGGCGATGCTGACCCCTGACGACCTGGCGGCCCGCGGGTGCTGTACGACGTGTTCTCCGTCGTCGTGCACCTGTCGCCGGCACCGGTGGTGGTGCGGGTGCCCACCGTCGCGCCGCGCCCGGTCGCCGCAGACCCCGACGCGCAGGCGGCGCAGCAGCGCCGGGAGCTCGACGTGGCGGGCCGGCTCGCCGACCGCGGGCGTCCCTCTCCGCCCCGAGGAACTCGCGTCCCCAGACGCCGGTCGGCGCCTTTGGTTGTATCGGGAGTCCGGGATGGGTGACCCAAGGTCGCGCTCCTGCGCCTGGTGTGGCACACTGCCCGCGTGTTCTGCCGCAGTGTGATCATTATTGCTGAGCGCGTCGGGTAACAGCACCATCACCCGACGCGCAGACCTCTCGCACCCGCGGGGGGTCTTTTTTGTTGCCCGGTTACTGACAGTGTCACCAGCTGCCACCGGTTCCTGATAGGGAGCACTCGCCGATGTCCCGCACGACCCCCGCCGGCACCCCGCTCGGCGACGATTTCCACCTCTACGACACCACCCTGCGCGACGGCGCCCAGCGGGAAGGAATCTCCTACTCGGTGGCCGACAAGCTCGCCGTCGCCCAGCTGCTGGACGTGCTGGGGGTGGGCTTTATTGAGGGTGGCTGGCCCGGTGCGCTGCCCAAGGACACCGAGTTCTTCACCCGCGCCGCAGCCGGTGAGCTGGAACTGACCCATGCCGTGCTGGTGGCTTTCGGCTCCACCCGGCGGGCGGGTCTGGCCGTCACCGCCGACCCGCAGGTGCAGGCGCTGCTCGCCTCGCGGGCCCTGGTGATCACCCTGGTGGCCAAGTCCGACCGGCGGCATGTGGAACGGGCGCTGCGGGTGGACGTCGCGCAAGCCTGCGCGATGGTCCGAGACACCGTCGCCCTGCTTGTTGACGAGGGCCGCCGGGTGTTCCTCGACGCCGAGCACTTCTTCGACGGATACGCCTTCGACGCCGACTGCGCGCTGCGGGTGCTCGAGGCGGGCGTCACGGCCGGCGCCGACGTCGCGGTGCTGTGCGACACCAACGGCGGGCAGTTGCCGTTGCAGCTCGCGGAGACCGTGGCGGAGGTGGTGGCCCGCACGGGCTTCCGGGTCGGGATCCACTGCCAGGACGACACCGCCTGCGCGGTGGCCAACACCGTCGCGGCGGTGCAGGCCGGGGCCAGCCACGTGCAGTGCACCGCCAACGGCTACGGCGAGCGGACCGGCAACGCGGACCTGTTCGCCGTCATCGGCAACCTCACCGCCAAGCTGGGGATGCCGGTCCTCCCGCAGGCCGGGATGGCCGAGCTGACCCGCACCTCGCACGCGCTGGCCGAGATCGCCAATCTCGCTCCCGACACCCACCAGGCCTACGTCGGGAGGTCGGCCTTCGCCCACAAGGCGGGGCTGCACGCGAGTGCGATCAAGGTGGATCCGGAGCTGTACAACCACCTGGACCCCGCGGTGGTGGGCAACTCGCAGCGGGTGCTGGTGACCGAGATGGCTGGCCGGGCCAGCGTCGAGCTCAAGTCAGCCGAGCTCGGGCTGGACCTGGCCGGCCGCTGCGCGGAGGTCGGCGTGGTCGCTGCGCGGGTCAAGGAACTCGAGTCCCAGGGCTGGTCCTTCGAGGCCGCCGACGCCTCTTTCGAGCTGCTGGTGCGCCACGAGGTCGACGAGGTGCCGCCCGCGCCGCCGTTTGCGCTGGAGTCCTACCGGGTGGTGGTGGACCATCAGGCCGACGGCGAGGTGGTCGCGCAGGCGACGGTGAAGGTGCACGTGGCGGGGGAGCGGGTGATCGCCACTGCGGAGGGCAACGGGCCGGTCAATGCGCTGGACGCCGCGTTGCGCCAGGCTCTGGACGCCCGTGTGCCGTGGCTGGAGACCGTGGAGCTGTCCGACTACAAGGTCCGGATCCTGCCCGGTGCGCACGGCACCGACGCGGTGACCCGGGTGCTGGTGGACACCAGCGACGGCACCGGGTCCTGGACCACCGTCGGCGTACACGGCAACGTGGTGGAGGCCTCCTGGCTGGCGCTGCTGGACGCGATGACCTACGCGGCGTTGCGCCACGACGGCGTCGCTGCGCGGTAGCGGCGCGCCAGGTCCGCAACGGCGCGCAGCTGGCGGGGGAGATTGCCGAGAACGTACCGATTTATCTGAAATGTACTATGACGTGCTAGCCAGGGATGCAGGAAGCTGACCGAGCCCCGCGGCTGCGTCAATCCAGTGCCAATCCAGCTCCAATCCAGCTCCAATCCGGCTCCAATGCCGGTGATCGATGGTGTGCGCGTCAGGGACGCACGTCTGGAGACCCCACGTCTTACCGCACACCGGGTAGGCAGGAGGTTCGCGATGCGACAGGGCAACCACGCCGTGATCCTGGGTGCAAGCATGGCCGGGTTGCTGGCGGCCCGGGTGCTCACCGATGCCTACCGGAAGGTCACGGTGATCGACCGGGACGTCCTGCCCGTGATCGGGGCCCACCGCCGGGGCGTGCCGCAGGAGCGCCACCAGCACGTCCTGCGTGCGGGTGGTCGTGCGGTGCTCGAGGAGCTGTTCCCCGGTTTCACCGCGCAGGCCGTACAGGCCGGGGCCCAGACGGCGGACGCGCTGGGGCACTGCCGCTGGCTGCTGGCCGGGTACCGGCTGCGGCAGGCCGCCATCGGCTTGCCGGCGCTGTTCGCCAGCCGGCCGTTCCTGGAGGGTCAGGTCCGCGCCCGGGTGCGCGCGCTGCCCGGTGTGACGGTCATGGAGCGCACCGACGTTGCCGGCCTGACGACCACGGCCGGGCGCCGGGTCACCGGGGTGCAGGTGCGTGACCGAGAAGGAAACCTCGGGCAGGTGGCGGCGGACCTGGTGGTGGACGCGACCGGGCGCGGCTCGCGGACCCCGGTCTGGTTGGCGGAGCTGGGCTACCAGCGGCCAGTCGAGGACCGGGTCGACATCGGGCTGGGCTACGCCACCCGGACCTACCAGCTGCGTCCCGGCGCTCTCGGGCAGGACAAGCTGATCCTCGTCGGCGCCACGCTGGATAACCCGCGGATGGGCGGGCTGACCATGCTGGAAGGCGAGCGGCACATGGTCACTTTGGGCGGCATCCTCGGTGATCACCCGCCGACCGACCCGGCTGGTTTCGACGCCTTCGCCGCCAGCCTGCCGTTCCCCGATATCGCCGAGGCGATCGCCGGGGCGCAGCCGCTGGATGATCCGGTCGCGTTCCGGTTCCCGGCCAGCGTGCGGCGCCGCTACGAGTGGCTGGAGCAGTTCCCGGATGGCCTGCTGGTCCTCGGTGACGCGGTCTGCTCGTTCAACCCGGTCTACGGGCAGGGCATGACGGTGGCCGCCAATCAAGCACTGGTGCTGCGCCGGCTGCTGGCCCGCAGCGCCACTCCGGCACCGGGCCAGTACTTCCGGGCGATCGCGAAGACGGTCGACCCGCCGTGGGACATCGCGGTGGGCGCGGACCTGGCTTTCCCTGGGGTGCTCGGCACCCGCACCGCCAAGATCCGGCTGGCCAACACCTACCTGCCCCGGCTGCTCGCAGCGGCCAGCTCCGACGTGACCCTGGGTGCCGCGTTCGTCCGGGCCATGGGGCTGCTCGACCGGCCCGAGGGGCTGCTGCGGCCGGACCGCGTGCTGCGGGTGTGGTGGGCCAACTGGCGCCACCCGGCCAGCGCGGTCGTCGGCGTGACACCGAAGGCAGGAGTGCTGCCGTGGGACGACGACTCCACGCCGATATCGCCTTCTTCGGTGACAAGCTGACTGCGACCGACCATGATGGTATAAATTGTGCTGGAGACGCTGCCACTCGGCGGGAGGTACCGTGATGG
The DNA here is from genome assembly GCA_050699815.1 of Pseudonocardiaceae bacterium. GTDB lineage: Bacteria > Actinomycetota > Actinomycetes > Mycobacteriales > Pseudonocardiaceae. The sequence continues at coordinate 10,754 of JBOHFT010000097.1, read as the reverse complement.
CTTTCACTCTCAATTTCACTGCACCGCTCAAGCAGGACCCGGAGTCCCGGCAACGCTTGCGGAATTTTGTGGAAGTATTCGCCGAGCAGATTCAACCAGTGATCGACACGGCGCTGGCCAAGTCGGAGCTCGTGCACTTTGCCCGGATTCTGGTGATCGACGATAAATATATCCAAGTTCTCACGGAGTTCGACGGCGACCCGATGCAGTACACGGAGTATTTCCGCAAGGAGCTCGGGCTGGTCTTCGAGGGGATCTTCTCCCTGGTGGAGGATGCGCCGCCGTGGGAGGAGCTCAATAATCCCAACGCTTTCTTCGAGTTCACTCACGGATACAATCTCAAGTCGCTCGGCGTCTCGGCTGGCGCCAATGCCGAACAAGGCTACATGTTCTGCGCGTGCGGTGACGCCACCGTCCGCGAGATCAGAGAGAAGCTCGGCCAGAGTGTCTACAGCGGTGTATAATGAAGGTTGACTTGGGCGGGGTGCAGGCGATGGTCGTCAGCCCGTACCGGCGTCCGGCTTCGTGCCACCTGATTTTCCGCTTCGGTGATGGGGAAGGTGGCCACGCTTGTATCGGGGAGCTGGCGCGGAGCGTCACGATGGCCGACGTACAGCTCGATACAGCACCGGACCCGCTGCTCAACATCGGTGTCACGTACCATGGTTTGGGCGTTCTGGGGGTGGCTCCGGCGCTGCTGGCGAAGCTCGACGCAGTGTTCAAGTTCGGGCCGCGCGCCTTCTCGCTGGGAGATGCTCCGGGTAGTCGCAGTGACCCGGTGAACTGGTGGGAGGGCCAGTTCACGACCGAGGACGTGCACTGCATCGTGCATGTCTACGCTCGATCAGACAGCGCCGCCCAGGACGGGATGCAGATGGTGCGGGAGCTGGCCCGCCGCTGCGGGCTCACCGAGCTGATCCCCCGCAAGGACGGCACGGTTCTCCAGGCGCGTTCGCTCGGCGGTGCGAAGCTGCACTTCGGCTATACCGATGGGATTTCGCACCCCGACGTCTGCTGGGACGACGATGTCCCCGTCCTGCCGCCGCAGGTCAGTTTCCGTAATTTCCTGCTGGGCTACTCCACGGACGCCTACCCCTCCGCTCCCGGCGGCGGCCCGGCGGCCGACTTCGTGCGTGACAGCACCTACGGGATGTTCCGCTGGGCCTATCAGGATGTCGCGGCGTTCAACCTGTTCTTGAGCACGCAGGGGCCGCGGCTGTTCCCGGATCTGCCCACCGCCGACGCCGAGGAACTGCTCGCGGCCAAGATGATGGGTCGCTGGCGCGACGGCACGCCGCTGGTCCTGTCGCCAGACCGGCCGGACTCACGGCTGGCCACCAGCAACGACTTCGGCTACGCGACCCAGGATCCCGACGGCCACCGGTGCCCGTTCTCCGCCCACATCCGGATCGTGAACCCCCGTGACACCCCACTGGACCCGATCGTCGTCGAGGGTGTGCCCTGTGTCCTTCGGCGCGGGATGCCTTACGGCCCGCCGCTGCCGGGTATCGAGGACGACGGCGCCGACCGTGGACTCGTGGGCATGTTCCTGTGTGTAGACCTGCGCAGGCAGGTCTACACACTGACCAGCTGGGTCACCCAGAACAACTTCAGCCCGGTCTATGACGCCGATCGCCGCGCTCAGGACCCCCTGCTCGGCAACCGTGCCATGCCGGGCACACATGCGGGCTTCACACTCCCTGCCGCGGGTGGCGGCGTGACGGTCAAGAACCTGCCGGACTTCGTGCACACGAAGGGCACGGCGTTTCTTCTCTACCCCGGCAAGGCCACGCTGACCGCACTGGCCAGCCGCTAACGCTCACACCTGGCGACCCGTGGTCATCGCCAGGCGGCTGGTCCCAGCTCGTGGTCATCGAGCTTGTCCCGCAGTTGCCGCAAGGCCCGCGCCCGGGTGGGCCCGATCCCGCCGGGCGGGACTCCCGTGACCCGGGCGACCTCGGCGTAGGAGCCGGGGCTGTCGGTGAACAGCATCCGGATCAGGGTCCGGCGGCGCGGCGACAACTCCTCGATGAGCCTGCGCAACGTCCGTGTGGTGTCAGCGTCGACGGCGCGCTGCTCGGGGCCCGCCGAAGGGTCGACAGTCTTGAACTCCATGTCAGTGGGGCGTGCGCCGAGCTGGACCTGGCGCAGGATGCGCAGGCATTCGCGGCGGGCGGTGGTCGCCAGCCACCCGCCCAGCCGCTCGGGGGTCCGCACTCGCTCGGCGTTTTCGGCCAGCCGCAGCCAGGTCATCTGGATAGCGTCGAGTGCGTCGGCCTCCTGCAGCCGAAACGACCGCACCGTGGTGGACACGAGCTTGCCGTACCGGCGCAGTATTTCATCCCAGGCCGCCGGATCCCCGTCGCCGATCCCCAGCAACAGATCAGCCACGCTATCCGCGGCGGTGGCGGGAGCGTAGCTGATGGTGGCGATTGTCATCGGATAACAACTCCTCAGTGGAGCCGATGTCGATCATGGTGGCGCTCCCCCGTCGCAGCGCTTCGGGCGCGTCCACCGTCGTTCACCACGCTTGGCCGGAAATTGGGGATGAGTTGGAGCCCGCTTAGGCGCAGGTCAGCTAGCGGTCGGACGTCTGCCGGGTCCACGGGGTGAGCCAACCGCGGGCGAGCAGGGCGTCCCGGTGGTCAGCGCCGTATACCCGCATAAAGTCCTCGAGCACCGCGGTTGCCAGCTCCCGGGCGCGCGCTACGTCGCCCGCTGCCCCGGTCCACCGGGCGAGGTTGGCCCGGGCGAGCAGGGTGTGCCGGTGATCGGGACCGAGCACCCGCTCGTCGTCGGCGACCAGCGTTGCGGCCAGTTCCCGCGCGCTCACCACGTCGCCGGCTTCCCCGGTCCACTGGGCCAAGCTGGCTCGAGTGGCGAGGGTGTACCGGTCGTCGGGGCCGAGTACCCGCTGGGCGTTGGACACCACCGCGGTGGCCAGCTCCCGGGCCCCCGCTACGTCCCCGGCCGCCCCCGTCCACTGGGCCAGGTTGGCTTGGGTGACGAGGGTGTACCGGTCGTCGGGGCCGAGTACCCGCTGGGCGTCGTCATGCACCGCGGCGGCCAGCTGCCGGGCGCTCACGGCGTCCCCGGCCGCTCCCGTCCACCGGGCCAGGTTGGTCCGGGCCAGCAGGGTGTGCCGGTCGTCGGGTCCCAGGACCCGTGTCATGTCCTGCACCGCCGCGGCGGCCAGCTCCCGCGCGCTCACCACGTCCCCGGCCTTCCCCGTCCAGTAGGCAAGGCCGCGCCGGGCGATCGTCGTGCCGGGGTGATCGGGGCCAAGTAACCGTTGCGAATCTTCGACCAGTGCGGTGCCGAGCTTGCGCGCTCGCGCATTGTCACCAGTCATTCCGATCCAGTCGGCGAGCGTGTAGCGCAGGTTCAGGGTGATGGGCTGATCGGGGTGGAGGTGCTCGAGCAGGACCCGGACGTGGGTTTGCAGGGTTTGCAGGTTCTGCCCGGTGGTCACGGTAGTGGCCCGGGTGCCGGGCCATTGGGGGCAGGCGGCGTCGAGCAGGGTCGCGGCGGCGGTGATCCAGGCGTGGTGGTGGTTTCTGGCGGCGAGTTGGTCAGCGGTGACGGCTTGCACGAGCCGGTGCACGGTGACCGATCCTCGGGGTCCGGCGCGGGTGAGCAGGCCGTAGGCGACCAGCTCGGTGATGGCCCGGTGCTGTTGGAGTTGGTCGGTCAGCAGCGGCCACAGCGCCGTGTGGACCGGTTCGGGCAGCGGGAGGTGGTCGGTGCCGGGGGCCAGCAGCTGATCTAGGGGAATGGTGTCGGGGGCATACCAGGCCAGCAGGCTGAGCAGGGCCCGGGCCAGCGGGGTGAGCTGGTCGAAGGTCAGCTGCCAGGTGGTGGCCACGGTGTCGGGGTAGTCCGGCGCGTGGCCTTCGCGGTGCAGGTCGGCGCGGCGGTCGCGGTACAGGGCCAGGTAACCGGCCAGGTCCAGGGCGCTGTGTGCGACATAGCAGCCGGCTTGGGCCAGGGCCAGCGGCAAGCCGCCCAGCTCGTGGGCGAGGACCGCGGCGGTGGCCTGGTCGGTGTCGCCGCTGAGCGTGGTGACCAGGTCCACGGCATGGGCCTGGGCCAGCGGGGCGACCGGGAGCACCATCCGCCGGTCGGGCCAGGTCCCGGCCCGGCTGGTGACCAGCACATCACCGGCGCCGGCGGCGGGCAGCAGGCCCCGCAGCGCCTCGGGCTCGGCGATGTTGTCGATGACCAGCAGCCACGGCCCGGCACGGTTGGCCAGCACCGCGTGCACCGCCTGCACCGGGTCGTGGGTGTCTTCGGCGTACTGCGAGGCCAGGATGTCCAGCAACGCCCGGAACTCCCCGGGCACCGCTTCGGGGTCTTCGGCGCGGACCCACCACACCAGCCCGTAGTGGTCCTGGTAGCGCTGGGCATAGGCCCTGGCCAGGCTGGTCTTGCCGACCCCACCCAACCCGGTGAGCACCTGCCACACCGGCCTGCCCGACCGCTGCGGGTCGGTGAACCCAGCCCGCAACGCGGCCAGTTCCTGCTCCCGGCCGACGATCTCGGCAAATCCCTGCACCTGAGTGGACACCACCCGCCGGGCGGCCCCACCCATGGGCTCATCCGCTGGCGCCGGGCTGGTTGCTTGTGGTGCTGGCAGGGCTGATCCCCTGAGGGTCACGGTCGGTGGCGAGTGCGGCGGGTGCCAGTCCAGGTCCGGGGCCTGGGCGAGGATGTCACGCTCCACCCGCCGCAGTGCCGCCCCCGGGTCAATGCCCAGCTCCTCAGCCAGCCGGGCCCGGGTATCCCGCAGCACCCCCAGCGCCTCGGCTTGGCGCCCGGCCCGGTACAGCGCCACCGCCAGCAGCTCACAGCCGTGTTCCCGCAGCGGATGGGCCCGCACGTGCAGGTCCAGCTCGGCCACGACGGCGTGGTGGCCACCCAGCGCCAGCCGTGCTGCGCACCGGGTCTCGACCACCGACAGCCGCAGCTCCTCCAGCCGCGCTACCTCCGGTGCCGCCCACGCGGCGTCGCGCATGTCGGCGTAAGCCTGCCCGCGCCATAACCCCAGCGCCTTGTCGAGCTCATCCAGGGCATGCTCGGGCTCGGCCCGGCCCAGCGCCTCCTGACCGGCCGTGGCATGCCCGCTGAACTGGTGCACGTCGAACTCGACGCCACGGCTGTCCAGCAGATAACCCGGCGCGCGGGTGCGCAGCACCGTGGCCGGCGCCCGGCGCGGGCGGCCCGGCTCCAGCACCCGACGCAGATTCGACACATACGCCCGCAGCGATGTGATTGCCGCCTCGGGAGGATCTCCCTCCCATAACTGGTCAATCAGCGTGTCGGGAGCCACCGGCTGATCCACCCGGCTCAACAGCAACCCGAACAGCGCACATTGCCTCGGCGACCCAAGATCAACCAGCTGGCCTGCAACCACCGCCTCCACCGGGCCCAGCGCCCGCCACTGCACGGAGCGATCATCCGGAACCGGCGTCCGCTGCGCCCTCACCCATGCCACCGATTCACCCGCCTCCATGCCCCGGATCCCCAAGCCCCCCCGACTGGCGAATCAGCGCACCCTGCTACCGCGATCCCGTTGTCCTCACCAGACCGCATGGAGGGTTCCTGTGTCAACGTCGTGTCCAGCTACCGGGTTACGCACCATCTGGGCTTATGGTTGCGAAGAGTGACCAGGCTGTGGGTCGGGAAGTTCACCGGGTCAGCAGAGTCGCCAAGACCGCTGACGATCTAACGTGCACCGGGTGACTTTCGCGCCCGAGCTGGCCCCCGCCCAGTGCCTTGCCCCGCCGCTCCCGGTCGCCGCCGTCTGCTTCGACGTGGACGCGACCCTGGTCGACTACGAGGCATCCACCCGCGCCGGGTTGCGTGAGCTCCTCGGCACTGATGAGGCATGGGCCGACTGGTGCGTGCTCACCGACTGGCACTACCAGCGCTACCTCGCCGGGAAGGTCGACTTTGACACCATGCGCCAGCAGCGCACCCGGGACTTCTTCGCCTACCGGGGGGAGGTTCTCTGCGACGGCGAGGTGGTGCGGCGCGAGGAGCGCCGGGCAGCCGCCATGCGGCGGGCGTGGCGGCTCTTCGACGACGCACTGCCGTGCCTGCGGGCGTTGCGGGCGCTTGGCCTGCGGCTGGCCGCGATCACCAACGCAGCCGGTGACCATCAGCGCGCCAAGCTCGGTGCGCTGGGGCTGGGATCGGCCTTCGACGCGGTGCTGATCTCTGGGGAGCTCGGCGTGGCCAAGCCGCACCACGTGATCTTCCGGCGGGCGTGCCGTGCCCTGGGGGTGCTCCCGGCCCAGGCCGTGCACGTCGGCGACCGGCTCGACACCGACGCCGAAGGCGCGCGTGACGCCGGGCTGCACGGCGTATGGCTGGACCGCTCCGGCCGCGGCGAGCTCCCGAAGGGCGCCGGGATCTCGGTGATCGGGCGGCTCGGTGAGCTCCCCGGGCTGCTCACGCGGCTCACCGGGCGAGCCGCCGGCAGCCCACCAGCAGAAGGCAGCCCGGCAGAAGGCGGCCCGGTGCAACCTCGCTCGGCCGGTCGACTATGATCTCTCACCGGCACTGATTCGGGGCCAGACGGCGGCCCAGAATCAGACAACCGGTGGGGTATGGTGTAATTGGCAGCACGACTGATTCTGGTTCAGTTAGTCTAGGTTCGAGTCCTGGTACCCCAGCGAACGCAATCATCGCGTTCTTGCGGCCCCGTCGTCTAGCGGCCTAGGACGCCGCCCTCTCAAGGCGGTAGCGCGGGTTCAAATCCCGTCGGGGCTACACTGTCTGACCTGCGGTAACAGGAAGCTGTACGCTCGCTAGTGCTCATCATGCAAGGGTTCGTGCAATGAGCCCTGTTACGGTCCGCGCATGCCACCACGCCAACGCCGACAGCGCGGGCACATCCGCACCCTGCCCTCCGGCAGCTTCCAGGCGATCGTCTACGCCGGTACCGACCCGCTCACCGGCAAGGAGAGATACCTACGCGAGACCGCCAAGACGTACGACTGCGCCGAGGTTGCACTGACCCGACTCCAGGGTCAGGTCGACGAAGATCGGCACCCTAAGTCTGCGATTACCCTCGGGCAGGCGATCGTCCAGTGGCTGGATGTGGCGGAGCTGGAGGAGACGACCCGCGAGCGGTACGCCGACCTAATCAGGATCTACATCGAACCAGCGTTCGGCGAGCTGGCTGCGTCGAAGCTCGATGCTGAGCTGCTGGAGAGGTTCTACGCCCGCCTCCAGCGCTGCCGCCACCTGTGCAATGGTCGGCCGTCCGCTCGCCACACCTGCAGCCCATTGGCCGGGAGCACCGTTCGCAAGATTCACTTCATCATCAGCGGCGCACTCGAACGTGCCGTGCGCTGGCGGTACCTCGGTGTTAATAAGGCCGCACTGGCAGCCGCGCCTTCGCCGGGGCAGACCGAGCCCGATCCACCGACGGCCGACGAGGCTGCGGTGATGCTCAGCGCCGCGTGGGCGTTCGATCAGGATTGGGGACTACTGCTTTGGCTGATGATGGTCACCGGCTTACGCCGCGGCGAGGTCAGCGCGGTGCGTTGGAACCACCTCGACTTGACCCGACGACTGCTGTTGATCCAGCGCAGCAACTCCCACCCAAAGTCCGGCGTGAAGGAGAAAGAGACTAAGACCCGTCAACAGCGACGGATCGCACTGGACCCGCAAACTGTCAAATTGCTAGTTGCCTACCGCGAGCGCTGCGAGATTCGGTGCGAGGAATTAGGCTGCACTCTCGATGGCGAAGCCTGGTTATTCTCTCCAGTGCCTGACTGTTCGGAACCGTGGCCGCCGCGGACACTGACGCAGCGGTACGGCCGGCTGGCCCGAAAGCTAAAGCTTCGGAGTACTCGGCTGCATTCACTCCGGCATTACTCCGCAACCGAGTTGATCGCCGCGGGGGTAGATATCCGCACGGTAGCTGGCCGACTGGGCCACGGAAGCGGCGGGGCCACGACCTTAAGAATCTACGCCGCGTGGGTGGACGAAGCCGGACAGCGCGCTGCTACCACAATGGCGAGCATTATGCCACAGTTGCTTGCCCCGGCGCCTCGCACGCCCCGAGGTCCGTATGAGGTGATCGCTTCGACGCTCCGAGAGCAGATCCACGACGGCCGCCTCACACCAGGTGATCTGCTACCCACCATGAGCGAACTCGCCACCGCTCATACAGTCTCGACGGCTACAGTGCATCGCGCCGTTGCGCTGTTGCGGGATGAAGGCCTGATCAACGTCAGCCGAGGCCGACGTGCGGTCGTCCTATGCGCCAATGCGTCGAGCCAGGTCCAATAAGTCCGGGGTTGCCCGCCGTCCCGCGAGGTTGAGCAGATCGTGCACAACCTGACGTACGAGGCTGTGTCGTTGCACTTGCTCTGGCGTCAGACGCTCCGCCTCGAGTAGTGCCGACACTGCCTCGCCAACGTGTCGCCGCTGGACATGAGCCCGGGCGAGGTCGATGAGTAGCCTGGCCTGGCGTTCGGGTGATAAGCCGCTGGCGTCGATGGCGGTGGCGAGGTCGATCGCCTCGCCTGCGTCGCCGATGTCTACCGATGTCGACACTGCGTGGAGTTCAACGTTCGTCGGCCCGAACTCTGTGTTGTAATCATTGCGGTCGGTGCCGATTATGCCCGCGATTTTTCGGGCTTCCGCGATGACTCGACGGGTACCACTTCGGTCGCCTTCGCGTGCATATACGACGGCGAGAATCAGATGCATGGCGCCGTATAACGACAGCACTTCCGCCGCACAGTCCGCTACTGTTGTCAAAGGTGCGAGGGCCGCGATCGCCTGAGTCGCGACATGCTCCGCCTGGTCCAGCCGTCGAAGCGTAATGAACGCATGGCCCATTCGGAAACCACCAGCGACCGCGCCGAGCGGATCTCCTGCCTCCTCGGCCCAGCGGATTGCTCGGTCAGCCGCTAGCCATGAAGCGTCAGCCTCATCCTGCCTGGCAAACGTTGCCGCCGCAGCCTGGTAAGCCCTAGTGAGCAATCGTGAAGCTTCGGCACGTTGTCTACCGCGAGCAACCCGCGCCGAGCGTTCGAGGTCAGCCAGTAACGGAATAAGCAGCGCAGCCAATTGGCCGTACTGCGAGGCATGACTAAGCTGCCATGCCGTATCCACGTCGGACCGTAGCTCGGCTAGACCCCGACTGGGGCCTTCGGCGGTTCCCAGCAACGCACCTAAGGCCGGGTGCCCGGTCATCGCGAGCCGCAACGCTGCGAGCTCGTCCGGCTGCCCGACCACTTTGGGGACGTCCGCAGTCGCCTCAGGTCGCAGATTGCGAACGGACGTACCAAGCGCGTCGGCCAACAACTGAAGCACCGAAACGCGCTCCACTGGCAATACATCCCGCTCCACCTGCGAGACCCAGCTTTCGGACCTGCCAACCTCCGTGGCCAGATCCTTCTGCGACATGCCCAGCCGACGACGTAGCTCGGCAACACGCTCACCTAGAGTCCCACCACCCGCGGGATCCATGACCGCCTCGCCTTTCGCTCTCAGGTGCGGTCTAGCCGCAGGACGCCAAGCACCAGACGCTATGAGCCGCTTGACGGCAGGCCCTTGCCAGCGGCCAAGGTCAGGAAGTCGACCTCGGAGCGTTCCAGGTGCTCGCCGCGCTCCGCGAGGAAGCGCCGCACGTGCGCCTCCTGCTCATGCGTGTCGAATGCTTCACGGTCTCGGTACAGCTCGTAGAACAACCACTGGCTAGGCGCGTCACGCACCCGGTGGCAGGTGTAGATCAAAGTGCCGGGCTCCCGATCTTGGATACCCGGCAGCGTCTCGCGTACGAGCTCATCGAACGCCTCTTCATGACCAGGCTTGACCGTGAACTTCACGACCAACCCGAACATATCGCTCACGGCACCTCCTGCGGACGGATAGGACCACTATGGACTAACAGTTAAACTGTTGACTCGCAGAAAAACTGCGACTAATGTGGCTGAGTACGGCCACCGGGGGCAGGCCCGGGACGCCATGAGCCACAGGAGGGCACCTAGATGGGACCACCACTCCAGGCCCGGGTCAGCTCGGGGCCACGGTTCCTCTCCGTCGCCACGGTCGCGCGAATCCTCTCCGTGTCGGAGGTGACGCTCTACCGCGCAATCCGTAACGGCCAGTTCCCGGCCATCAAGGTGCGTGGGCGGTACGTGGTGCCAGCGAGCGCGCTCGACGCTGCGGGAGCGACGTGGGGTGGTCGCTCGGTCTTCTCCGGTGGATCCGGCCCGGCTGTCTGTCGGGGTGGATGGGCTGGTTGTTGCCCAGTTGGTGGCCGGGCGGCGCGTGCCGGGGGCATCGCGGCAGGAGCTGGCGCAGGCCGCGATTGAGCTGCGGCAGGGCAGCGGGCGGGGTTCGCGGTGGATCGCTACCCGGCTGGGTGTGCAGGACCGGCAGGTGGACCGGTGGATAGAACGCCACCTGGCCGGTACGCCACTGGTCCCGGCTGAGGCGCGGTCGTGGGGTGCGGCATGAGGCGGGCATCGGTGGAGGAGTTGGTGCGCGGGTTGCGGGTGTGGACTGTGGATCACGACCGGTATGTGCGGGCTGCGGTGGAGTTGCTCATCGAGCACGATCATTGGCTGCGCAACGGGGAGTTCGTGGACCGGTGCGTGCGCCGCGCCACTGATGCCCGCGAGGGCGGCTTCTACTGGGTTGACTGGGAGCAGGCGCGGGCGGCCTTCGACGCTGTCTCGGTACAGCTCGTAGAACAACCACTGGCTAGGCGCGTCACGCACCCGGTG
>JBOHFT010000096.1:0-17023 GCA_050699815.1 Pseudonocardiaceae bacterium | reverse complement strand
GGGATCGGCCGCGACGGACGGGCAAGGCCGGCCGGGGGTGCTCATTGCGCTGCCGCCAGGATCTTCTGCCCCAGCTCGATCGCCTCCGCCGTGGTGAGCACGGTCGCGGTGCTCATGGTGGCGTCCAAGGTGATCACCACCCGCTTCACCACCCTGCCCTGCACGTACTCCGCTTCCCGCCACCCGATGATCGTCCGGTTCCGGCCCTCGGGGTCCTGCCCAGTCAGGGAGAACCGGCGCGACTTCTCAGCGGTCATCAGCGCGAACCTCTCGATTGGTCTGGAACCGGCTAACCACCAGGAACCCGAAGCGGTGGGGAGGGCTCGACCGGCGGTCAGCCGGAGTCTCAGGGGGTTCTCATGCCGCTGTGGTCAGCGCCCAGGTGCGCAACGGCGTCATCGGTCGCTTGCAGTGTTGTTCTCGCGGTGCCTTCCTGCCCGCACAGCCGGCACCACCAGGTGGTCCTGTCCACGCTGGCCATGGCCTCGAACTCAACGATCTGGTCCACGGGGAAACAGACGGTAACGCTCATGTCGTGTGTTCCTTGCTGAAGCGTCGGGCGACCTCGGTGCGCAGGGTGGCCAGGAAAGCGGCCCCGCGCAGTTGCGGGGTGGGGAGCACGCCGATGATGGCCAGGACAGGTGGGTGCCACCGCAGCCGGGGCAGGTGTCGTCGGTGGAGTCGGTCACCACCGGGTTCACCGGGGTCATCATGGGGTCCACAGCTGGTCCGTCAACAGCGGGAACGTGATCTTGATGTCCGCGGCGATGAACGCCGCTATGGATGGTGGTGGAGCAGGGTCGGGGAGGTCCCGGCGTAGCTCGGCAGCGTAGGCGGCGATTTCATCCTGCGTTTCCAGCTCGCCGGTGAGTACGGCCCACCGCAGTGTCAGGTAGGCCGCGATCCACGGGTTGTCGCTGTCGATGATGCCGGCGATCGGCGGCGTGCTGGTCATCGGTCCAGCACCGCCACAGTGGCCCGCTGGCGCTCGCGCAACTCCTCGTACTCGCCTAACCCCAGCTCGGTCAAAGCCGCTGTCCGCGTCCTGTCGGCCACGCTGAGGCCGGCGTGCACGCCGTAGACCAGCTCGCCGGGGCCATAGTCGTTTTGCCGCCATACACCGGAGTCCGGCGGGTAGATCAGCTCGACCCGCCCGAACTCGACCAGGTTCGCCAGCGCGGCTTGGGCGAGGTGCCAGATCCGCCCGCCGCCGTCGAAGTACGTGCCCCAGAACTCGCTGATAGCGCCCGCGCGCACGCGCTGCAGCAGCAGCAAGCGGACCTGGTCACCGACGTCCAGACTCACGTCGCACGCTCCAGGATCTTCTCGGCCAGCGCGACCAGGTCGGCCCTGCTCGGCCGCACCCCCGACGCGCCCCGGCGGTGAACCGCCCCGGCGCCACCGGTCTCCTGAATGACCACCAGCATGCAGGCACCGCCGCCGCCGGTGCGGTGGCCCCGATCCACCAACCGGCGGCGCTCGCCGGGGACCTGGTCCGTCTCGTCGATCACCCGCTGTGCCTCCCCGTGATCGTGTCTGGAAGCGCCGCCCGGCCCGGCCCCCAAGGCAGCAGGCCAGGCGGCAGACGCCAAGCCCTTGCTGAGTCCCTGCCACGTCACAAGGTCTAGGCGCCCACCTGCCACTCTTCTAGAGTGACACTTATAGTAGAATTTGTCCACAATGATCACTGCGCATAACAGAGTTCTAGAGAGGTACTCGTAGAGTGACCTCGATGCCAGAGCCAGACCCGCCGCTCTTCCGTCGCATCGCCGCTGACCTGCGTGACGCGATCCGACGCGGCGAGTACCTGCCCGGACACCAGCTCCCCAGCGGCACCGCGCTCGCCGCACAGTACGGGGTGGCCACCCAAACCGTGTGGAACGCGATCAACCTCCTCCGCGCCGAGGGGCTCGTCGTCGGACTCCAGGGCGCGGGTGTGTTCGTCGCCAAACCCCGCGTGAAGTACTACGCCTCGCTCACCGGCTCACGAGCCAAGCGCCTGGAGGCTGACCGCCGGCGCAACACGTTCGCCCAGCAGATCGAGCCACAGGGCAAGACCGCCCGACAAGTCAGCACCGTCGAAGAGCTACCCGCTGACGGCGAGGTCGCCACACACCTCAGGATCGAGACAGGAACACCCGTCGCCGTCCGGCGCCGAGTCATGTACGCCGACGACGAACCCCTCCAACTCGGCGACAGCCACTACCCCCTCACCATCGTGCGCGACTCAAAGATCATGAATCCGGCTGACATCGTGGAAGGAACAGGCCAGGTACTCGAAGACCTCGGGCACGTCCCCACCCGCTACGAAGACGAGATCACCTGGCGCATGCCCACGCCGGACGAAACAGAAAAACTCGCCATCACCGCCGGGACCCCCGTTGGGCGCCTCCTCCGAACCACCTTCGACCAGAACGAGCACCCGATCGAGGTCTACATCGTCATCCTCCCCGCCGACCGCCACATCCTGCTCTACGACGTATCGGCCGAGTGATCCACAGCGAGAACCACAGCCCCGGCCCCCTATTTCCGCGCTACCAACCCTGCGCACGCCGGAGGACGTGCGTCCAGAAGCGAGTGACCCGACCTGGGGAAACAACGTGCGCACGCTCTACCAAACCTGGCGATCCACCATCACGCCGATCGAGGACATCCACCATTCGTGGAATGGGGATGTGATCGTGAACGGCGAACCGCCCAGCTTCGACAATGTGGAACACGTGGAGACCGAGCTGCACCGCAAGGAACTCGATGCGCGCCAAGCGCTGGGGGATGCCATCGCCGTGGAGCTGGGCCACCGGTAGCTGCACGGTTCTTGGCGCAGTGTGTGTCACCTGAACGGAATCGTGTGGGTCAGCCCCCTCGGAGCGATCTACCGCACCCAGCCGCCACCGATCATCGAAGACCTCCCTGACCCCAACCCGGCCCGCCGTACCCTGACATATTCGCCGCTGGCCACCGTCGAGGGATTACCGATCCTGGAGCGTCCGCCGCCCCGGCCGGACCCACCACCAGCGCCCCCGCACGATCCGGTCGACCCCGACGAACCGCCGCCGTTTTGACGCGCGGTCGGGCCATCACGTGTGCCGTGGATGGCTGGTAGGCCCCGCGGTGAACGCCAGGGCCGGGCCGGTCGGATCGGGCGAGGTCACAGCAACTGCACGCCTCAGCCTCGCTGATCTGCGCATGGGCGGCCCGGCTCTGGTGTTCACCGCGACCGAGTGGGCCTCGTCCACAACGCCGCCGTCGCCCCACCCACCGTGCAACGCTTCGAGCTGCCCAGAATCCGGAACCCGAAACATTCCCGATCTCCGCGACGATCAGATACACGTGGTAGGCACGATCCGGCGAGCTCGTCCAGGGTGGCCAGTCCAGCGTTTGTCGGTCCCACCGGCTAGCTTTTCGAACATATGTTCGACTAAGCTGCTGGGGGTGCGGGATGGACGAGCGGTTGCGCTGGGTGCTGCGGAAGCGTGTCGAGGCATATCTGGGGGACGTCGAGCGCATGCTCGGCGGGGCCGAGCCAGGGGCGGCCTGGCCAGCGGTGCGGGCCCGGCTGGTGCCACTTGCTGCGGCCTGGCGGAGTCTGCTGGCGCAGCACGGTTCTGGTCGCCGTGGCCGCTGCCGACACTGCGACCGGGCGTTTCGCCCGTTGCGCAACCGGCGCCAGCTGTGCTCGGTGTGGCGTACCGCGCACACCCACTTGGGTGGCGGGTGGCCGTCGGAGGCCGGCCAGTGATCTGGCGAGCACCGCCGTCAGAAGTCGATGCCGTGGTCGTGCAGCCATCTGATCGGATTGATCTTCTGGCCGAGCGCGTTCCACACCTCGAAGTGCAGGTGCGGCCCGGTCGAGTGGCCCCGGTTGCCCATTTCGGCGATCTTCTGGCCCGCTCGGACCTTCTGGCCCTCCGCGACCAGCGAGCGGTTGATGTGCCCGTAGACGGTGGTCGTGCCGTCGATGTGCAGGATGCGTACCCAGAGGCCGAAGCCGCTGGCCGGTCCGGACTCCGCGACCACGCCGTCGGCGGCGGCGAGGATCGGCGTCCCGATGGCATTGGCGACGTCGATGCCGAAGTGGAAGGCACCCCACCGCGAGCCGTATCCCGAAGTGAGGGTGCCCTTTGTTGGCAGCATGAACCGGATCCGGCTGGCCTCGGCTTCGCGGGCGACGCGCTGTTCGACGAGGCGTTGGCCCTTGGCCATCGCCTGCACGGCCTCGGCGGCAGCGGGATCGGCGGGCCGGGTCAGCGGCAGGTACTCCGGTGCCGGGGCAGGCCCGCCGAGACCTACCGCCGCCGAGGCGTCCCGGGCGGACGCCAGCCGCGGGGCTGCGTCGGAGATCGCCTCGGCGGAGTTGTTGTCGATCGTCTGGCCCGCGGCCACGAAAGCGCCAGCGGCGACGGCTGCTACGACCACCCGGCCGCGCACGGCGGCCGACGGTGCCGTGATGCGGTGCGCGGGCCGGGTACGTGAGGGGCCGGGGGGCGGCGCATCACTGACCAGTGATGGTCGTTGGCCGCCTGGGGAGCGGTGTCGAGCCAAGACCTGCCTTTCCCGTGTCGGGGAGTCCGTACTGACACCGGGCGGGGGATCCCGGGGAACTGGTGGGTTCCAGTTCCGCAAGCCAGCCGTAATCGGACTGTGACCGTGGACCGGGGGAAGGTAACGAAGTGCGACGCCCGCAGGCAAGTCGCCATTCCGCGTTACGTCCGGCTGTATCGGTCAGCGTTGGTTCTGCCGCGGTGTGCGGTCGCCTCAGCCTGATTCTGAGGCGGATGTGGGGGACCGGCCGACGGCCGCCACGTCAACCGTCAGGTCGGCGGGCGGACCCCGGTCAAGCTGGGCCAGTGCGCTCGCCACCGTGTGCACGGCGCGTGAATCGACCGGGAGCGCCAGGTGCCCCACATCGCTGAGCTGGTGGTTGGCCACCAGGAGATCTGGATGATCGAGCCTGGCGTGCCGCTGCGGCACGATGAACTCGTCCAGCTCGCTCCACACGGCGACGAAGCGGGTGCGGCACCCTGGCGACGGCGCCCCGAGCTCGGCCACCACGTCGGAGTCTGGGCGCAGCTGGCGGAGTACCGGGGTGGGCAGCAGGTATGCGGCCATCGTGCCCTGGTGCGGAGTGCCCAAGGTGACCAGCGTGTGCACTCGGGCATCCCCGCCGAGCCGCTGGACGTAGTAGCGGGCCACCAGCCCGCCCAGCGAGTGCCCCACCACGTGCACCTGCTCCGCGCTGGTCGCCTCGCAGATCCGCTCGACCTCGCGGCCCAGCTCGCGGGCCGCGCTGCGGACATCGCCGGTCAGCGCCGTGAGCACGCTGTAGTTGACGCCGTAGACCATGCCGAACCCGCGCTTGCGCAATGCCCCGCCCAGCACCGCGAACACCGACCGGTTGTCCGCGAAGCCATGCACCAGCAGGATCGGTGTCCCCGTGGTTCGCACGTCGGCGATCACCAAGCCGCGCTTGTCGGGGGGCAGGTCGTCGGTGCGGTAGCAGTTGTAGGGGCCGCCCGGTCGCAGCTGCTCAGCGACCGCACCCCACGGGTACATCACCAGGTGCATGGCCAGCGCCCAGGCCTCCAAGGCCACTCCCCGCGCACCGGCAGGCCGGGCGACTGCCCGGACGCCGCAGGACAGCGCGCCCAGCGCAGCACCTGCCGACGTCGCCGCCCACCCGGCGACGCGGGTGCCGTGCGCGACCAGCTGGCGCGCTGCGAGCCTGAGCTCCCCAACGGGGTTCATACGAGCACAATAAATTGTTAACCTCAGCGCCGCGGGGAACAGGAGCCCAACAACCCGCTAACCCGCTCGACTGTGTCCCGGAGTGGCGCTCGTGAGGCGGCCGGAAGCTACCCTTGGGTAATGAGCGGACGGATCCGGGTGGTCGTCGCCAAACCGGGGCTCGACGGGCACGACCGGGGTGCCAAGATCGTCGCGCGGGCCCTGCGCGACGCCGGCATGGAGGTCGTCTACACCGGTCTGCACCAGACGCCGGAGCAGATCGTGGCGACCGTGCTGCAGGAAGACGCCGACGCGGTCGGGCTCTCGGTGCTCTCGGGCGCCCACATGACGCTGTTCGCCAAGGTCATCGAGCTGCTCCAGAGCAAGGGCGCAACCGACGTGCTGGTCTTTGGCGGCGGGATCATCCCCGAGGAGGACATCCCGAAGCTCACCGAGCTCGGGGTGGCCAAGGTCTTCACCCCCGGTGCCAGCACACACGAGATCGTCGACTGGGTACGCCACGCCCTGGCCTCCGCACCCGTGGAGTGATCTGGTTCACCGGTGCCGGCGGGCTGTTGTGTCGGAGTGGCTGGATAAGGTCGACCATGTGGACCTGTACGAGTACCAGGCGAAGGATCTGCTCTCTGCCCACGGCGTCCCGGTGCTCCCCGGCCGGGTCGCCACCACCAGCGCGCAGGCCCGAGCCGCCGCTGCGGAGTTCGGTGCCACTGTGGTCGTCAAAGCCCAGGTGAAGACCGGTGGCCGTGGCAAGGCCGGTGGCGTGAAGCTGGCCCGGACGCCGGAGGAGGCGCAGCAGCACGCGGCCGCCATCCTGGGCATGGACATCAAGGGCCATACCGTGCACCGCGTGCTGGTCACCCCCGCCGCGGACATCGCCGAGGAGTACTACCTGTCCTTCCTGCTTGACCGCACCAACCGCACCTTCCTCGCGATGGCCAGCGTCGAAGGCGGGATGGACATCGAGGAAGTCGCCGCGACAAAGCCCGAGGCGCTGGTGAAGGTGCCGGTGGATCCGCGGTCCGGGGTGGACGCCGCGAAGGCCGCTGAGATCGTTGCGGCTGCCGGGTTCCCGGCCGAGGTGGCGCAGGCGGCGGCCGACACCGTCGTCACGCTGTGGAACGCCTTCGTCGCCGAGGATGCGACCCTGGTGGAGGTGAACCCGCTGGTCCGCGACTCCCACGAGGCGATCATCGCGCTGGACGGGAAGGTGACCCTGGACGACAACGCCGGGTTCCGCCATCCCGGCCACGCCGACCTGGCCGACCCGGCCGGGCAGGATCCGCTCGAGATCAGGGCCAAGGCCGAGAATCTCAACTACGTCAAGCTCGACGGTCAGGTCGGTGTCATCGGCAATGGTGCGGGCCTGGTCATGTCCACCCTGGACGTGGTCGCCTACGCGGGCCAGGCGCACGGGGGCATGAAGCCGGCCAACTTCCTCGATATCGGCGGTGGCGCGAACGCGCAGGTGATGGCCGACGGGCTGGACATCATCCTCGGCGACCCTGACGTGCGGTCGGTGTTCGTCAACGTCTTCGGCGGGATCACCGCCTGCGATCAGGTGGCTACCGGCATCGTGGCGGCGCTTGACATCCTCGGTGACGCCGCGACCAAGCCGCTGGTGGTCCGGCTGGATGGCAACAATGTCGAGCAGGGCCGCCGGATCCTCGCGCACGCGGCCCACCCGCTGGTCACCATGGCCGACACCATGGACGCCGCGGCAGACAAGGCCGCCGAGCTCGCGGCATCGACTTTCGCCAAGGGAGCCTGACCGGTGGGAATCTTCCTGACTAAGGATTCGAAGATCATCGTCCAGGGGATGACCGGCTCGGAGGGGCGCAAGCACACCCAGCGGATGCTCGACGCGGGCAGCCAGGTCGTCGGCGGGGTCACCCCGGGCAAGGCCGGCCAGACCGTGGACTTCCAGGGTGCGGCACTGCCGGTGTTCGGCTCGGTCGCCGAGGCGATGGCCGCTACCGGCGCGGACGTGAGCGTTGTCTTCGTCCCGCCGCGGTTCGCCAAGGCCGCCGTCATCGAGGCGATCGACGCCGGCATCGGGCTGGCCGTGGTGATCACCGAGGGGATCCCGGTGCACGACACCGTCGCGTTCTGCGCGCACGCCGGCGCCACCGGGCTGGCGGCGAGTCTGGTGCGGACCCGCATCGTCGGCCCGAACTGCCCCGGGGTGATCAGCCCCGGCGCCGCCAACGCGGGCATCATCCCCGCCGACATCACCGGCCCCGGCAGGATCGGGCTGGTGTCCAAGTCCGGCACCCTGACCTACCAGATGATGTTCGAGCTGCGCGATATCGGTTTCTCCACCTGCGTGGGCATCGGTGGTGACCCGGTGATCGGCACCACCCACATCGACGCCCTGCAGGCCTTCGAGGACGATCCCGGCACCGCGGCGGTAGTGATGATCGGCGAGATCGGCGGGGACGCCGAGGAGCGCGCCGCCGACTACATCAAGGCCAACATCACCAAACCGGTGATCGGGTACGTCGCCGGCTTCACCGCCCCCGAAGGTAAGACCATGGGCCATGCCGGCGCCATCGTGTCCGGCTCGGCCGGCACCGCCGCGGCCAAGAAGGAAGCCCTCGAAGCGGCCGGTGTCCAGGTCGGCACAACACCCAGCGACACCGCAGAACTGATGCGCAAGATCATGACGTCACTGCCGTGACCCCCGTTGGCGGCCCTTGAAGGGCCACCAACCGGGCTGGCGAGGGCCTTTAACCGCCGCCAACCTCGCCCGCCGGGCGGCGGCGTCCCCCGATCTGGTGACATCAGGGGCGCGTCGGCCAGGTGATCGCCACGACGGTGCCACCCGGCTGCGAGGGTGACGGCTGTGAGCCTGCTGCTGTCGCCGGTGTCCGGTGCTTCCGCAGCCGACGGCACCAGCCCCGGCCGGGTCTCCATCGGCTGGGGCGCGCCGCTGGGCGCCGCCGGCCGGTCGGCCGTCGTCGGCTACCTCGGCGCCGTCGCGCTGCTCGCCCTGCTCGGCGTCGCCAGTGGGGCAGACAGCTCGGTAGCGGGGGTGGCTCGGGCCGGTGCGGCGGGCTGGCTGGTCGCGCACCAGATCCCGCTGATCATCGATGGGGCCCCGCTCGGTGTCCTGCCGCTGCTGCCCACCCTGCTGCTCGGTGTGCTGGTGGCCCGCGGTGCGGCCCGGGTCGGGAGCCGCTGCGGGATCCACACACCGACCGACGCGGGGTGGGTGGCCGGGGTGATCGCCGGTACCCACGGCGTGCTGGGTGCCGTCCTGGCCTTGCTGGCGACCCCAGCGACGATCACCGTGGATCCCGGGCAGGCTGCCGTCGGGTGCGCGCTCGTGGCCGGCGTCGCGGCGGGTCTGGGCCTGGCCCGGCCCTGCGGGTTGCTGCCTGCGGCGCTGCGCCGGGCACCCGGCTGGGTGCGTCCCGGCGTGGTGGCCGGGGGGTGGGGTCTGGCGGTCCTGCTCACCGCCGGTTCCGCTGTGGTGCTGATCGGTCTGATCGGGTCCGCGCCCGAGGTCGTCCAGATGTCGGGAGCCGATGTCGGCAGTGTTCTCGGGCTGGCCATCCTGTCGATCGGGTACCTGCCCAACGCGGCGATCGCCGGGCTGTCGTGGCTGGCCGGGCCGGGCTTCTCGATAGCGGCGTTGTCGATCAGTCCGGTCACGATGGTGGCCGCGCCGGTGCCGGCGGTGCCGCTGCTCGCCGCGCTGCCGCAGGGCCCGGTGCAGCCGTGGTGGGGCGTGGTGCTCGCGGTTCCCCTGCTGGTCGGTGCCGCGGTAGGGCGCCGGTGCGCCGCTGCTGCCCCCGACCTGGTGGGGCGGCTGCGGGTGCTGGGGGTGGCGGCCACGGTGCTCGCCCTGGGCAGCGCAGTGCTTGCGACACTGGCTGGCGGGCGGCTGGGGGCCGCAGCGTTCGACCCTGCCGACGTCCCCGCCGGGTCGCTCGCGGTCGCCGTGCTGGGCGCGACGCTGCTGGGCGGCTGCGCCGCCACGCTGCTGTCCTCCCCGGCCGCGCCGTCCCCGGTGGGTGCGGAGACCGGCACCGACGGCGGGCCGCCCGCCGAGCAGGACGGCGGTGGTGGTGGCGGCGACCAGCACGAGCCCGACGATCGCCAGCCACAGCCGGGCCCTGCCGGCGATGCCGAACGCGAGCCAGCTGGCGAGCAGCAACTCCGGTGCATGCCGTCACCCGGGCCAGGGCGTCAGCCAGCACCGTCGCCGCGACCAGACCACGCAGTGTCATAGGGCAAGCTAGGCTGGGTGGCCGTCATCCCGCTCTGCTGCCAGGAGCCTGCGCTGGCCGTGCATCAGCTCCGCCTGCCGGTTCCGGCTCGGCTCGTCGTCCTGGTGTCTGGCCCGGGGACGCTGCTGCAGGCACTGCTCGACGCAGCCGCCTCGGACTATCCGGCCCGCGTGGTGGCCGTCGGCGCGGACCGGGCCGGCACCGGCGGGCTGCGGCGCGCCGAGCAGTGCGGGCTGCCCACCTTCGTCATCGAGCTGGCCCAGCATCCCGACCGGGCGTCGTGGGATACCGCACTCACCGAGGCGGTCGCCGCCCACCAGCCGGATCTGGTCGTCGCGGCCGGGTTCATGAAAATCCTGGGCCCGGCTTTCCTGGACCGCTTCGCTGGCCGGATCGTCAACACCCACCCCGCGCTGCTGCCCGCGTTCCCCGGCCCGCACCCGGTGGCCGACGCGCTGGCGCACGGGGTCCGGGTGACCGGCGCGACCGTGCACCTGGTGGACGTCGGCGTGGATACCGGTCCGATCCTGGCCCAGCGCGCCGTCGAGGTGCTGGCTGACGACACCGAGGACCGGCTGCATGAGCGGATCAAGATCGTGGAGCGGCGGCTGCTGGTTGAGGTCGTCGCTGACCTGGCCCGGCGGGGCTGCACCGTCACCGGACGAAAGGTCTCGACTGCCGTGAGTGCTGAAGATCGCAAGCCGGTGCGCCGGGCGCTGCTGAGCGTGTCGGCCAAAAACGGCCTGCTGGAGCTGGCCACCGGCCTGCACGCGGCCGGGGTCCAGATCGTCTCCACTGGCTCGACCGCGCTCACGATCGCGGACGCGGGTGTCCCGGTGACCGGGATCGAGGAGCTCACCGGCTTCCCGGAGTGCCTGGACGGGCGGGTCAAGACGCTGCATCCCCGGGTGCACGCCGGGCTGCTCGCCGACACCCGCAAGCCCGCGCACCTGGCCCAGCTGGCCGCCCTGGACATCGCGCCGTTCGACCTGCTGGTCGTCAACCTGTACCCGTTCGAGGCCACCGTGGCCTCCGGCGCCGGTTTCGGCGAGTGCGTCGAGCAGATCGACATCGGTGGCCCGGCGATGGTGCGCGCTGCCGCGAAGAACCACGCCTCGGTCGCCGTGGTGGTGGACCCGGCGGCCTACGCCGACGTGCTGCACGCGGTCCGGTCCGGCGGGTTCACCCTGGCGCAGCGCCGGGCGCTGGCCGTCGCCGCGTTTCAGCACACCGCCGACTATGACATCGCCGTAGCGTCCTGGATGGGGTCATCTGCCCCGGGGGATGACGGGTTCGCGCCCTGGGTGGGCGCCTCCTGGCGGCGCGCTCAGGCGTTGCGCTACGGGGAGAACCCGCACCAGCGGGCCGCGCTGTACACCGCGGGTGGCACGCCGGGGCTGGCCGGCGCGCAGCAGCTGCACGGCAAGGAGATGTCCTACAACAACTATGTCGACGCCGACGCGGCCTGGCGGGCCGCGCACGACCACGCCGCCGCCTGCGTGGCGATCATCAAGCACGCCAACCCGTGCGGGATCGCGGTGTCGGCCGCCGGGGACGTCGCCAATGCGCACCGCAGGGCGCATGCCTGCGACCCGGTGAGCGCGTTCGGGGCAGTGATCGCGGTGAACCGCGAGGTCACCGTCGAGCTGGCCGAGCAGATCAGCGAGGTGTTCACCGAGGTGCTGGTGGCGCCGTCCTACCCCGAGGGCGCCATGGACGTGCTGGCCCGCAAGAAGAACGTGCGGCTGCTGGTGGCCTCGCCCCCGGACCGGGGGGGTGTTGAGTTCCGGGCCTTGTCAGGTGGGCTGTTGCTGCAGACCCGGGACGCACTCGATGCCCCCGGCGACGATCCGGCGTCCTGGACGCTGGCCACCGGTGCGCCGGTGGACGGCCCGACGCTGGCCGACCTGGCCTTCGCCTGGCGAGCGTGCCGCGCCGTGCGCTCCAACGCGATCCTGCTCGCCGCCGGGGAGGCCACTGTCGGCATCGGGATGGGGCAGGTGAACCGGGTGGACGCCGCCCGGCTCGCGGTCAGCCGCGCAGCCGAGCGGGCCGTCGGCTCGGTAGCTGCCTCTGATGCGTTTTTCCCGTTCCCCGACGGGCTGGAAGTGCTGCTCGACGCCGGGGTGCGCGCGGTGGTGCAGCCCGGGGGATCGGTCCGCGACGCAGCGGTGATCGCCGCCGCCGAGACCGCCGGCATCCCCCTCTACCTCACTGCCACCCGCCACTTCGCCCACTGACACCCCACCTTGGACGGCGACATGGATGCTCATCGCTGTGGGAAGGGCGCTCAGCACTGCGACATGGATGCTTGTTGCAGTTACAGGGCGATCTCGACTATGGCGCCGGGGTGTAGGGCGGTGTGGCGCGCGGCCGAGTCACCGCGACAGGCCACTGCGAGGTGTCCCGCGGAGTCGACTAGCAGGACGAGTTCCCCCTGCGCTACATCCGCAAAGGTCGTGCCGACCAGTACTCGCTGGTCGCCGGTCGGCCACCGGAGAGTCGCCACTGCGCCGGTCCGCAGTCCGACCGCGTCCAGCTCTGCTGCGCCGGCGGCCAGCGCCACGTTGCCGAAGTGGTCCACGGTCAGCACCTCGACCCGGATCCGATCGCCGTCCACGTGGCAGACCGGCGCCGGCAGGACGACCAGTGAGGCGGGGTCGACCGTGGGGCCGAGCGCGTCCGGCGGCACGCCAACCGCCAGATGCGCGGCGGCCGGCGCGAAGACGTCGCGGCCGTGGAACGTCGCACTCACCGCCGGCAGCCGGTAGGCGGGTTCGACGAGCTCATAGGCGACGCGCACCCCGCCCAGCGCCTCTGCCGCGGGGAGCAGCAGCCCGTTATCCGGACCGACCAGCACCGCGTCACCGCTGACCAGCGCGATCCCGCGCCGTGCCGTACCGACCCCGGGGTCGACGACCGCAACGTGCACTGCCGCCGGAAGCCAGGGCAGCGTGTCGGCGAGCACCACCGAGCCATGCCGCACATCGCCCGGCGTCACCGTATGCGTCACATCCAGCACCCTCGCGTGCGGGGCGATCCGGGCGATCACCCCGTGGCAGGCGGCCACGAACCCGTCGACGCAGCCGTAATCGGTGCACAAGGAGATCCAGCCGAAGCCCGTCACGGCATCAGTGTGCCCGCAGGGCACCGGCGATATCAGGAGCAGAGGACATGCGATTATGGGAGCAGAGTTCCTGCACAATGGGGAGTTCAGGGTATCTTCAACCGGTGAGCAGCCACTATGTCCTCGGCTCGCCGACGAGCTGATCACTGAACTGCTCGCGGAGTTTCCCGCCCTATTGCTCGTCGGGCCACGGGCCAGCGGCAAGACGACGACGGCGGTCCGGCACGCCCGCACCGTGATCCGCCTCGACGAGCCACGGGAGGCGGCCGTCGTCGAGGCGATCCGGACGCCGCACTGCGCGACCGTGCGGAGCCGGTGCTGATCGACGAGTGGCAGCTCGTCCCGTCGGTCCTGGGAGCGGTCAAACGCGCCGTCGACACTGCTTCCCGGCCCGGCCGGTTCATCGTCACCGGCTCGGTGCACGGTCGCCTGGATTCCCCTACCTGGCCCGGCACCGGGCGGTTGATCAAGGTCGGGATGGGGACGCTGACCATGCGCGAGATCATCGGCGGTGACCTGCACCGGGCCCCGTTCCTGCTGCGGATCGCGCCGGATGGCGTCGCGGGCCTGCGAGTCCCGGCCCAGCCTCCCGACTTGCGCGACTACCTGGAATTGGCACTGCGGGGTGGCTTTCCCGACGTGCTCGGGCGGAGCGGTGGACGCCGTGCTGCGAGACGGCGACCTGTTCGGCTGGCTGCTCGACACCTTCGTGCTCGCGCAGCTCCGCGGTGAGCTGCAGCTGGGCTTCCCGCAGCCAAGGCTGTATCACCTGCGTGATCGCAACGGCGACCACGAGGTCGATCTGATCGCCGAGCTGGACGCCCACCGGCTCGTCGCCATCGAGGTCAAGGCGACCGCGGCACCGCGGCTGGACTCGGCCAGCTGACGCGATGGGCGCCGTCACCGTGGTGGGCGGGTGGCTGCGGCGAGTTCAGTGAGGTCGAGTTCGACCGGGAACGGCTCAGCCAGGCACAGCAGCTGCCCCGGCCTCGACGACGTGACCTCGACGTAGTGCCCTCGGTGCAACCGGTACGCCACCGCACTCGGCCCTGGGCTGGTGAGCTCGATCCGCAGGTAGTGCTCGATGCCCGCGGCCGAGTAGAGCTGTGGTTTGATCGCACGATCAGCGGCGATACTGCCCGGGCTGACGATCTCGACGACCATCACCACATCGGCTGGGTCCCAGACCGTCTGGTCCAGCCCGGGCTTGGTCACCACGACGAGATCGGGAATCAGGATCCGCCCAGGCGCTACCCGGACGTTGACGGCTTCCAGCACTTCCAGCCAGCTCGGTGCCGCCCGCCCCAGGGCATACCAGAGCTGGGACGACAGCCGCTGGTGCGGGCTCCCGGCTGCCGGGCTCACCAGTAACCCGCCGTCGAGCAGCTCGATGCGGCGACGGTCCTCGGGCAGCGCGAGGTACTCCCGCTCTGTCCACGGCCCGGTGTGGTCGAGCAGGCCAGCCTGGGCAGGCGACGACATCTGCAGCTCACCTCCGTGCGTTCTGGGGGCAACACCATGGTCGCATGCTGCCGGGCAGCACCGACAGTTCTCACCGCGCTCGCTGTGTCGTCGCCATCATGCGAAGCTGCTGGTTGCGATGATAGGAGTCAATCGCCTGCAAATTAGCGGGCTTAGACGGCACGGCCGTCATAATCGAGTCAACTGTGGGGTGTGAGCCGGCTCTTGAGCGCTGGCGGGCCCGGGTGGGCAATCCTCATCCTGAGGCGACTGCCTGGGGCCGATGAGGTGATCGACCGTCACTTCGGGACGGCGGCCCGGCAAGCCTCGTGACCATCGACGATGCCCTCGGCGGCTTCGTCCTGGACGCCTCCGCGCTGGCCGTCCTCGGTGGCGGGGCGAACATCTACACCACCACCTGGGCCGATCGGGCCGCGGTGCGCGGGATCGTGCTGCTCGTCCCGGCGGCCGCGCTGTCTGAGGCGTGGCAGCAGATCCGGCGCCACGGCCCCGGTGATGTCGAGCAGATGCGGGACCTGCTGGCCTCGCCCATGGTCCTCATCGCCCCGCTCGAGGAGACTGCGGCTGCTCGCGCGGGGGAGCTGGTCGGCGGCCGCGACCTTGACCCGGATGTGGCCGCCGCGCAGGTGGCGACCTGCGCGCGGGCCCGGAACTGGCCGGTGCTGGCGGCCCAGGTGGCCCGCCTGCGGGTCATCGACCCAGAGCTGACGGTGGAAACCCTCCCAGGGATGCCCTGACCAGGGATCGAGTGGCACGGATCGCTTAGGGGCGCAGCAGCACGACCAGCAGTACGATGAGCGCGGCTGGCCCGGTCGCCGCGGCGAGAAGGCTGATCAGGCGCAGGGTCTGGGGCCACTCGGTGATCGCGACCCGGATCGTTGTGCCGACTTCTTCAGCCAGGCTCACTCTGACCGCCTCCCTGGGTGGTCGTGGCTACCGTCGGGGCTTACGCTGGGCCACGGCGCCCGGCGGGGCAACGATTGCCCCCGTATTGCGTCTGGGCTGATGGTCGGCCTGCAACCGTCGTGCAGCGGTCTGCGCCGCTGGTTCGGCCGTGCCATAGTCACTCACAAGGGTCGTTACGAGACTGGAGTGGCGATGCGTGCGACGGAGTTGGAAGCGGCCGTGTCAGCGGGGGTCGATCCCGTTCAGCGCGCTCGTGAGATTTACCTGGTACGCGAGGCGGTGCAGTTCGGCGCCGGGTCTGCGGTCTCCTCGCCGACGAGGATTCGCCCGGTGATCAGGCAGGATTGGGACACGATGCTCCGCCAGGGAGTGAAGCCCCGTGACGTGACTCCTCAGTTCCTGGACTCACGTGAGCTGGAAGTCTCCGAGACGACCCGGATCTGGCCCTGACGTGGCACATGCTGGTCCACCATCTGGGGCTGGTGCGCAACTCGGAGTTCATGGCTACAGTCGGCGATGCCCGCGGGTGTGTCGCGTGGACCGGCGGCAACACGAAGGTACGCGACAAGGCTGACCGCTACGGGTTCAGCTGCGGCGCACAGTGGGCCGAGATGGGCACTAACGGGATCAGGCTGGTGACACAGTCCCTCATCGGCGGCGCGCAAATCTACGGGCCGGAACACTGGATGGATTTCCAGGCCCGCTGGACGTGCACAGCTGTCGGGGTTTTCGACCCGCATACTCGTCCTCGTCGTCTTCTCGCAGTGATCAATGTGACTGGCCCGTGGGCGAAGGTGCACAGCGACACGCTGGGGTGGCTTTATGAGATCGCACGGCGCATTGAGGACGCCCTGCACACCGCCCAGCACCGCACGCAGCGGGGGCG
Organism: Pseudonocardiaceae bacterium; assembly: GCA_050699815.1. Lineage (GTDB taxonomy): Bacteria > Actinomycetota > Actinomycetes > Mycobacteriales > Pseudonocardiaceae. The sequence goes on along the minus strand of JBOHFT010000096.1, from coordinate 645 downwards.
GCTGGGTGCGGCGGCGGGACTGCTGGAGCGGATCGACGGCCCGGCACTGGTGATCGACCGCCACGGTGTGGTGGTGGCCGCGCACGAGTGGACCTTCCAGGCGGGGGATCGGGTGATCCTCCCCGAGGCTGCGGACTGGATTTTCCTGCCAGCGCTTGGCTGGTGTGTGCTGGAACCCCTGCCGGCGCGCGGGTGGCTCGTCCGGCCGCTGCGGCACGACGAGGACAAGCCAGCCATCCGGGTCACCCTCGACCTGGCCGACCCTGCCCAGCCCTGGGTGAGGGTGACCGGGCCGAGCGTGTCCTGGCACTCCAGAGTCAGACCGTTACACGCCAAGATCCTTCAGCGACTCGCCGGCCGGCCCGACGGCCTCACCCCAGCCGAGCTACAGGCAGACCTCTACGGCGCGGGCACCAAGACCAGGGTGCCCCCCGAGATGACCAAGCTGCGCAACGAACTCGGCGGGCTGCTCCATCCCACCTCGCACAAGCCCGGCGACAACAGATACCGGTTCGGCCGGGACTGTAAGATCAACGGTGTAACTCCTGAGGCGGAAGAGGTATCTGTGACTGTGGTGGCGATGGATGTGCCGGCTGAGCCGGTGGGCGGTGTGGACGAGGCGCTGGTGCGGCAGCTGACCGCGCG
>JBOHFT010000095.1:0-17254 GCA_050699815.1 Pseudonocardiaceae bacterium | reverse complement strand
GGTTCAGGTGCAGCTCCCGGGAGATCGTCTCCCGTTCTTCGGCGCACAACGGCTCAGCCCCACTCATCAATCATTCCCCCCAGAAGATCCCCCGGAAATGGGGTACCTTAGCAGAATCAAAATCTGCCAGGATAATGGGGTGTCGTTACGACCGTTTGAGCCCAAGGACCCACAACCGGCGCGTCGCCGAGGGTCGGCGCGAGGAAGGATCCGACGACGCGGCGTTGGACGGCGCGCGACCGAAACCTGCTCGGAGGTGTAGCACGCCAAGTGCTACCCTTTCGGGGTGGAGCGCATCGGCATTCGTGAACTCCGTCAGAACGCGTCCCGGTACCTCGCGCTGGTGAAAGCGGGACATACCGTGGAAGTGACCGAACGCGGCGAACTGATCGCCCTTCTGGTACCTGCGCAACGCTCCCACACTGTGCGAGATCAGCTGATCGGCGCAGGAAAACTGATTCCCGCGGCCTGCCCAACCGGTCGTGTCCGGTCACCTCGGCCGGTGCCGATCTCGCCTGGCGAGCCGACCAATCAGGAGCTGCTCGACGCCGAGCGCGAGGAGCAGCTGTGATCTACCTGGACTCCTCCGCGCTGATGAAACTGATCCGGCTGGAGGACGAAACCGCAGCGCTGCGTGACTGGCTTGGCGAACGGCCTGAGCAACCGGTGGTGAGCAGTGAGCTCGGGCGAGTCGAGGTACTCAGGGCGGCACGTCGGGTCGGTGGTCGGGCCCTGACCGAAGCCCGTGCGGTGGTCGGCGACATCGACCTGGTCCCACTCGACCGTGCGGTTCAAGATCTCGCCTCCGACATCGGTGATCCGTTGCTGCGCACCCTCGACGCCCTCCATGTGGCCTCAGCCGTGCTGCTCAGCGACGCGCTGACGGTATTCATTGCCTACGACCAACGGCTTACCAGCGCGGCCCAGGCCGCCAGTCTGGTCGTTGCTACGCCCGGGGCAGCCCCGACACCGTAGGACTGATCACGTCCAGTACCTTCCCGCTACGTGCCCAAAGCTGCCCGCGTCCTCGCTGGGCTCAAGCGTGATGGCGCCTACTATGAGGGCGTTGACCTGGGTGGGCCGGCGATGGCCCGGATCGCCAGAGACTACGGCTACACCCTTGCTGGGCTACGCAAGCGGTAGGACGATGATCACATGAGCACCGGGTCACGGTTCACGCTCGAGTTCTGACCAGCTCCCGCGAGGACGTTCGGCGGTGGCGCCCGGCTCGGTGGAGAGGCACCGGGCTCGCGGCCCTGCGTGCGTACTCCGGCATGCAGCTCTGCACGACGCCCCACGACGGTAGGCGTATAGTCAGGCGTATGCCCAGGATGCAGGTGTACCTGCCGGACGAGCTGCACCGGCAGGTGAAGCAGGAGGAACTCCCGGTCTCGGAGATCCTGCAGGAAGCGCTGCGCGAGGAACTGGCCCGCCGGGAGAAACTCGCTGCGATCGACGAGTACCTCCAGGAGCTGGTGGCCGAGGTCGGTGAGCCCACCGCCGAGGACTACGCCCGGGCCGAGCGTCTTGCTGCGCAGATCCGCAGCGAGGACACGTTGCCCGAGGCGGGTTGACCGTTGCTGGTTCTCGACTCGGGGGGGATCAGCTATCTGGCTGCCCGCTCACGGGAGGCCGTCGCCACGATCCGGGTGCTCACGCGTCAGGGGTTGTGGCCGCCGAGAGTGCCGACCGCGGTGCTCGTCGAAGCGCTGACCGGGCATCCGGGGCGAGATGCCGTGGTGAACCGGTTGCTCAAAGGCTGCCAGATCGATCCGGCACCGTCGGAGGCGCTGGCCCGCCGCGCGGCGCTACTGCGGACGGCGGCTCGACAGGGTTCCGCCGTGGACGCCCTGGCGATCGCCGCCGCCGAACCGGGCGGGACAGTGCTCAGCAGCGATCCGGACGACCTGCACGCGCTCGCCGGATACGCTCGGGCTGTACGGATCGTCGTGGTCTGACGAGTTCCGGCGGGTGCTACGAATCCGAGCTGAACACGAGTAACGGCACCAGCTGCTCGGCGGCGGTCAGCGAACCGTGGTGGCCGATCAGGGGAGCCGACCTGGACCTGACAATCGAGCGCACGACCGCGATATCCGTGCGGGCGGCGACCACGATGTCACCGATCCGAGCCCGGACCCGGTCGTCGACCACGGGCCCGAACCACTCATGGGCGATGGCCTCGTCGCGGGTCACGATCCACGCCCGGTCTCCGATTGTCGACCGCCAGGTCGCGAGGACATCGTCGGTGGCGCCCGGCTCGGTGTAGAGGTACCGGGCTCGCGGCTCGCCGCCCAGCAAGTGCACCCCGGCTTGCAAGGCCGGTTCGGTGTCGAAGTCGATCCTGCTCTGCTCCGGCACCGTCACCATGCCGTGGTCCGCGGTCACCACGAGCCGCCCGTCCGGCGGGAGCCGTTCGGCGATCATGCTCGCCAGCCGGTCGATGTGGTTGAGCTGCAGCCGCCACGGCAACGACCCGACACCATAGACGTGCCCGAGCAGGTCCAGGTCACCGTGGTAGGCGTAGCACAACGCCCGCTCGCTGCCGGACAGCGCCGCCAGCGCGGTAGCGGCCAGGTCACCCAGCACATGTACCCCCCGCAACTCCCCACCACGCAGCACCGCCCGGGTCAAACCCGTGCCCTGGTGCAGGTGCGGGACCGCCAGGGTGACCCGCACCCCCGCCGCCGCGGCCCGTTCCAGCGCCGTGGGCACCGGCTGGACGTCCTCCGGAACGAACCGGTCCCGCAGATCCACCCCGGGCCTGTCGCCATGCGTGCGCCAGCTCAACGCGTTGATCAGCAGCCCGTCGGGGATGGCGAAAGAGAAGCCGACGATTCCGTGCTGCCCGGCGGGCAGGCCCGTCCCCAGGGTCGCCACGCTGGTCGCCGTCGTCGCCGGGAACCCCACGGCGATCGGCGCACTGCCGTCAGCCAAAGACGTGAGAAACGGGGCGTCCTCGGAGTGCGCGCGCAGCGCCTGCCACCCCAGGCCGTCCACCAGCAGCAGGCACACCGCCCGCGCCGGGCTCAGCCTCAGCTGATCACCGAACCCCGCAACCCCCAGACCCCCCAGCAACGACGGCATCAACCCCACCAGCTCCGCCACCGCACACCCCGAACCCTGCACTGTTGTCACATCCCCAATCGGAGCCCACCACACTGCGATTCGGCACCGAATCGCACTCGCGCACCCCGTAGAGTGTCATTCGGTTCCGAATCGCACCTTAGCCGGCACTCTCCAGTGCACCGAGTAAATCACGTCTCTGGGAATGAAATGGAGGAATGATTAGTGCGCACAATGGTGCTCAGTGGATCTGGTGGAGGGTGGGGCAGTGGTGGCGAATGATGAGCTTCGGGCGGCGCGGCAGCGTACCGCCTCGCTGACGAGTCCGGACCTGGGTCTGTCTCGGCAGGAGCTCGCTGAGCTGGTCAACGCCTACGCCTGGGAGCACCACGACAAGGTGCTATATCACAGCGCGAACTGGGTCGGCCAACTGGAACGCGGCAAAATCCGCTGGCCGGGTACAGTGGCCCGGGAAGCTCTGCGGGCCATCCTGGGTGTCCCCACCGACGCCGCGCTGGGATTCACCGGCGACCCCCGCAGCGCCCGCGCGGCGGAGGAACTAGACAAGGTGGACCGTCAACAGCTCATCCGCACCGGTGTCAGCCTCGGCGTGAGCGCTCTGCTGCTGGAGGGGCCGGTAGTAGCGCTACTGGAGATCAGCGAGCCCACCCCGACCCCGCGCCGGATCGGCGCCACGGATATCGAGCAGGTCCGCACCGCCTCGGCGAGGTTAGCAAGCTTGGACTTCACCTACGGTGGTGGGCCGGTCCGGGACGCCGTCATGGGCCAGCTGCGCTGGGCGGCCGGGCTGCGCAACGCCACCTGCCCGGCCCGGCTGCGCCCTGCGCTGTACTCCGCCATCGGTGATCTCGCGAACCGCGCCGGGTGCGTAGCCTTCGATGTCGGCGCCTATGAGGACGCCCGCCGGGTGTTCCGCTTCGCGCTGGCCTGCGCCGAGAAGGCCGAAGACTGGGACTTGCGCGCCTACGTCCTGGACTGCATGGCATTGCTGGAGATCCGGGCCGGGCGGCCCGATGAGGGACTCACCCTGGTTGAGCACGGCCTGGTCCGCGCCGATCGGCTCCCCGCGACCCAGCTGTCCATGCTGCACACCACCCGAGGGCGCGCGCTGGCCAGGATGCGCCGGGTCAACGAGACCCGGACCGCCATCGGCACCGCCGAGGATCACTTCGCGCGCTCCACCCCAGCCAACGATCCGCCGTTGCTGGCCAACTGGAACGCCGCGTTTCTCGCCGGGAACACCGGGCAGGCCCTGTTCGACCTGGCGATGCTGGACCGCAACCCCGCGCGGGCCACCGACCGGCTCACCGCAGCCGTCGCCGGGCACACCGCCGGCCACGCCCGCTCCCAGGCGATCTGCCGCACCAAGCTGGCCAGTCTCACCATGGCCACCGGTGACCCGATCCAGGCCGCCACGATCGGGCACGCGGCCCTGGACGCCGCCGGCACCCTCCACTCCCGCCGGGTCAGCGATGACCTGCGGGAGCTGGCCCGGTACGCCGCTGAGCACCAGCACCTCGAGGAGGTCGCGCACCTGCGGCACCGGATCGCCACTGTGGTGTGTACCGCTAGCCCATAGGAAGGGTGCGAGCCCTTCCCTTCCGATCGCGCCCGGGGCAGACATGTGATCGCGTCGTCCCCCGCGGGTGTCCTGAGTTGGGAGGGTTGTGCAACGGCGGCAGCCCCGCTCCTGGCGTCAAGCCGGGCGGGGTCGCCGCCTTCCACACGAGAGATCTGGGGGAGCACCGCTGTGAACCGGGACCATGCCCCCCTGTGCCCGAGGGGCACCGCCCCTAGATCGCTGGCCGGCCACCCACCAACCCCCGAGGTGAGACCCGCCATGCCCACGCCACCACCACGACCCGCCGCCGATCCCTGGCGCGACGCCGACGGCACCCCCATTCCCGAGCAATGCCGGGTCGAGCAGGCCACCGTGGACGAGCAACACGGGACACTACCGTGCCGGCTGCACCAGCAAGGCCAGGTCACCGGCCGGGGCACCACCCTGCTGTACATACTTTTCGACCACGGGAACCAACTGATCGCCCTGCGACCCCACCTCGTGCGCGTGGTCCCAACACCGGACGGTGGCTGATGCCCGCCGATCCTGTCGGTGTTCCTGGCCTGAGCACCGGTGAGCATCCGGCGTGGTGCTCACCGGCGCACTGCTGTGTCACCGACGAAGGGGTGCGGGTCCACCAGCAGGCCCCCACCCGCTGGGAGGACGACGCAGCGGAGCTGCGGTGCGAGAGCTGGCTACTCGATTCCGGTGATGACGAGCACGTCTACCTGGGGCTGTACCTCCAGTGCCTGCGGCTCAGGGGCAACGCGTTGAGCTGGGTCGTGCCGCTGGACACCGCGCGGCGGCTGCGCGACCAGCTGACTGAGCACCTGGACGCCGTGCAGTGAGCTGTCAGCGGGACTCCTCCACGGCGACTGACCCCACCGACAACGACGGGTGCCCCGGGTGTGGCGCCACCCACGGTGTGCAGCCCAAGCCCGCCCCGCCCACGGTTCAGGCGTGGACGTGCACGGCGTGCGGCATGGACTTTGCGGTCACGGTGGTCAACCCCGCCCTGTCCGTCGTGGGCCTGCTGCCCACACCGCAGCTGCGCACGGCCACCCTGCTGGCCGTTCTGCGCTCCGAGGTCACCCAACGCTCAGGCAAGGATAAGGATCACACGATGACTGTCACCGTCTGCTTCCCCGTGGATCAGGTCGTCCAGTTCGATGCCATGGCCACGGTGGAGACGACCGTATGGCGGTGCCGGATCTGCGGGCAGCAAGGCACCGCGAGAACAACACCGCAGGCGACCAGCGACGCCATTGCGCACCTGGGCAGTGACCACGGCGGCGTGGGGGACCACACACCGAGGTCACCGCAAGGAACACACCATGACCGTGCGCCGCGTGGTGGTGATGTGCCTGACGGTGCTCGGTGACGCTGTGTTCAACGCCGTCACCTCGCCTGCGAACGAAGTCCAGCGCTGCGCTACGCGGCGATGGTGACGGTCAGCAGCTGCGGCATGCCGCGTTCCTCCGGCACCGGCTCGCCGTCGGCCTCGAGCCCAGCGATGTGGACCTCGATGGCTTCGGCGGCCCGCTCGCGGCATTCCTCGATGGTTGCGCCCTGGGTTAACGATCTTGCTTGATGATCTTCTTTCGATCTCTGTCCAACTGACTGTCCAATTCCGCTGCTTAGACTGCCCCTCATGGCACGCAGGAAGCAGGCTCCGAAGGACCTGACCGGCATCCGGCAGCGCGGCGGCACGTACCAGGTGTGGCTCTTCGGCGAGCACGATCCGGTGACCGGCAAGCAGGTGACCCTTTGCACGGCGGGGTCGGGCCCGGTACGTCGTGCCACACGCGTGCCACAAGAGGGAGTCAGCAACGGTCTACCAGGGTCACCCCTAACCACAGCTGGCCGCAGGTTAAGGCCCGGACCAGGGCAGCGATATAGGGTTCCCAAGCTCTAGACGGACCGCAGGGTGCTCGTAGATGGGCGTGATTGTCGACCACTGGCCGCGCTGTAGTCCGGGACGTCCCCACGGAGCACGCCAGTGGGGACGAGTGCAGGATGGCGACGCGGCGTATCAGTCGTTGTCAGGCAGGTACTCGTTGTTCTCGTAATACTTGAGGAGGTCGACGAACGTCGGGTAGTCATAGGTGACCAGCTCGTCGCCCTCCCACCTGGCGCCCAGCTCCTCGGCCCACTCCACCTCGTTAAGACCGAGCGGCGCCTCGTCGGACCAGTGGAACGGCACCATCGTGCTCACTTTGTTACGCCGACCGAGGACCACCCGTTCGCCCTCTGCTTTCGGTGCTGTCACGGGCGCCGATTGTACTCCCGAGGCTGCGCATCGGGATACCCACTTCCACCCCCCGTACCGCCGGGCGGTGTCCAACAGACTGTCCAATAACTCCCGTCCGCTGGATGCTTCTGCTGCCTCCATGACGTAACCACGGCAAGCACGATGCCAGGTGGTCCTACTCCGACTGAGTGAACTTTGAAGGTCGACGGTTCGACCCCGTCCCTGGCCACCACCGCCGAGCGGATACGTGATCAAGATCCGACAAGTTCCGCACCGGCGGCACCCATGTCGCAAGCCCGCTCGCGAAGATTCTGGTATAAATTCTGGTATGAAATCCGAGCATCAGTCTGCGGAGCAGGTGCTCGATGACCTGGGTGGCAAGGTTACGCAGGGCCTCGCGCTCATGGTGGCCCGTACACGTGCCGACCTGGATGTCTACCGCAGAACCTTCCCCGAGTGGGTCGCCGACTCGACCGACCGTGGGCTACTCAACTGGTGCCACGACCGTGCTTGGGTCCACGCCGTCAGGATCTTCGACGGGATGTCTGAGGTGTCATTCGTCGATCAGCCGCCGACCCGCGAGCTCTACGTCGGCACCCGCTACCGGCTGCGGGTGAAGAAGCACGACATCGAGGGTGGCGTCTCCACATTCCTCACCCAGGGCGCCTTGGACTTCCTCGAGCAGCAGCCGGCGACTCTCGACGGGCTTGAGGAGATCCGGCTCATCGCCGGGTACCGCTGGGACCCAGGACTGCGCGAACTCGATGAGCCCGCCGGCGCTGTCACGACGCCGATTCTGCCGCCGACGCAGCCTCGGGCTCCGGAGCTCGGGATGGCGTCCGACGACGAGCGCGACGAAGGGGCGCAGGACCGGTGACCGCACTCGGTGAGGTTTTGGAGACGGCCCGCCGAGCGCAGGGCCTCACGCAGGCCGAGCTGGCCGAGCGGACCGGAATCACGCAGGCCGCGTTGTCGCGCTACGAGAATGATCTGCGCGAGCCGGATGCCGAGGCGCTCGGACGACTCGCGGACGCACTCGGTGTGACCGTGTCGTTCCTCATCCACGCCGGGCGGCCTCGCGGCGGCGTGGCGATGGATGCGCACCTGCGCCGCCGGGCGACTGCGCCACCCGGGACGTGGCGGCAGCTCGAGGCGCGGCTGAATGTCTACCGGTGGCATGCCAGCCACCTGTTCGAAGAGGTATCGCTGCGCGCCGAGCAGCACGTTTCGACTCTCGACCCGCTCGATGTCACGCCCGAGCAGGCCGCCCGGTTCGTGCGGGCGCAGTGGCGCATGCCCGTCGGGCCGGTCCGGCACTTGGCGCAATGGCTCGAGGCCGCCGGGTGCCTGCTCATCGGCGAGGACTTCGGAACCAGCCGTATCGATGGTCTGTCGCAATGGGTGGGCGACTATCCGATCATCCTGTTCAACGACGCCGCCCCTGTCGACCGGCTGCGACTCACGCTCGCGCACGAACTCGGCCATCTAGTGCTGCACGCCGACGCGCTGAGCGTCGATGACGTCGAGGCCCAAGCCGATGCTTTCGCCGCCGAGTTCCTCCTGCCGGGCGAGGTCATCCGGCCGTCGCTGCGCAACCTCAAGATCGGTCGCCTGCTCGACCTCAAGCGCGAGTACGGCGTGTCGATGCAGGCCATCGTCGAACGCGCGTACCACCTGGACCTGCTCAGCCCCACCCAGCGCACCAGCATGTACAAGATGCTTAGCGCGAAGGGCTGGAGGTCTCACGAGCCCGGCAGCGGGGACATCGCGCCGGAGCGTCCAGCGCTGGCGGAATCGATCGGCCGGAGCCTGAGCGCCCGCGGACTGACTCCACAGGACATCGCGAGCATCGCCGGATTCTCCGAGCCGAGCGGCAACACGTTGTTCCGAACGGGCGGGCTCCGGGCCGTCTGACGGATTCGGGCTTGATGTCGACCTGCTGTTGCGGCGTCGCGCTTGGCCTGAATGAGGTACTCCGCGCGATCGACCACGTCGGTCTTTTTGTAGGCGACCGCGTCGATGCCCTCGTCCCGAGACGACTGGGTGATGTTCACGGTCATGCCGATTGCCTCGAAGAGCTGCCGGACGAGGTTCTCGAACCGGTACCAGTCCATCTTGAGGAGATCCTGCCGGGAATCCATGCCCGCGAGGGCGTCGATCGGCTCGAGGACTGTCCAGCCTGCAGGCGTCTCGCCTATCCGCGCCCCTTCCAGGTTACCGTTGGGTGACTGCCCGGTCACCCCGACGACGCTGATGGCACACGGCTCGACCTCCTTGCCGGTGGCCAGGTCGCGCGCCTTCACGTGGCCGCTGAGCATGTCGCGGGTATACGGGTCGTTGGGCTCTGATCCTGCATGGTTCGATAACGCACTGTGGCGATCACGTAACACGCAGTGATTCTCACTGTGAAACTGACGGCTCACGGCATTGATGCTAGTGTCCGTTTGAACTGATTAACCCGCCCACGCCGCTGCGCTATGGGGACGGAGAATGATAGGGGAAAAAATGGCACGCCGATCAAGCTATCCGCCTCCAGTGGTGACAACACCCGGCGGACGGTGGCGCGCTGACGCTGACCGCGTCTCCACGTCGTCGGGAACCGTCCTGCAGCCTGCTGCCGATGCCTCTTTCGTTCGGTTTATGTGGATCTTCGTTACACTCGGAATCCTCGTCGTGATCGTTGTCATTGGCTTCCTGATCGGCATTGTCCGAGCGCTCGAATCGATTGATACCGGTCTGTCTAAAGTGTCTGATTCGGTGGCGGGTGCCGCGAGTGATGTCCAAGCCCTGCCGGACTACATCCGGGCGATCAACTCTGCACTGAGCGACATCGACACCGCCTTGAAGCCGATCCCGGATCAGCTGGACGATCTCACCGGTTCGTCGCAGTCGCCCCGAGATGCCGAGCAGGGACTACCACCTCGTTGAAGAGTCAGAATTGAATGTGGGGTTGACGAGGTGGAGCTTTGTGAGTGCGCGGAACGTGTCGGAGACGCGCCAGGCGGGCGCTCCGGGTGCGAGTTGCCACCCGGTGAGTAGCGGTAGCAGCTGCCGCAGGGTCTCCTGGGCCTCCGCGCGGGATAGGGCGGCTCCGAGGCAGAAGTGCGGTCCGGCGCCGAGAGCGAGGTGCGGAGCGGGAGTTCGGGTGATGTCGAAGCGCTCGGGGTCGCGGAACTGCCCCGGGTCCCGGTTCGCTGCGCCGAGCAGAACGAGCACGCGCTGGCCAGCGCGGATGGTGTGCCCGCCTAGTTGCCGGTCGATGAGGCTGGTCCGGCCGACGATCTTGGCGGGGCACTCGAACCGGAGTATCTCCTCGATCGCGGGCTTGATCAGCGTGGGATCACGCTGGAGCAGGTGGAGTTGGTCGGGGTGTTCCATCAGGGTGAGGACGCCGTTGCCGATCAGATTGGCGGTGGTTTCGTGCCCGGCGGTGAGCAGCAGGATGCAGGTGGCGAGCACTTCGTCGAGTCCGAGTGCGTCGCCGTCGTCTCCGAGGCACAGCAGCTGACTGGCCAGATCCTCGCCGGGCCGGTGACGGCGGTCGCCGAGGATGGGCAGCAGATGAAGCGCGAGGCTGGCGGTGGCCTCCTCAGCCGCGAGGACCGCCTCCTCGTCAGGGTCGAACTCGAGCATTCCCACCAGCTTGGGGGTCTCGGTACGCAACAGCTGCGCGCCCTCGATGTCGACGTCAAGCAGCTCACACATCACGGCGAGCGGGATCGGATAGCCGATGTCAGCGATGACGTCGACCGCACCCGCCGTGCCGAGGTCGGCAAGGGCGGATTTGACCACTGCGGTGATCCGGGAGTGCAGCGCGTCGATGGCCCGGGGGGTGAATGCCGGGGCGAGGAGCCGCCGGAGCCGGGTGTGCTCGGGCGGGTCCATCATCAGCAGGGTCGTTTGCAGCGCTTGGGTTCCGAGTTCGGCGCGATCGAACCGTGCGGCCAGTGCGGAGTTGCGGTTCGGGTCGCTGCTCCACCCCGGACCGCGCAGCACGGCGCTCGCCTCGACGTAGGAGCTGACCAGGAACGCGCCCAGGTCGCCGTCCCAGTACACCGGGTGCTGTTCACGCAGCGCGCGATAGGCCGGGTACGGATCAACGGTGGGGATCATCACGGCTGCACGGCCGCCAGCCCCCGCCGCGCCCAATGTGCGACGTCGAGCTCGCCGATCTCGGTGGCGGGGGGCCCGTTCTCGTCCCATTCGCGGCGGATCGCCGCCCACGGACCGGTGGCTTCCAGTTCGGCCAGCACGGCGGTGAGTCCGAGGTCGATGCGGCCGAGGAACACATACTCGCGGGGGAGCTCGAAGCGGCGCATCACCGATCCGGCCGCGCCCCGGCGGGCGAAGTTGCCCTGCACCACGGACGCGGCGAACGCCGACGTGTAGGTGAATGGCTGCTCGGCCACCAGTGGTTGCAGCTTATCGCGGTACCACTCGAGCAGTTCCGCTGGCGTGGGTGCGTCGGAGGCGGTCAGAAAGCCGATCTCGACGAAGGTGTCCCACAAGGCTGTGGCGTCGTCGGCGAGCGCGGCGGCGACGATCCGTCGCAGCAGTGCGATCTGTTGTGCGGAGAACCGGTTGACGCAACCGAAATCCAAGAACGTCACCGCACCGTCATCGTGGAACAGGTAGTTGCCCGGATGCGGGTCGGCGTGGAACATGCCCACCATTCGCAGGCTGCCCAGGGCGAACCGGTAGATCACCTCGCCCCACCGGTCCCGCAACTGTTGATCTGCCTGTAGCGCCTGCGACCAGCGCATGCCGTCCACGAGATCCATGGTGAGCACCCGGCGGGTCGACAGCTGCGGCACCACCTCGGGGATGCGGATGGCCGGATGATCTCGGTACGCGTTCGCGAAGTCGGTCTGGTTGCCGGCCTCGATGCGGTAGTCGATCTCCTCACCGATCCGGGCCGCCACTTCCCGGGCCACCGCGCGCACATCGAGCCGATTGGTGCCGGGCATGACCGCCCCGACCAGCTGCAGGAAGGTGGCCAGCAGCTCGGTGTTGTCCAGATCTGCTCGGATGGCCTGATCGACCCCGGGATACTGCACCTTGACCGCCACCCGCCGCCCATCGGCCAGCCGCGCCGCGTGGACCTGCCCGATTGACGCCGCCGCGAACGCATGCGGGTCGAACTCCGCGAAGACCTCCTCCGGGGGCGCGCCCAGCTCTGCCTCCACCACCGCCGCGGCCAGTTCGGGGGCCATCGGCGGGGCGTCGGCCTGGAGCCGGGCCATCGCCGCCTGGTAGATGCGCTGGCGCTCCGGGGGGACCAGCGACCCGAGCGCGACGAAGGACAGCACCTGCCCGGCCTTCATCAGCACACCCTTTGAGTGGCCGAGCATGGCCGCGTAACGCGCACTGGTCCGCTCGTGGAACTCGGCGCTGTCCTGGCCGGTCAATCGCTTGCGCAGGGCGGCGATCACCGCCTCACCGGCGGTCCGGCCAGCCAGCCCGGCCAGGGGAACCGTGCGGGCCAGCCGACTTCGACCATGCGCGGTCATCGCCGCTCCTGAAGTTGACGCTTGACGTGCCTAAGTACATACTTTGTCGCCATGGGCGATCTGTCAACCGTGGCGACCCGGGATCGCATCATCGACGCGGCGATGGAGCTGTTCAGCGAGCACGGCTACCGCGGTACCAGCATCACCCGGATCGAACACGCTGCCGGGCTCAGCCCCGGCGCCGGCGGCATCTACCACCATTTTCCGTCCAAGGAAGCCCTCCTGACCGCCGGAGTGCAACGGCAGCTGAGTCGGCTCGCCGCCCTGCGCGACATTCGCCGGCTGTTCGCCGACCTCGGAGATCTGCGCACCGAGCTCACCATCGCCGCTCGGTATGTCCTTGCCGAGCTCGACCAGGAAGCCCAACTGCTGCGGCTGCTCGCCAGCGAGGCCCGGCACGGACCGAGGATCCTCACCGACGCCGTCATCCAGGTCGTCGACCTGACCTACCGCGAGTTCGCTGAGTGGATCACCGACCGATCTGGATCGGTGGTATTCGCCCAACGGGCTGATGCCATTGCGACGATCGGGCTCGGCGCCCTGATCTCGGCACGACTGCTTCCCGACCTGCTGGGCACCGCGCACAGCAGGGTTGACGACAGCGCCATCGTGGAAACCTGGGTAAGCGCGCTCGAGCACCTGCTGACCACGACTAAACCCAACGTCAGCGCATGAACGGATACTCACCTTGGGCTCAAACGGTCGACTTCGCTCGGCGGGTGCTGAGCTTCGCGCTGGCGTGCGCCGAGCAGGCTGAGGACTGGCACCTGCGGGCCTAGGAGCAGGCTTACGTGCCACGATGCACAGCAGCCCGACGGCCATGGCCCTGCGACCGCGATTCGGCTCCGAATGGCACTCGGCGGGACGCTCGGAACCGCCATTCGGCTCCGAATGGCAGGGGGCGGGTCAGGCTCGGTTTGCCTGTGCGTGTCGTGGCTTGCCGGGTGTCCTGGTAGTCGGTGGGTCGGACATCGCCACCGTGACGAACGCCCCCAGCGACGCCATTGCCGCCACTACCGTGGCCCACCCGTCGAAGCCGGCACCTATCAGTGAGTTGGGGATGTAGAGCAGGGTGTTCGGGACTCCGTAGATGGTGGGTGTGAGCACGAAGAACCCGATCCGCAGGATCGTCCCGATGGTGATGGCGGCTACTGCGGCGGCCGTGCTCGCGCGGCTCCAGTAGTGGCCGAAGATGAACGGGAATACCAGCCCGGCGAGCATCACGTCGAAGGCCAAGGTGAGCAGGATGCCGGTCTGGGGCACCCGCAGCGCGAAGAACACGGCAAGGGCCACCACCGGGATCAGCGTGATCCGGGTGGCTCGCAGGAGACTGTCCCTGCCGTGCGCGTCTGACTGCAATGGCACGCCGATGACGTTGCGCGCCGCGACCGCCGCAGTGCCGAGGATGGCGCCATTGGCGGTGGAGCAGGAGGCCGCCACGATCCCGGAGAGCACCAGGATCGTCAGCCCGACCGGTGCGTAGTTGTCGAGCAGGGTGAACAGCACTGGTCCCGACCCGGGATTATCGCCGAGGATGGCCCCGCTGGACAGCGCCACCAGGGAGAACGGGATACCGACTGCGACGACGCCGAGCGCGCCGACGAAACAGGCCCGCTGCGCGATCTCCGGCGAACGGGCCGCGAAGATCCGCTGCATGAAGTCGATCGCGACGATATCGCCGATTCCCAACGCGAGCAGGGTGGCCCAGTTGAACATCGCGCCCTGATCGGTGCTGGTGAGCTGCCCGAGATCGAGGGGCCCCATGCCGTCGGGGATGGTGATGCCGTAGGTCAGCGCCACCCACATCAGCAGCGACCCGGTGGCGATCACGGTGATGATCATCTGGGCGAATGCGGTGTATGCGTCGCTGTACATGCCGCCGGTGGCGGTGTAGAGCAGCACCACCCCGACGATGAGCAAGACACCCACCACGTAGCTGGTGCCCAGGAAACGTTCGAACAGGAAACCACCCGCGACAAGATTGCCGGCCAGCAGGATGCAGAAGCTGAAGATCATCATGATGGAGGCGGCCACTTCCACACCACGGCCGTAGCGGCGGCGGTAGAAGTCACCGATGGTGAGCAGCTTCATGCTGTTCATCCGCTTGGCGAAGAACAGGCCGGTGAGTACCAGGCAGATCGCCAGCCCAATCGGCAGGCTCGCTCCGGCCCAGAACCCACCGGCGGCCGACAGATCGGTGTTACCGAGAGTGGCGTTGGTGTCCACCGCCTGGCCCATCAGGCCTGCCGCAGTCAGCGGCAGCGCTAGTGAGCGGCCCGCCACCAGGAAGTTCGTGCTGTCACCTGCCACCTTGCGGGCGACCGAGAGCCCGATGAGGACCACGGCGAGCACGCTGAGACCTACGCCGAGAATCTGCAAGACTCCTCCGGGATCGGTGCTGGGCCGTCAACTGGCCGGTGGGCGGGGTAGGTGACCGGCGCGCACCAGGCAGCCGAGGGTGTCGCAGATGACCCGGGTCGCGATGAGTGCGGTGATCTCGGCGTTGTCGTAGGGCGGGGAGCACTCCACGACTTCGATGCCGGCCAGCGGGCGTGCGGCGACGAGCTGGATGAACTTCAGCACCTCGCGGGGCAGGAAGCCGCCGGGCTCGGGCCATCCCGTGCCAGGGACGAACGCGGCGTCCAGGCAGTCGACGTCGAAGGACAGCCAGACAGCGTCGGTGCCGTCCCAGGCGACGTCCAGGGCATGCTGCGCGGCGGCCTCGATGCCCATCTCCACGCAGTCGGTGACGGTCATGATCGTCGTGCCGCGCTCCCGCCCGACCTGCACCCCGGGCCGGGGCGCCTGCCAACCGCCGATGCCGATCTGCACCAGGTTCTGCGGCGGCACGTTGGGGATGTCCGTGGCGTGAAACCACGGGGTGGTGTGCATCCGCTCGTCGAGGTCGGTTTCTTGGGTGTCGACGTGGCGGTCGAAGTGGATGATGCCCAGCTTGCCGCCGTTGAGGTGTTTGGCGATGGCGCGGGTGGTTGGGTAGCCGATGGAGTGGTCGCCGCCCAGCACTACCGGAAAGGCGCCGCTGGCGTAGACGTGCCCGACTGCTATGGAGATCTGGTCGAAGGTCTTTTCGATGTTGCCGGGGATGGTGAACACGTCGCCGAGGTCGGCGATGGTGATCGATTCCCGTAGGTCGACGCCGAGCTCGAAGCTGTAGGGCCCGTACAGCGCAGAGATCTTGCGAATCCCTTGGGGGCCGAAGCGGGTGCCGGAGCGGTAGGTGGTGCCCCCGTCGAACGGGGCGCCGAGCACCGCCACGTCGTAGTCGCCGCAGCGGCGGACGTCTTCGACGTAGGGCGCCTTGAGGAAGGTATTGATGCCCGCGAAGTGCGGGAGTTCGCCGCGGGAGAAGGTGGGGATCCGCCGGTCGACGATCGAGTCGGCGCCCGGCAGGCCCAGCTCGAGCCCGCGGGCGATCTCCTGTTCCCCTTTCGTCGTCGGTAGCGTCGCTTCCGCTTCGACGGCGTAACGCGCCTCCGGACCGTAGTGATCTTCCAAGTCAGGCCTCCGCATTCACGGCGCCCGGCCGCCAGGCAGCTGCGGCTGGCCTCCGGGGCTTCATCCTGCGGTGCAGCGTACCGCCCATCTGCCCCTCTCGATGAACATTTGCTGCGAACAGCGACGAATTTTCCGCTTTATATCACTCTTTAGGATGAAGAAAGCTCTATCAAAAGATGCTGTGGCCACATTATGTAATCATGGTGTCTAGTTCGCGTCACTGGTGCGTTCTGCTTAGGGTTCCACATAGGCGAGCCGCCTGGGCCGGACCAGCCGCACCGGGCTGCAAGCGTCCGCCCGTACCGGCCTGGTCCGCACCGCCGTCCACGGAGACCGGGTCCACCTCACCGGACACGCCATCACCGTCCTTGACGGCACTCTCCATCACACCGCCGGATAAACGTTCTGCGCCACGTAGTGCGGTGTCTACTAACCACATACGTGTTTGATCGCGCAGTCCACGATGATGGCGGCCTGCTGTGGTCTCCATCGGCCGGGGAAAGCTGCCATCAGCCGGTCCGTTTGCGCTGGCACGGCGGTGTCGCCTCGCCGGGCGCACACGCTGTCCGCAACGAGCAGCAGCGTTGGGATGTCCACGACGGGGATACTCTTCCGCTTCAGCGCGTCGAGGTACGTCGCGGCGCGCGGGCCGATTGGGGCGGCGGTGTTCCTGGAGGGGTCGGCCACCGTCGTGTCCGCAGGGGCAACCTGCGATGGGGAAGCTGCCGCGATGGAGGGACGTTGAGTGGGGCCATGAGAGGACGCGACCCCGGCCACGGTTGCCAACCCAACGACGATAAATGCCGCTGAAACCCTTACCGCCACTACCGTTGGGTTTTCGTGTGGCTTGCGGTGCCGGCCAGAGGTAAATCTCCCTGGTGGGTTCACGTGTCCACCGTACGGCGGAAACGGAACCAACCTATGGCCCAGTGGTCTTGTTCAGCGGCTATTTCCCTAGCCGTCGGCTCGGTCCTGGGGTTGGTGTCCCCGGGTGGTGTGGCGTCCAACGCACCGGGCCTAGCGCTGCAGCCGCGCTTTCACTCTGAGTGATCACTGTGGCCGCATAGTGACTGCGTCGCGGCCCAAGCGGGTTCATCGCCCCTGCGACCGCGATTCGGCTCCGAATGGCACTCGACGGGACGTTCGGAACCGCGATTCGGCTCCGAATGGCGGCGGGCGGGTCATGTGCGGCGGGGGAGAGGGGCAGCTTGGTGTCAGCCGGTGGAAGCAATTGATCTTGCGAGGAGGTCGGCGAAGACTTCTGCTGGGGTTCGGTAGCCGAGGATACGGCGTGGCCGGTTGTTGAGTTCAGCGGCCACGCGGTCGAGGTAG
>JBOHFT010000094.1:0-17359 GCA_050699815.1 Pseudonocardiaceae bacterium | reverse complement strand
AGTCCGGACTCGCATCGCCACTCACGGGTACGCTCGCGTACCTATGGACGCGATCACGTCTACGCCGGCCCCGCGCAACGAACCGGCCCGTAGCTATGCGCCGGGAACTCCGGAACGCGAATCGCTGACCCGCAGGCTCGCTGAGCTGGCCGCCCAGCGGGCCGAGCTGACCATGACCATCGGTGGCGTGGCGCGGATGGCTGGCGGGCAGCCCTTCGACGTCGTCACCCCGCACCGGCACGCCCACGTGCTGGGGGTCAGTGCGCAGGCCACCGCCACTGACGTCGCGGATGCCGTGCGCGCCGCGATGCAGGCCGGGCCGGCCTGGCGGGAGTTGCCCTTCGATGAGCGCGCCGCGATCCTGCTGCGGGCCGCGGACCTCGCCGCCGGCCCATGGCGCGACACGCTCAATGCCGCCACCATGCTCGGCCAGTCGAAATCGGTGCAGCAGGCCGAGATCGACGCGGCCTGCGAGCTGATCGACTTCTGGCGCTTCAACGTGCACTACGCCCGCCGGATCCTCACCGAGCAGCCGAACTCAGCACCCGGTGAGTGGAACCGGATGGAGTACCGCCCGCTGGACGGGTTCGTCACCGCGATCACCCCGTTCAACTTCACCGCGATTGCGGGGAACCTGCCCACCGCGCCCGCGCTGATGGGCAACACGGTGGTGTGGAAGCCCACCCTCACCCAGCAGCTCGCCGCGCACCACACGATGCGGCTGCTGGCGGCCGCTGGGCTGCCGCCTGGGGTGATCAACCTGGTCACCGGGCACGGAGCGCCGGTCAGCGAGGTGGCGCTGGCCGATCCCGATTTCGCCGGGCTGCACTTCACCGGGTCCACTACGATCTTCAAGAAGCTCTGGCGCACGATTGCTGATCACCTCGACGGCTACCGCAGCTACCCGCGCATCGTGGGGGAGACCGGCGGTAAGGACTTCGTGGTGGCGCACCGCTGCGCCGATCCGGCCGCGGTGACGACGGCATTGGTGCGCGGGGCGTTCGAGTACCAGGGCCAGAAATGCTCCGCGGCCTCCCGGGCGTACGTTGCCCGGTCGCTGTGGGACGGCGGCCTGCGGGAACGGCTTGCCGACACGACAAGGACGATCAGCTACGGCGACGTCGCCGACCTGTCGAACTTCGGTGGTGCCGTGATCGACGCCCGGGCCTTCGCCAAGCACCGCGATCTCCTGGCGCGGGTCGCCACCGACCCGTCGATCGAGGTCCTCGCCGGCGGCGGCTGCGACGACTCGCAGGGGTGGTTCGTGCAGCCCACGGTGCTTCTCGGCGATGACCCCAAGCACGACGTGTTCGAGACGGAGTACTTCGGCCCGATCCTCGCGGTGCACGTCTACCCCGACGCCGACTACGCGGCGATCCTCGACGTGGTCGACTCCACCAGCCCGTACGCCCTGACCGGCGCGGTGTTCGCCACCGACCGGGAGGCGATACAGCAGGCCCACCAGTCGCTGCGCTTCGCGGCGGGCAACTTCTACGTCAATGACAAGCCCACCGGCGCGGTTGTGGGCCGGCAGCCCTTCGGCGGGTCCCGGGCCTCGGGCACCAACGACAAGGCCGGCTCACTGATCAACCTGCTGCGCTGGACCAGCCCCCGGACGATTAAGGAGACCTTCACCTCGCCGACCGATTACCCCTACCCGCACATGCAGGGGTAACAACTATTGAGGCGGCGGCTGACCCTATAGGGGGATCGTTTACTCGGGCTGAGCCGGCCGCGAGATTGGTGGCAGGGTCGACCCGATCGGTGGGGTCGAAGAGAAGATGCGGGGGTGGGCCACCAGACCTACTCACGAGCCTGCGAGCGCAGCGAGCAGCACACGGACGGACATCGCCCGGCGGTGGGGGGCGCCGTCGAGGTCGTCCAGCGCGCACTCCGGGTCAGCGGGCGGGCCGAGGTGGGTGCAGCCCCGGGGGCAGTTCACGATCGCCGCGGCCAGGTCGCCGAAGGCGCAGACCACATCATCGGGCGTCACGTGCGCCAGCCCGAAGGAGCGGATCCCCGGGGTGTCCACCACCCACCCACCACCAGGCAGCGGCATCGCCACCGCGGAGCTGGAGGTGTGCCGGCCCTTGCCCACCCCGCTGACCGCCCCCGTCGCCCGGAAAGCGTCCGGGACCAGGCGGTTCACCAGTGTCGACTTGCCCACTCCGGAGTGCCCGACCAGAACCGAGACCCGGCCTGCCAGCCGCGCCCGCACCTCGTCCACCCCGATCGCCGGGGCGGTGACGAGCACCGGCAGGTCCAGCGCCGCGTACCGCTCCAGCACGGCGTCCGGTGCGGCCAGATCCCGCTTGGTCAGGCAGAGCACCGGTTCCAGCCCCCCGGCGTAGCCAGCCACCAGGCACCGGTCGATCAGCCCGGTGCGCGGTGGCGGATCGGCCAGCGAGGCGACGATGAGCAGCTGCTCGGCGTTGGCCACCACCACCCGCTCGTAGGGGTCGCTGTCATCGGCGGTGCGGCGCAGCACAGACGACCGCTCGTCGACCCGGACGATCCGGGCCAGCCCATCCGGTGCGCCGCTGACCTCGCCGACCAGCCCGACCCGGTCACCCACCACCACCGGGGTGCGCCCGAGCTCGCGGGCCCGCATCGCAGTCACCCGAACCTCAGGGTCGCCGTCGGGTGCGCAGGTCCACCGGCCGCGGTCAACTCCCACCACCATCGCGGGCATCGCGTCGGCGTGCTCGGGGCGGCGCTTGGTACGGGGGCGCGAACCGCGCTGCCCCGGCCGGACCCGCACGTCGGACTCGTCGAGGCGGTGACCCCCACGGGGACCACCGTGGGGGCCGCTCCCGGCCCGGCTCAGCCTGCCTCACCGGCCAGCATCGCCGACCAGCTGAGCGGGAAATCGGGCAGCGTCTTGGTCGTCGCGGTGATGTCGTCGACGGTGATCCCGGGCACCACCAGCCCGAGGATCGCGCCCGCGGTGGCCATCCGGTGATCGGCGTAGACGGCCCAGGGCCGGGCGGGATCCGCGTGCAACGGCCGGGGGCGGATCTCCAGGCCGTCCGGTGTCTCGCGGACGTCACCACCCAGGGCCACGATCTCGGTGGCCAGCGCGGCCAGCCGGTCGGTCTCGTGCCCGCGCAGGTGGGCGATCCCGCGCAGCCGGGAAGGCCCGGTGGCCAGCGCCGCCAGCGCGGTCACCGTCGGGGTGAGCTCCCCGATGTCGTGCAGGTCGGCGTCCACACCGTCGAGACGGCCGGGCCCGGTGACGGTGAGCCCGCGCTCGTCGAGGACCACCCGGGCACCCATCTGGGCCAGCAGCGGGCGGATCGCGTCACCGGCCTGGGTGGTGCGCCGTGGCCAGCCCGGCACGGTGACCTCCCCGCCGGTGACCACGGCGGCCGCCAGGAACACCGTCGCGTTGGACAGGTCCGGCTCGACGTCATGGTCGCCGCCGGCGACGGGGCCAGGGGCGACCCGCCACCACGTCGCGCCGTCGGTGTCCACCTTGACTCCCCGGTCGGCCAGCATCTGCACGGTCATCGCGATGTGCGGCAGGGACGGGACTGGCGGGCCGTCGTGGCCGACCGTGATGCCGGCGTCGTACCCGGCGGCGGACAGCAGCAGCCCGGAGACGAACTGCGAGGAGCCCGACGCGTCGATCCGCACCTCGCCGCCGGGTAACGCCCCGGTGCCGTGCAGCACGAACGGCAGTGCGTCCCCGTCGAGGCGGCAACCCAGCGCGCGCAGCGCCCTGAGCACCGCGCCCATCGGCCGCTGCCGGGCCCGCTCGTCGCCGTCGAACCGGACCGGGCCGTCGGCCAGCGCGGCCAGCGGTGGGACGAACCGCATGACGGTGCCGGCCAGCCCGCAGTCCACTGTGGCGGGCCCGCGCAGCCCGCCGTGCGCGGCCACCTCCAGCCCGTCGCCGCGGCTGGTCACCGGTACCCCCAGCGCACGCAGCGCATCGGCCATCAGATCGGTGTCCCGGCTGCGCAGCGCGCCCCGGACGGTGCCGCCGGTGCCGGCCAGCGCGGTCAGCAGCAGCGCCCGGTTGGTGATCGACTTTGATCCCGGCACGGTGACGGTCGCCCGCACCGGTCCGGGCGCCAGCGGCGCGGTCCACGGCAGCTGGCTAAAGGCTGTCATGGCGCCATCATCCCGCACCCCACCATCTCGCACCCGGCATGCCACGATGGCGCCTATGTGCGGCAGGTACGCCTCGACCAGAGATCCCGCGACGCTGGCCGTCGCCTTCGATGCCATCAACGGTACCGACGGTGCGGCGCCGGGCGCTGACTACAACGTCGCGCCGACCAAACCGGTGTTCTCGGTCGTGACCCGGCATCCGCGCGATGCGCAAGGAGTCCCCGACCCGGACCGCACGGTGCGCAGCATCCGGGTGCTGCGCTGGGGACTGGTGCCGCACTGGGCCAAGGATCCGGCCGCCGGATCCCGGATGATCAACGCGCGAGCCGAGAGTGCCGCCACCAAACCCGCGTTCCGCGACGCGGTGGCCCGGCGGCGCTGCCTGCTGCCGGCCGACGGCTGGTACGAGTGGCAGGCCGCACCCGGAAGCCGCAAACAGCCGTTCTTCATCACCCCAGCGGACGGCTCGGGGCTCGCCCTGGCCGGGTTGTGGTCGACCTGGCGGGGCCCGGATGCCGCGGCACCCCCGTTGGTGACCTGCGCGGTGCTGACCACTGACGCGGCGGGTCCGCTGGCCGAGATCCACGACCGGATGCCGCTGATCCTGCCCGCCAGGGCATGGGAGGCCTGGCTGGATCCGGACTGCGACGATCCCAGCCGGCTGCTCGCCCCATCTCCCCCGGAGCTGGTGGCTGGGCTGGAGCTGCGGCCGGTATCCACGGCGGTGAACGACGTCCGCCGCGGCGGCCCTGAGCTGGTCGAACGGATCGAACCGGAGCAGCCCGCGCTGGTGAACCTGGACCAGGTCCGGTGACCGGACTGACCGTCGTGACGCCGCCCGGCCCGGCCCGCGTCGAGCTGCTGTTCGGCCACGGTGCGGCGCTGTTGCTCGGGCATGGTGCGGCGCTGTTGCTCGGGCATGGTGCGGGTGGCTCCATCGACGCCCCCGATCTCGTGGCCGCCACCAGGTCGGCGATCGCCATCGGGATGCACGTGGCGCTGATCACGCAGCCCTACCGGGTCGCGGGCCGGCGTGCCCCGGCCCCAGCCCGGCAGCTCGACGAGGCGTGGCTGGCCGTCGCCGCGCACCTGGCGGACGGGGTCTTCGCCGGACTCCCACTGATCTTCGGGGGCCGGTCTTCGGGGGCCAGGGTGGCCTGCCGCACCGCGGCGGCGGGGGGTGCCGTGGCCGTGCTGTGCCTGGCCTTCCCCGTGCATCCACCGGGTCGGCCCGATCGCAGCCGGATGGGCGAGCTGGCTGGGGTGGACGTGCCGGTGCTGGTCGTGCAGGGCGAGCGGGATCCCTTCGGTCGCCCAGAGCCCGCCGCCGGGCGGGAAGTCGTGCTGCTGCCCGGTGACCACTCGCTCAAGGCCGACCCCAGCGCGGTGGAACGCGCAGTGGCGCAGTGGCTGCAGCGGTCAGCATTCGATGAGATCTAGTCCGGGGTCGATGCGTCGCAGGTCGCCCGAGTCGCTCGTCACCGCCACCCCAGCGACTCGCCGCGCCAGCAGCACCACCGACGCGTCCACGACGTCGGCTGTGTCCGACGCGCCGCATAGCTGCCCGACCGCCCGCGCCTCCGCGCCGTCCAGCGGCGCGATCGTCACCTCGTCGGTGGCGAGCACCCGGACCAGCCGGACCTGCCGGGCCGGGTTGCGCCACACCTGGGCGACGACGGCGCCCGGCACGTGTATCTGATCGGCGAGCTCCAGCAGCCGCACGATCCGGCGGTCTGCCCGCTCGATCGCGATGAGCGCACCGGCGTCGAGGACTACTGGCCGAGGACGCTGCGTGCCCACGCCGTCTCCTCCTCGGTGGCGGGCCCGAGCTCGGCCCGGATCTCGGCGAGAACATCACGGAGGCTCTCGCGTCGGGCACGTTCGGCCATCGCCTGGGCGACCCAGGCGCTCACCGACGGTGCCCGACCCGCCGCGACCGCGGCTTCCGCCGCTGCCACCACCTCCTGGTCCACTGTGACGGTCACCCGAGTTCGCATACGAGAAGCATACGTGTGCATCACAAAGTGTGCAATGGATCGGGTAGCCGCTGCGCGCGGAATGCGGCCGCTGTGTGCGGCGTTGCTCGGGCCGTGGCACCGACAGTCCAGCAGCTCCGCAACCCAACGCGCGACCGCGTGACGCGGCAACGCAGACTTACTTCGCCGGGCCAAGCGCCCGGCCAGCGCGTACCCTCGACCACCAATGCACACCTGGGCATAGGGGAGGTCGGAGTGATCGCAGCCGACAGCGCCGAACCCACCCAACTCGAAACGCCCGAGCAGCGCACCGCGCGTTTCGAGCGGGACGCGATGCCCTTCCTGGACCAGCTTTACACGGCGGCGCTGCGGATGACCCGCCACCCAGCCGACGCCGAGGATCTCGTACAGGAGACCTATCTCAAGGCATACAGTGCCTTCAAGTCCTTCCGCCCGGGCACCAACCTGAGGGCGTGGCTATACCGCATCCTGACCAACACCTACATCAACGGGTACCGTAAGCGGCAGCGCCAGCCAGCTCAGCAACCCACCGAGGAGATCACCGACTGGCAGCTCGCCCAGGCTGAGCAGCACACCTCGTCGGGCCTGCGCTCGGCGGAGATGGAAGCACTGGACCGCTTGCCCGACTCTGACGTCAAGGACGCCTTGGGCCAGCTGGCAGAAGACTTCCGGATGGCCGTCTACCTGGCCGATGTCGAGGGTTTCGCGTACAAGGAGATCGCCGAGATCATGGGCACCCCGATTGGCACCGTGATGTCGCGGTTGCACCGGGGACGCAAGCAGCTGCGCGACATGCTCACCGGGGTGGCCCGCGAACGGGGCTTTTTGCGCGATGCGGAGGTCGCGTCATGAGCTGCGGAGATCCGCACGAGACCGACTGTGGCGAGGTACTCGCCGAGCTGTGGCTGTTCCTGGACAACGAGTGCAACGATGAGCGGCGGGAACTGCTGCGGCGTCATCTGGACGAGTGCGGTCCGTGCCTGGCGGAGCTCGGTCTCGATGAGCACCTCAAGGCGTTGCTGGCCCGTAAGTGCGGTGGCGATCATGCGCCCGACGCGCTCAAGCAGCGGTTGCGCCAGTCGATCCGGGAGATCATGACGCGCCCAGCCGTCCTCGCCGCGGAGGTGACCGTCGAGCGCAGCGAGCGCTGAGACACCAGCGGGCCCGCCCGTGCCTCGACGGGCCCGCGTCGGACGTCAGCTGTTCGGACGCTTGCCGTGGTTGGCGGCGTTCTTCTTCCGGTCACGCTTCTTGCGGCCCCGCTTGGACACAGCGGCTGTCCTCTCTGTTCGATGGATCGATGGGTGCGGTTGACGGTGGTCGTGGCCGAGTGTGTCACGGTGCGCCATAACAGTTCCGCCGACCGTGGTTGGATGGCGGTGCCGGGGCGTCGAGAGAGGCTGATTCATGACTGAGGAGATCCGGGCCGAGATGGTGGCCAGTGTGTGGAAGGTCGTGGTCGCCGAGGGCGACGCGGTTTCTGGTGGTGACACGCTGGTGATCCTCGAGTCGATGAAGATGGAGATCCCGGTCTTGTCCGAGGTCGACGGAACCGTCGCGAAAGTGGCGGTCTCGGAGGGCGACGTGGTGCAGCAGGGCGACTTGATCGCCGTCGTCGAGTGAGATCCTCATCAGGCAGGTGAGCTTCAGGCAGGTGAGCTTCAGGCAGGTGAGCTTCAGGCAGGTGAGCTTCAGGTGGGTGAGCTTCAGTGTCGACGCTGAGCGAGTTACTCGGCCAGCACACCCAGCTGCCTGGTGCGGCGGTCGGTCACCTGCAGCGGATCGTCGCCGAGTGGCAGTTACTCGCTGACCTGTCCTTCGCTGACCTGCTGATGTGGGTTCCGTTGAACGTCACTGACGTCAGTGACGTCGCTGACGCCGCCGGTCCTCTGGCGCAGGACTTCCTGTGCGTGGCCCATGTCCGGCCCACTACCGGCCCCACCGCCCATCCCGAGGACGTGGTCGGCACCCGTGCCGCGGACATCGAGTGCCGTTGGCTGCGTGCTGCGCTGGGAGAAGGCTGCATCGTGCGGGATGAGGCGCCGCGCTGGCTCAATGGCGTTCCGGTGCGTCGCGAGGCGGTGCCGGTACGGCTGGCGCAGCGGCAGATCGCCGTCGTCGGGCGGGAGGCGAACCTGGCGGTGCCTCGGGTGCCGAGCCCGCTGGAGATCGCGTATCTGGGCATCGCGGCGGACCTGTGCCAGATGCTGGCCGACGGCACCTTCCCGGACTCCGGCACCACCCCGGACCGCCAAGGTGGCCCGCGAGCGGGTGACGGCTTGCTCCGGCTGCATCCCACCGGGATTGTGATCTACGCCAGCCCCAATGCGCTGTCTGCTTATCACCGGATGGGGCACGCCGCGGATCTCCGGGGGGAACAGCTCGCGCTGTTGACTCGCCGGCTGATCACTGACCCGTTCGACGCCGCCGAGGTCGCCCAGCGGATCCGCGCCGCGGTCGAGGGCAGCCCGAGCCGGCGGATCGAGGCCGACGCGGACGGCGCCACGATGCTGTTCCGCGCGCTGCCGCTGCGCCCGCGAGGCGAGCCGGCCGGGGCGCTGGTGCTGGTCCGCGACGTGACCGAGGTGCGCAGCCGGGACCGCGCGCTGTTGTCCAAGGACGCCACGATCAGGGAGATCCACCACCGGGTGAAGAACAACCTGCAGACGGTGGCCGCGCTGCTCCGGCTGCAATCCCGCCGTACGACGAATGCCGAGGCCCGCCAGGCGCTGCAGGAGTCCGTGCGCCGGGTGGCGTCCATCGCCATGGTGCACGAGACGCTGTCCATCTCCGTCGACGAGCGGGTGGACATCGACGAGGTCGTGGACAAGGTGCTCCCGATGATCGCCGAGGTGTCCGGGGAGGCGAGCCGGGTCGTCGTCAGGAGGGAAGGCGCCTTCGGGGTGTTGGCTGCCGAGTTCGCCACGCCGCTGGTCATGGCGGTCACGGAACTGGTGCAAAACGCCCTGGAGCACGCCTTTGAGCCGGGCCTGAGCGGTGAGGTGGTGCTTCGCGCCGAGCGGTCCGCAGGTGTGCTGGAGGTGATGATCTCCGACGACGGCCGCGGGCTTCCGCCGGACTTCTCGCTGGAACGAGCCGAACGACTGGGACTGCAGATCGTGCGTACCCTGGTCGGCTCCGAGCTACGAGGATCGCTGGACCTGCAGCGCAGGCAGCCCCACGGCACCGTGGCGGTGCTGCGACTACCGCTGACGGCGCACCGCTGACGGTCACACCCCATAACGAAGGGCCTGGCAGAGTGTGTGCCAGGCCCTTCGCCGGTCGTGCTACGTGCGCGGATCAGGCGCCGGTACGGGCCCCGGTACGAGCGTTACGCCGCTTGAGGGCGCGTCGCTCGTCCTCGCTCATGCCGCCCCATACACCAGCATCCTGCCCGGAGCCGAGTGCCCAATTAAGGCAATCAGCATTAACCGGGCAGCGCCGGCAGACGGTCTTCGCCTCGGCGATCTGCAGCAGAGCGGGACCGCTGGTTCCCACGGGGAAGAACAGCTCCGGGTCCTCGTCTCGGCAGGCCGCGTGGTGGCGCCAGTCCATGATGCTTGCTCCTCATCGATCGCGCTGGTGATCGCAGTGCCCCAACGCTGTCATCGTCTGTCGTTTTGGGCTTGTGAATGCTTTCACAATCGCCCGTGATGTCAAGAGGTATCACGGACGCAGCGAGTCAATTCACCCAGCGGTCACCCGCCAGTTGGAACTGCCAACCGCATGTGAAATCGATTCAGAAGCCCTACCCGCGGCCTAGCTGCGCGTCACGATCGCCTGACGCGACATCCTGCCGCCGCGGCACACGACTGCCCGCTCCGAGACCGCGGCAGGTTCACCACGGTGCATCGCCCGGGAAGTCCACCGGCCGAGTCGGTCGCTGGACTTCCCGGCAGCTAGCCCTACCAGATCTAACGACACCGCCCGGCAGAACGTTTCGCCCCAGTTTTGCGCCTGGGTGCGCCAGCTCAGGGCCGTCCCAGGGCGGCTAATCTGCTGCGGTGGCCGCCGTCCCCCGCTCGGTGCAGGCCGCGGGCGGGCTCGTCGGGCTGCAAGGCTTGGCCGGTATCGCGATGGCGGTCGGGCTGCTCGTCGTGGCGGTCCGCGGAGCCATCGACCCGGTGCCGACTCTGGCCACCGCGGCCTGGGTGGGCGGCTTCGGGGCCATCCTGCTCGCCGTCGGCGCACATCTGGTGCGGGGCCGGCGCGCAGCTCGCACTCCGGCCGTCGTCGCTCAGCTGCTGCTGCTCGGCGTCTGCTGGTACGCCGCGGGCCCTTCCGCCCAGCCTGCTTACGGGCTGCCCGCCGCGGCGTTCTGTGTGGCCGTGCTGGTGCTGCTGTTCTGCCCGCCCGCGCTGCGCTGGGCCACCGCGCAGGGCGAGTTCAGTTGAGCTGGGCTCGCAGGCCGCGTGCGGTCTGTTCGAGGAGCTCCGCGTGCTGTGGCCACTGGGGGATCTGCGACTCGAGGAACCTGGCGCCGTCGCGGAAACGGCCCTGGCGGCCGAGGGTATTGCCGAGCTCGATGAGCTCTGGGGCTCCCGCCCCGGGCAGTGCCAGGCGCATCCGCAACACCCATTCCAGATCCGCGGGCTGTCCGAGGCGCCGGTAGGCCACCCGCAGGTTCTCCAGAATGCGCGCGAAAATCGCCCTTCTGGGTGATGAAGTGAGGAGGTGCCGCCCGAACCGGACATTCGGGCCTGCCTGGGTCGAGGCGCGGAACAGTGCCTCGCAACCGGCGAGGTCGAGCAGCGAACCGCCGTGGAACGCGTCGAGGTAGTGGTCGGTGGCCATCGGCCGGACCAAGAAGTGGCCGGGCATGCTGACGCCTTCCAGTGACAACCCGGCGCGGCGCCCGACCTCGATGCAGATGACCGACAGTGTGATCGGGATACCCAGCCTGCGGCCGATCACCTGATCCAGCAGCGAATTGCGTGGGTCGTAGTAGCGCGTGGTGTCGCCGGCGAAACCCACCTCGGTGAACAGCCGGTGGATGAGCGTCTCGAGCGAGCCGACGTTGTCGGCCAGCCGATCCAGCTGGCGCAGCGACGGGCCGGCGTCGAGCTCCGGATCCGCGCCGGCGGCGATCGCCAGCGCGCCCACGTCGAGCTCAGGCCCAGGCCCGCGCCCGGCCAGCAATGCGGTGAAGTGCTCGACTGCTTTCACGGTGTAATCGATCGTGCGCCTTGCCGGGCCTCGTGTCCACAACCAGCGACGCTGTGAGCCGTCAGCGTGGGGTCGCTGGTTGGTCAGGAGTTCACTGGCAGGCGCGGGAGACGGCTGCCGGGTGTTCACCCGGAAGGGTTACACACCCGGCATGACACCTGGTCCCGTCTTCAACCGGCGTACTCTGCTGCGCACCACTGTGATCGGCGGGCTTGCGGTCGGCCTCCCGATCGGCGCAGCCACCCCCGCTGCGGCTGGACCCGCCCTGCTCCGCACGGGCCGCCCGGTCCTGACCCACGGCGTGCGTCCGGCGACGTGCTGGAGCGGTCCGGGCTGGTGTGGGCCCGCGCGGACCGGCCGTCGCGGCTGCTTATCGAGGTCTCGGCCCGGCCCGACCTGAGAAACGCGTACCGGATCGCCGGTCCGGTGCTGACCGCGGGCACCGACTACACCGGACGGGTGCGCGTGCGCGGTGACCGCGGCCGGGCCGTGTACTACCGCGTGACGGCCGAGGACCTGGACGGGCGGTCGGCGAGCGAGCCGGTGACCGGCTCGTTCCGGGTCCGGCCCGCCCGCGATGAGGGGGTCCGGTTCGTCTGGTCGGGCGACATCGCGGGGCAGGGGTGGGGCATCAACCCCGACGACGGCGGCATGCGGATCTTCGCCGCGATGCGGGAGCGCGACCCGGACTTCTTTATCTGCAACGGCGACACCGTGTACGCCGACGGACCGCTGCGCGAGACCGTCACCCTGGCCGACGGGCGGATCTGGCGCAACGTCGTCACCCCGGAGAAGTCGAAGGTGGCCGAGACACTCGCCGAGTTCCGCGGTCAATACGCCTACAACCTGCTCGATGAGCACCTGCGCGGGTTCGCTGCGGCCGTGCCGCAGGTCAACCAGTGGGACGACCACGAGGTGACCAACAACTGGTACCCGGGCGAGGTCCTCACTGACGACCGTTACACCGAGCGGCGGGTGGACGTGCTCGCCGCGCGGGCGTTGCGGGCATTCCAGGAGTGGGTGCCGCTGGACCCGCGGCGGGCCGTGGACGGGCGGATCTACCGGCGGCTGCCCTACGGGCCGCACGTGGAGGTCTTCGTGATCGACATGCGGTCCTACCGGGACGCCAACAGCGCGAACACCGCACCGTTCGAGCGGATCCTCGGTGAGCGGCAGGCGCGGTGGCTGGTGCACGCGCTGGCCGCGTCGCGGGCGACATGGAAGGTCGTCGCGTCGGACATGCCGATTGGTCTGCTGGTCCCGGACGGCACCGCGTGGGAGGCCGTCGCCAACGGGGTGGACGGGCCGCCGTCGGGGCGCGAGGCGGAGATCGCCTGGGTGCTCCACTCGCTGCACCGGCGCCGAGTGCGCAATGTCGTCTGGCTGACCGCCGACGTGCACTACACCGCGGCGCACCGGTACTCACCGGCCGGCGCGGCCTTCACCGAGTTCGGCGAGTTCTGGGAGTTCGTGTCCGGCCCGCTGCACGCCGGCGGGTTCGGGCCCAACCGGCTGGACGCGACGTTCGGGCCGGTGGTGGAGTTCGTCTCGGCGCCGCCGGCGCCGAACACGCCGCCGCTGGACGGGTTCCAGCACTTCGGCGAGGTCGAGGTGGCGCCGGGCGGAGCGACGATGCGGGTCTCGCTGCGCGACCGCGCCGGTGCCCAGCTGTGGTCGACCACCCTGGAGGCCGCACGCTGACCGGTGCCGCCTGCGCAGGGTCAGCCTTCGGTGCAGGACTTGCTCTGGATCTTCCGGCAGAGCTCGCGCACGCTGTCGTAATCGGCGTCAGTGGCCGGTTGGTAGCCGTAGGCGAATCCGTCGGCAATCGTGCATTCACCCTGGCAGAAACCGTTCGCCCGCAGGTAGTCAGCGTTGGCTTTTTCCTGGAGTATTGTGGTCAGCTGCTTGCGCAGCCCCGAATCCAGATGGTCGGCGATCACCAAGGGCGGGCCGGGAATTTTCTCCGATTTCCACACCGTGCGGATCTGGCCCGGCTGAAGCTGGCCCCGCTCGATCAACTGCCAGTCGACCATCCTGTCGAGTGTGAAACCGGCATCACACTGACGGTTGGCCACCGTGAGGACTGAGGCGTCGTGGCG
Organism: Pseudonocardiaceae bacterium; assembly: GCA_050699815.1. GTDB lineage: Bacteria > Actinomycetota > Actinomycetes > Mycobacteriales > Pseudonocardiaceae. The sequence goes on along the minus strand of JBOHFT010000094.1, from coordinate 3,978 downwards.
ACCGGCGAAAAACGGTATCGTGTCTTTTTCTGGTTCGATGTCCACGGTGCGCAGACCGGCGCTGGGATACAGGTATCCGGAGGTGGAACTGCGGTCCACAAAACAGATTTTCTTGCCACGGAAGTCTGCCAAATTCTGGATTGGTGAATCGGTCTGGGTGAAGCCGTAAGACTGGTATCCTGGGTCATCGCCCTTCTTTTCCGCCCGGGCAGCCACCGCGGTGATCTCGGCACCCTGCTGTTTGGCGAGCACGTAGGTGAACGGTCCGAGATCGGCGATATCGATTTTTGGTCGCGCAGTTCCCTGATGATTGCGGCATAATCGGTGCCAATTCGGAAATGAATCTCTTTGCCGGTCTCTCTTCCTAGCATCTCGATGATCGGTTGCTGGTCCTGCCGCTGTCCGGGTGGTCGATCGCTGGGCACCGTAGCGAAAACCAACACTTGTGGATCATCGATGCCGCTGTTTGTTCCACTGTCTACGGCGCCCCGGATGCACCCGGACGCGACCAGCAGGGTAGTGACTGCGGCGAAGAGCGCCACGGCGGTCTGATGGGTAGGACGCGTCATCGCAAACCATCTCTTTCGGTGGTTATCGGATACAAGTGTCCTGGTAGCGAAATCCTGGGATATAGTGATCCCACTCAGTGCGATCGAGACCCCGCCCGGTGATAGTGCAAGCGCGCTTCGTCGCGTTATCTCGGAGCTCGTGGAGGGCCGTGAGGTCCCACAGGATCACGGTGGCGTCGAAGCCACCTGTGGCCAAGGTGTTCCCGTCCGGAGTGAACGCCACGGCGGCCACCGAACCTGCGTGGCCGGTCAGTGGCCTCCCGAGCGGGCGGGGCTGAGCGCGGTCGGTCAGATCCCAGAGCACCACGGTGCCATCGTCGCTGGCCGTGGCCAGGGTGCGCCCGTCGGTGGCGAACGCCGCAGCGGTCACCAGCCTGCGGTGGCCGGTCAGCCGCGGCCCCAGACTCCTGGGCTCGGTTCGGTCGGTGAGATCCCACAGCATCACATCACCGTCGTCGCTGGCCGTGGCCAGGGTGCGGCCGTCGGTGGCGAACGCCGCAGCGGTCACCAGCCTGCGGTGGCCGGTCAATGGAGGCCCAAGACTCCTGGGTCGAGCCCGACCAGTGCGATCCCACAGCATCACATCACCATCGCTGCCAGCCGTGACCTCGGTGTTTCCGTCAGGGGCCGCCGCCAGGGCCACCGTGCGGCTGGGACGGGTCCGGGGTGATCCGATGCGGGGATGGTCCGGGGGGAGCACCTCTCGCTGGATTACGGTGCCGTCGGAGGTGGTGATGTCCAGGGCGTGCCCATCGGGGGTGAACATGACGGAGTCCACGGGGCTGGGCTGTCCAGTCAAGTTCTGCCCCAGCCGCCGCGGCTGGAACAGGTCGGTGAGATTCCACAGGATCGCCGTGTCATCGGAGCTGGTGGTGGCCAGCACGGTTGGCCCGCGGGGAGCGAAGGCCACGGCGGTCACTCTGCTGGTGTGGCCGGTCAGAGTCGGCCCGAGCAGCTGCGGCTGGGCCTGGTTGGTGAGATCCCACAGCCGGGCAGTGCTGTCGTCGCTGGCCGTGGCCAGCGTGCGCCCATCAGGCGCGAACGCCACGGCGGTCACTCTGCGAATGTGGGGCGGCTCGAGCACCTTCGGCTGGGCCTGGTCGGTGAGATCCCACAGCCGGGCGGTGCTGTCGTCGCCGCCGGTGGCCAGGGTGCGGCCGTCGGGGGCGAATGCTACCGAGTTCACCGCGCTGGCATGGCCTTTCAGGATCCGTGGGGGCGAGGCCGGGTCGGCGAGGTCCCATAGGGCGGCGTGGCCATCAGAATCCCCGGTGGCCAACGTGCGACCATCGGGGGAATACGCCACCGAGAACACCGTGTCGGCACCGCCGACCAGGCGCTGCACGGGCCGGGCCGGATCGGCGAGATCCCACAGCAGCACGGTGCCGCTGTCGAAGCTGGCGGTGGCCAGGGTGCGCCCGTCCGGAGCGAACACTACCGAGGACACCGCGCTGTCATGGCGCAACGGGGGTCGCGGGATCCAGGTCAGGCCGGTGCGATCCCACAGGATCACGGCCTTGTCGCCGCTGGCGGTGGCCAGGGTGCGTCCGTCCGGAGCGAACGCCACCGAGGAGACCGCGCTGGTATGGCCTTTCCAGGATTGCCGGGTCCGGGCCGGGTCGGTGACATCTCGTAGGACCACGGTGCCGTCGGAGACGCCGGTGGCCAGGGTGCGCCCGTCGGGCGCGAACGCCATCGAGGTCACCGGGTCGGCGTGGTCGGCGAGGGTACCTGCGTAGCGGGTGGTGATGAGCGTAGTGGCCAGGCTCGCCTGGGCCTCACCACCAGAACGGATGCCCTCGGCTGCGATCCCGAGCAGTAACGCGGTCCGTGGGTCGGTCTCCCGGCTGGCGTCGGCCTGGGCGATCAACTGGCGGGCAGTGGCGATTCGTTGCTGATGCTGCGCCTCAACTCGCTGGTAAACCGCGACGCCTGCGGCGGCCAGAGCGACGACGACCAGCCCCGACAAGCCGATGATTAAGCGGCGGCGGAGGTAGCGGTCGTGGCGCATGCTGGCGTGCAGAAAGTCACGAGCTTGCGCATCAAGGTCGACCCGATCGGTGACCAGTACCTGGCGCCGCGATAGCCAGCGCGACCAGCCTTGTCGTCCCGGTGGCGCAGCGTCGGCCGGGCAGATCCGAGCATCGATAACGGCGACGGCCGCAGCCAGCTGACCACCGACCCACAACCAGTCCGGTGAGCGACCATGCTCGTGCCATTCCGAGGCGGCGTGGTCCACAGCACGGCGGACCCGCAGGGCGGCCCCCGATGTGGTGATGGCCTCAGCCAGCGGGGGCCAGGCGGACAAGAAGGCTTCGTGGGCGACACCGATCACTGCGGTGTCGTGGTCGATGTCAATGGTCAGCAGCCGCTTGGCCACGAAGGCGTCCAGCTCAGTGCTCACCGCAGCGGGCAGCTCGTCACGGCGAACCCGCCACCGGATCGGGTGGCCCTGCTCATTCACGGTGACCAGCCTCAGCACCCCGCGGATCACCTCCGCACGGCTCCGTCCGCCCGTGGTCACTGCGGCAGCCAGGGCCTTGTCGGCCTGGTGGGTCAACGCCCCCTGAACCCCGCCTAGCTGCTCATACCGCGCGGCCGGTAGGTGATTACCACGGCTGACCCCGTCGGCGAGCTGGTTCAGGGTGAACGCCAGCAGTGGCAAGGCTTCTCCGGCGTCCGTGTCCCTGACCAGCTGGACCACCAGAGACGGCTCCACGTTGATCCCGGCCAGCCGGGCGGGCTTTTCGATCACGTCACGTAGCGCCTCCCGGCGCAGCGGTCGCAGCAGGTAGACCTGCGTCGGCAGCACGGGCAGGTGCGGGTCAGCCAGCAGCTGGTCGAGGAACTCCGGCCGTAGCGTGCCCACCAGCTGCACCGGACCAGCCAACGCAGGACCCAGCAGCTCGGCGAACCGGGCCCGGTTACCAGAGGCGGTCTTGGTGAGCAGCTCCTCGAACTGGTCCACCACGACCAGCAGCCGCCGCCGAGGACCCTTCGGGTCGGCTTGTAGCAGCTCCTCGGCCAGACCGGTCAGGCCGCCCTCGTCAAGCCGGTCGCGAAGCTGCGGCACCGACCAACCCAGCCTGAACTGCTTGGCCGCGTCGACCAATTCCCGAACCAGCGCCGCCACCGGATCGGCGCCCGGCATGATCGGCAGGGGCGTTCCAAGATCATATGAGGTTGAGGATCTTGAAGGATCGGTCCATGAAGCGGGTTGCCCATCTGGTGGTCTCGGTGATGTCGCGTCTGCCGGTGAGGTGGATGGCGCCTACTGCGAGGTTGGGGACTGTAAGATCAACGGTGTAACTCCTGAGGCGGAAGAGGTATCTGTGACTGTGGTGGCGATGGATGTGCCGGCTGAGCCGGTGGGCGGTGTGGACGAGGCGCTGGTGCGGCAGCTGACCGC
>JBOHFT010000093.1:0-17386 GCA_050699815.1 Pseudonocardiaceae bacterium | reverse complement strand
CGCGCGTTCGGTTTCACCGAGCGGATGATGGCGAGCCAGCGGGAGTTCGCCGCCCAGGTCTTCGAGGCCGCCTTGCCGGCCGCCAAGGCCGCCCAGGAGGCGACCGCCCAGACGACCGCCCAGACGATGAACAGCGAGAAGGCGAAAGCAGCGTCGGCCAAGGTCTGACTACCGGTCCCGCCAGGCGGGGGAAGGGGCGCGTCAGCCCCTCCCCGCCGGGTCGGCCGCACCAGCAGTAGACCAGCATGAGATCGTGACCGACGACCCGTTGCCACCGCACTTCGAGGCGTTCGGCAGCTTCCTTCGTGCCCAGCGCGAGCTCGCCAACCTCTCACTGAGGGAGATGGCGAGGCGCACCAACGTCTCCAACGCCTATCTGAGCCAGATCGAGCGGGGCCTGCACGCGCCGTCAGTGCGGGTCCTGCGGTCGATCGCCCGGGCCTTGGACCTCTCGACCAAGGTTATGCTGGCGCAGGCCGGCCTGTTCGAGCAGGACCCGACCACTGGGGAAGGCACCGACGAGCCGCCGGGGACCGAGGCCGCCATCCGCAACGACCCCCACCTCACCGGGGACCAGAAAGGGGCCCTCCTCCGTGTCTACCGCAGCTTCCTGGATGCCAACCGGCGGGCGTGACGCCACCGGCCCGCAACAGCCCGCGGCAGCGGCTGCCGGGGTCGCGGCTGCCGAGGCGCTCGGGCCCGAGGTGGGGCTGCTGGCTGGGTTCGGCTCGGTGGACCCGGTGGGGTTCGGCCAGACCCTCACCGAGCTCGGCGCTGCCCTCGTCGCCCGCCCGGCGCCCGCGTTCGGGGCCGCCGGCCGCTTTGGGGCAGAGCTGGTGCAGGTCGGCTGGGCTGTTGCGGCCCGAGCCCTGGGGAAGGCGCCCCGCGGCCCGCGGCAGCCCGCGGACGGCGACCGGCGATTCCGCGACCCGGCCTGGGAGCGCAACCCATGGTTCTTCGGCCTCCAGCAGGCGTACCTGGCCTGGGCGGGCTTCATGCACGAGCTGGTCGACGCGGCCGACCTCAAGGAGCACACCGCGAAGAAGGCCGACTACGTGGTGGGCCTGCTGGTCGAGGCCCTCGCCCCCACCAACCTCCTCTGGAGCAACCCCGCGGCGCTGCGGCGGGCGTTCGAGAGCGGGGGGCGCTCGGTGGTGGCCGGGCTGCGCAACGTGGTCCACGATGCCGCCAACAACGGCGGGAAACCCAGCCAGGTGGACCTGTCGGCGTTCCACGTGGGGGACAACCTCGCCGCCACCCCGGGCCAGGTGGTCTTCCGCAACGACCTGATGGAGCTGATCCAGTACGCACCCCAGACCGAGACGGTGTTCGAGGTCCCCCTCCTGCTGAGCCCCCCCTGGATCAACAAGTACTACATCATGGACCTGGCCCCGGGCCGCAGCTTCGCGGAGTGGGCGGTCACTCACGGCCACACCGTCTTCGCCATCAGCTACCGCAACCCCGACGAGTCCATGCGCCACGTGGCCCTCGACGACTACCTGCTCCACGGTCCCCGCACCGCCCTCCAGGTGATCACCGAGATCACCGGGTCCGAGCAGGTCAACATGGTCGGGCTGTGCCTGGGCGGCACCCTCACCACCATGCTCCTCGCCCACCTGGCCGCCACCGGCGACCCGAGCGTCCGCTCGGCCACGCTCCTCAACACGCTCGTCGACTTCACCGAGCCCGGGCCGATGGGGCACTTCCTCGGCCGGGCCTCGGTCGAGCACCTCAACAAGCGGATGCTGCGCCGCGGCTACCTCGACTCGACCGAGATGGCAACCATGTTCGACCTGCTGCGGGCCCGCGACCTCGTCTGGAACTACGTGGTCAGCGGCTGGCTCATGGGCGAGCAGCCGCCGGCCTTTGACATCCTGGCCTGGAACGCCGACGGCACCCGGATGCCTGCGGACATGCACTCGTTCTACCTGCGCTGCTGCTACCTGGACAACGAGCTGGCCCGGGGCAAGATGTCGCTGGCGGGGACCCGGCTGGACCTGGGCCAGGTCACCTCCGACATCTACCTGCTCTCGGCCAAGGAGGACCACATCGCCCCGTGGAGGTCGTCGTACGCGGGCACCACGCTCCTCGGCGGCGCCACCCGGTTCGTCCTCAGCGCCGCCGGGCACATCGCCGGTATCGTGAACCCGCCCGGCTCCCGCCGGGTGTACTGGACCAACGAGGACCTGCCCGCCGACCCCGCCGCCTGGCTGGCCGGTGCCACCGAGCACGCGGGATCGTGGTGGCAGGACTGGGCGGACTGGATCGCCACCCGGGCTGGCGCCCGTCGGCCACCTCCGCCGATGGGGAGCACGGCGAACCCGCCCCTCGCCGGCGCCCCCGGCAGCTACGTGCACCAGCGGTGAGGGGCCCCGCCATCAGGCGAGGCGAGGCGACATAGCCTCGGCGTCGATGCCGTAGGTGACGATGGCGTCGGCCACCTCCTCGGCCTTGGCATCGCCCCTGTCGGCCAGCGCCTTGAGCACAGCCACCACCACGTGGGCGGCATCGGTCTCGAAGTGCCGGCGCAGGGCGGTGCGGGTGTCGGAGCGGCCGTAGCCGTCGGTGCCCAGCGAGCTGAAGTGGCCGGGGATCCAGCGGGCCACCTGGTCGGGCACCATCTTCATGAAGTCGCTGACCGCCACCACGGGACCTTCGCTCGCCGACAGCGCCTCGGTGACGTAGGGCGTGCGGGCCGTCTCCGCCGGGTGGAGGCGGTTCCACCGCTCGGTGTCCAGGGCGTCCTCCCGCAGGGCCTTGTAGGAGGTCACGCTCCACAGCTCGGCGGCCACGTCGTGGTCGGCAGCCAAAAGCCGCTGCGCCTCCCGTGCCGCGCCCTGGGCGGAGCCGCTGAACAGAATGATCGCCGGTCGCCCGGTACCGATTCCTCCTGGGCCGATCCCGGGGCTGACGCGGTAGATGCCCCGCAGGATGCCCTCTTCGGCACCTTCGGGCCTGGCTGGCATCGGATAGTTCTCGTTGTAGAGGGTCAGATAGTAGAAGACGTCCTCGGGTTCGTCGCCGTACATGCGGGCCAGCCCGTCGCGCACGATGGTGGCCACCTCGTAGGCAAAGGCCGGGTCGTAAGCGGCCAGGTTGGGGACGGTCGACGCCAGCACCAGGCTGTGGCCGTCCTGGTGCTGGAGCCCCTCGCCGTTGAGCGTGGTGCGCCCGGCCGTCGCCCCCAGCAGGAAGCCCCGGCCCCGCATGTCGCCGACGGCCCAGATGGCATCGCCTACGCGCTGGAAGCCGAACATCGAGTAGAAGACGTAGAAGGGCACCATGGGCTCGCCCCAGGTGGCATACGCGGTGCTGGCGGCGGTGAAGCTGGCCATCGCGCCAGCCTCGGTGATGCCCTCCTCCAGGATCTGGCCCTGGGGGCTCTCCCGGTAGCTGAGCTGCATAGCCCCGTCGACCGGGTCATAGCGCTGGCCCGCATGGGCGTAGATCTTCACCGAGGCGAACAGGGCGTCCATGCCGAAGGTGCGGCCCTCGTCCGGAATGATGGGCACGATCCGTGAGCCGATGGTCTTGTCCCGCAGCAACCCCCGCAGCAGCGCGGTGAAGCCCATGGTGGTCGACACGGCGCGGTCCTGGGAACCGCCGCGGAACTCCTCGAAGATAGCTGGGTCGGGTTGGCCGATCAGCTTGGCCCGCACCATGCGCCGGGGGAGCGAGCCACCCAGGCGCCGGCGGTGAGCGATCAGGTAGTCGTGCTCGGCCGAGCCCTCGGGGGGGCGGTAGTAGGTCGGTGCCGTCGCCTGGCGGACCTTGTCGGGCACGGCCTCGTCGGGCAGCACCGCGTCGACCACCGCGTCGGGAACCCCCAGCCGCTGCCGAAGCGACCCCGTCTGGGTCGGGTTCATCTTCTTGATCTGGTGGGCGGCGTTGCGGCCCTCGATCTCGGGCCCGAGGCACCAGCCCTTCACCGTCTTCGCCAGGATCACCGTCGGCGCGCCCTGGTGCTCGACCGCGGCCCGGTAGGCCGCGTAGAGCTTGGCGTGATCGTGGCCACCACGGCGCATGGCGACCAGGTCATCGTCGGAGAGGTGCGCAACCATGGCAGCAAGCCGCGGGTCGGGACCGAACAGGTGCTGACGGAGGTAGGCACCCGACTCCACCGCGTACTTCTGGAACTCGCCGTCGACCGTGGCCTCGAGCTTGTCGAGCAGCACCCCGTCGATGTCCGCGGCCAGCAGCGGGTCCCAGTCCGAGCCCCAGACCACTTTGATCACGTTCCAGCCCGCCCCCCGGAACACTCCCTCGAGCTCCTGGATGATCTTGCCGTTGCCCCGCACCGGCCCGTCGAGGCGCTGGAGGTTGCAATTGACGACGAACGTGAGGTTGTCGAGCTCCTCCCGGGCCGCCAGGGGCAGGGCGGTGAGCGTTTCAGGCTCGTCGCACTCACCGTCACCCAGGAAGCACCACACCCGCGACGCCGAGGTGTCGGCGACGCCCCGGTGCAGCAGGTAGCGGTTGAAGCGGGCCTGGTAAACGGCGTTGATCGGCCCCAGGCCCATCGACACGGTGGGGAACTCCCAGAACTCCGGCATCAGCCGAGGGTGGGGGTAACTGGACACGCCGCCGCCCCCGGCCTCGCGCCGGAAGCCGTCGAGGTCGTCCTCTCCCAGCCGGCCCTCGAGGTAGGCCCGGGCGTAGACCCCGGGCGAGGCATGACCCTGGAAGAAGACCTGGTCGCCGGCTCCGCCGTCGTCCTTGCCCCGGAAGAAGTGGTTAAAGCCCACCTCGTAGAGCGACGCCGAGGAGGCGAAGGTGGACAAGTGCCCGCCGATGCCATCCGAGGCGATGTTGGCCCTGCTCACGATCACCGCGGCGTTCCAGCGCACCAGGGCCCGGATGCGTCGCTCGATCTCCTTGTCACCGGGGAAGCGGGGCTCCTGGCCGGGAGAGATGCTGTTGAGGTAGGGGGTGATGACGCTGCCGGGGAACCCGACGCCCAGCTCGGCGGCCAGCTCGAGCTGCTTGGACAGGAGGAACCGGGCTCGGCTCTTGCCGTGGACCTGGATGACCGAGTGGATGGACTCCACCCACTCCGCCGTTTCCTCCGGGTCGGTATCGGGCAGCTGGTCGCAGACCCTGTTGGACACGATGTTGGTCACGATGTTGGTCACGGGGATGTCACCACCTTCACGAGGGCGGCATCGCCTTGGCCGCCGCCACCACAGAGGGCTGCCGCCCCCAGCCCGCCGCCCCGCCGGTGCAGCTCCTCGACCAGGGTGAGCACCAAGCGGACGCCCGACATGCCGATGGGGTGCCCGTAGGCGATGGCCCCCCCGTTGACGTCGGCGTGGCCGGCCTGGATCATCTGGTCGGCCAGGTGGATCGCGTAGATCCCCGACAGGCACACCTTGTTCACGGTGAGCCCAGGCACCTCCATAGGGATCCCGGCCTGCACCGCCGCCTGGCGGGCCGGATTCTGTCCCGCTCCGGCCTGCACGACCTGTCCCATGACGACGTGGTCGACATCGGCCGCATCGATGCCCCCTCGCTGGAGGGCGGCCCTGATGGCGATGGCGCCGAGGTCAGCCGCCGACAATGACGCCAGCGCGCCGGCGAGCTTGCCGATGGGGGTGCGGGCGGACGCGACCAGATGTGATCCGGGCATGGCGAAGTCCTGTCTGGAGAGATGGTCCGGTTGGGCGGCGGGCACCCGGGTCAGCGGGCTGCGCCGACCATGCGGTAGTCGTAGAAGCCGTCGCCGCTCTTGCGGCCGAGCTGGCCGGCGGTGACCATGCGCCGCAGCAAGGGGGCGGGCACGCACGCGGGCTCCCGGCGCTCCGCGTAGAGGGTGTCGAGGATGGCCACGCTCGTATCCAGACCCACGAGGTCCAGCAGCTGGAAAGGCCCCAGCGGGAATCCGCAGCCGCCACGCATGGCCGTGTCGATGTCGTCCTTCGAGGCGACCCCGCTCTCCAGCATCCGCACCGCGCCGTTGAGGTAGGGGAAGAGCAGGGCGTTGACGATGAAGCCCGCCTGGTCTTTCACCCGCACCGGGGTCTTGCCGCAGTCGGTGGCAAACACCCACGCCGCCAGCGCCGTCTCCTCCGAAGTGGTCAGGGCGGGTACCACCTCGACCAGGGGCATCACCGGGGCCGGGTTGAAGAAGTGCAGGCCGCAGACCCGGTCGGCGCGCGGCACGGACATGGCCAGCTCGATCACGGGCAGGGTCGACGTGTTGGTGGCCAGGATGGCCTCGTCGCCGCAGATGCGGTCGAGTTCGCCGAACAGCTGCTTCTTGACCGCCAGGTCCTCCACGACCGACTCGATCAGGAGCTCACACAGGTGCAGCTCCCCCAGGTCGGTGACGGCCCGCACCCTGGCGAGGGTGGCGTCGCGCTCGTCCGCCGAGAGCTTGTCCTTGTCGACCTGGCGGGTGAGCGATTTCTCCAGCCGGGCCAGGCAGGCATCGGCGCTCCGGGCTGAGCGGCCCCATACGACCACCTCGAAGCCCGCCCGTACCACCACCTCGGCGATGCCCTGACCCATCAGTCCGGTCCCGATGACCCCCACACTCTTGATGTCCACACTCACGAAAATCTCTCCCGGTTAGTTTAGTCATGCTTCAGACAAGCCACATCTCCTGCGATTTCGGGAATTCACAACCCATGGGCGGGAGAGACGGGTCCATGCCTCAGCCGAGCAGGAGCCCACTCTAAGGACCCGTACTCTTTTACCAGCCCGGTCGTGCTGGGGCTGGGTACACCCACCACGGCCGCTCTGCCGGACCTACTACGGGAATTTCGCTCGGAACCACTCACTGCTTGAGCGGCCCATCCTGGGGACCGCCGACTCCATGGAATGGACGATGGAATGGACGCGAGCCTGGAGCTACCCCAAATCCTAGCTCACGATGCGCCCGGCGCGCAAGGATCGGGTTCCGCAGCACGAAAGAGTATACAAACCACCCATTGGGGGGCGACGCCACCAAGTTAGGCGACTCTGCGTAGTTTTATAGTTGTGCGTAGTTTTATGATTGGTGGCCTATCGTGCTTGTGGAGAAATTCCAGACCGAATGGTACGGTTGAGAACCTGACCCCGTTTACCTTTTCAGCGAGGAGGTGACGAAGAATGATGACTGCGTACTCCAATCGGTCCAATGGCGGATACACCGACGGCTACGACAATTCAGGAGAACCACGCGAAGTTCGTCGCGGCCGATCGGGAGCGACAGCAGCACTCACGCGACACCGCAGCGGCCCCCACCAAGCTTGCTGATGCTTGCCCGGCACGCGTGAACTCTCGTTCCGTCCGGAGGTTTGGTGTGAGCAAGCTCGTCTACGACTTCGCCGAGGGCCGCAGGGACATGGCCGGTCTACTGGGCGGCAAGGGTGCCAATCTGTCGGAGATGTCCAATCTTGGCCTGCCGGTGCCACCCGGATTCACCATTACCACCGAGGCGTGTCGGGCATACCTGAAGACCGGCACCGAGCCAGCTGGGCTCTGGACCGAGGTCGACGAGCACCTCGACCGGTTGCAGCGGACCATCGGCAAAGTGTTCGGGGACTCGGCCGACCCCCTGCTGGTCTCGGTGCGGTCCGGCGCGCCGGTGTCGATGCCCGGGATGATGGAGACGGTGCTCAACGTCGGGCTGAACGACAGGTCGGTGGCGGGGCTGGCCAGGGCGAGCGCTGACGAGCGATTCGCCTGGGACTCCTACCGGCGCCTGATCCAGATGTTCGGCAAGACCGTGCTGGGCATCGCCGCGGAGCACTTCGACGATGCCTACGACGCTGTCCGCGGATCCGGCGTGCCGACCGGGTTGGGCCCGGCGCAGCTCCGCGCGGTGGTCGACGCGTACAAGTCGGTGGTCCGCGAGCAGACCCGGCGCGAGTTCCCGCAGGATCCCCGCGAGCAGCTAATGCTCGCGGTCCGCGCGGTCTTCGCGTCGTGGAACGCACCCCGCGCGGTCACCTACCGCCGCCAGGAGCGGCTCCGGTCCGACGGTGGCACCGCGGTCAGCGTGGTGGCGATGGTGTTCGGCAACCTGGGTGCCGACTCGGGGACCGGCGTCGCCTTCACCCGCGACCCGGCCACCGGCGAGGGCGGCGTTTACGGCGACTACCTGCCCAACGCGCAGGGCGAGGATGTGGTCGCCGGCATCCGCAACACGCTCCCGCTGGCCGGCCTGGAGCAGCTCGACAAGCGTTCGTATGACCAGCTGCTCGAGATCATGCGGCGGCTCGAGCGGCACTATCTCGACCTCTGCGACATCGAATTCACCATCGAACGCGGCCGGTTGTGGATGCTGCAGACCAGGGTGGGGAAGCGGACCGCGGCGGCCGCGTTCACCATCGCAATCCAGCTCCTCGACGAGGGGCTGATCGACCTCGACGAGGCGCTGCGACGGGTCTCGGGTGATCAGCTCTCCCAGCTCATGTTCCCGTGTTTCGCCCCGGACCCCGACCGGCGCCCGCTGACTGTCGGCATGAACGCATCACCCGGCGCCGCGACCGGCGCGGTGGTGTTCGACTCACCCACCGCGGTCGCCCGGGCCCGCGCGGGTCAGCGGGTGATCCTGGTCCGGCGTGAGACCAACCCCGACGACCTGGACGGCATGATCGCGGCGGCCGGGGTGCTGACCAGCCGCGGCGGGCGGACCAGCCACGCCGCCGTGGTGGCTCGGGGGATGGGTCGGTGCTGCGTGTGTGGGGCCGAGGAGCTCACGGTCGACGTCACCGGCCGGCAGGTCACCGCGCCCGGCGGGGTGGTCGTCGGCGAGGGCGACGTAGTCTCGATCGACGGCTCCACCGGTGAGGTGTTCCTGGGCGAGGTGCCGGTGGTGGCCTCCCCGGTCGTCGAGTACTTCGAGGGCTTCCGCGATCCGGCCGACGATGATCTGGTACGCGCGGTGCACCGGCTGCTGTCCCACTCCGATTCGGTGCGCCGCCTGCGGATCCGGGTCAATGCCGACACGGGCGACGACTCCGCCCGGGCGCGCCGGTTCGGTGCGCAGGGGGTGGGGCTGTGCCGTACCGAGCACATGTTCCTCGGGGAGCGCCGTCTCCAGGTCGAGCGGCTCGTGCTCGCTGAGACCGATACGCAACGAGCGGATGCGCTCGAGGAGCTGCTTCCGCTGCAGCGAGCCGACTTCGCCGAGCTCTTCGCCGCGATGGACGGGTTACCGGTCACCATCAGGTTGCTCGACCCACCACTGCACGAGTTCCTGCCCGACCTGACCGACCTCTCCGTGCGGGTCGCGCTCGCCCAGGAACGGGGCAACCCCGACCCGGCCGACGTCCGGCTCCTCGACGAGGTGCGCCGCCGCAGCGAGCAGAACCCGATGCTCGGGCTGCGCGGGGTCCGGCTCGGGCTCCTGATTCCCGGCCTCGTCCGGATGCAGGTCCGCGCGATCGCCCAGGCGGCCACCGATCAGCGTGACCGCGGCGTGCGGGTCCGCCCGGAGATCATGGTGCCGCTGGTCGGGGCGGTGCAGGAACTGCACACCGTGCGCGACGAGATCGAGGCCGTGCTCGCGGCCGAGGCTCCCGATCTCGACGTCCCGATCGGTACGATGATCGAACTGCCGCGGGCGGCACTGACCGCCGGTCAGATCGCTGAGCACGCCGACTTCTTCTCCTTCGGCACCAACGACCTGACCCAGACCACCTGGGGCTTCTCCCGCGACGACGTGGAGGGCAGCTTCTTCACCACCTACCTCGAGCGCGGCATCTTCGGGGTGTCGCCGTTCGAGTCGATCGACCCGGACGGCGTCGGCCGACTGGTCCGGATCGCGGTCGCGGAAGGACGGCGCAGCCGACCCGACATCAAGATCGGGGTCTGCGGCGAGCACGGGGGCGATCCCACCTCGGTGCGCTTCTTCCACGACAGCGGGCTCGATTACGTGTCCTGCTCGCTGTTCCGGGTTCCGATCGCGAGGTTGGAAGCCGGCCGGGCAATGGTCCTCGACCGGCAAGATCAGCCACTCAGTCTCCACCATGGGAGCGGGCTGTGACCTTCCCCTCATTCCGCAGTGCTGTGGAGATTCGTTACTGGCCGGTAACGTGAATCTAACGGCTGCCGCCCAGCGTAAACAGGCCCAGCGGGAGGGGACGACCGTGCGGAAGATCCTCGATGCCATTCTCGGTGACGACCTCGACGCCATCGGCTCACTTCCGGTGCCCGACAGCTACCGGGCGATCACGGTCCGCGCAGACGAGGCCGACATGTTCACCGGGATGCCCAGCCGGGACAAGGACCCGCGCCGGTCGCTGCACCTGGACGAGGTCCCGGTGCCCGAACTGGGGCCGGGCGAGGCCCTGGTCGCCGTGCTGGCCAGCGCCATCAACTACAACACCGTCTGGACGTCGATCTTCGAACCGCTGCCCACCTTCGGGTTCCTCAAACGCTACGGCCGCACCTCCCCGCTGGCGGCCCGGCACGACCTGCCCTATCACGTGGTCGGGTCGGACCTGGCCGGCGTGGTGCTGCGCACCGGGGCAGCGGTGAACGCCTGGAAACCGGGCGACGAGGTGGTGGCGCACTGCCTGTCCGTCGAGCTGGAGCACCCTGACGGGCACAACGACACGATGCTCGACCCCGAGCAGCGCATCTGGGGATTCGAGACGAACTTCGGCGGCCTCGCCGAGCTCGCGCTGGTCAAGTCCAACCAGCTGATGCCCAAGCCGACGCACCTCACCTGGGAAGAGGCCGCCAGCCCGGGTCTGGTCAACTCCACCGCGTACCGCCAGCTGGTCTCCCGCAACGGCGCGGGCCTGAAGCAGGGCGACACGGTGCTCATCTGGGGCGCCTCGGGCGGGCTGGGCTCCTACGCCACCCAGCTGGCGCTGGGCGGCGGCGCCACCCCGGTGTGCGTCGTGTCCAGCCCCCAGAAAGCTGAGATCTGCCGACGGATGGGCGCCGACCTGATCATCGATCGCAGCGCTGAGGGCTACCGGTTCTGGCGCGACGAGCACAACCAGGACCCCAAGGAGTGGAAGCGGTTCGGCGCGAAGATCCGCGAGCTCACCGGGGGTGACGACCCCGACATCGTGTTCGAGCACCCGGGGCGGGAGACCTTCGGCGCCAGCGTCTTCGTCGCCAAGAAGGGCGCCACGATCGTCACCTGCGCCTCCACCTCCGGCTACCTGCACACCTACGACAACCGCTACCTCTGGATGAACCTCAAGCGGATCATCGGCTCGCATTTCGCCAACTACCGCGAGGCGTGGGAGGCCAACCGGCTGATCGCCAAGGCCAAGATCCACCCGACGCTGTCCCGCGTCTACCCGCTGGACCAGGCCGGGCAGGCCACCCACGACATGCACTGCAACGTCCACCAGGGCAAGGTCGGTGTGCTGTGCCTGGCCCCCGAGGAGGGCCTGGGGGTGCGCAACCCCGAGCTCCGTGAGGCGCATCTGGCCAGCATCAACCGCTTCCGGGGGATCTGAGAGCCGGGAACAGCCCGCCCTTGCGCCACCAGCACCCGAGTAACGTGGATGCATGGCCCACGTCAACGACCGCGATCTGCTTCCGATGAGATCCACGTTCGACATCGTGCGCCGTGGTTACGACTGCGCCCAGGTGGACTACCAGCTCGAGCAGCTGCAGGCCGACCTGCAGATCGCGGCCGCGGATCGGGATGCCGGGGCCGCGCAGGCCGTGCAGCTCGCCCGGCAGCTGGAGGCGGCTCGCGCGGAGCTCGACGACCTGCGCATCCAGATCAAGCAGCTCGCCGCGCCACCCACCAGCGTCGAGGGCATGAGCGTGCGCGTGGCCCGGATGCTGCGAACAGCCCAGGACGAGGCCATCGAGATCATTGCCAAGGCCACTGCGGCTGCCGCTGAGATCAGGGCCGACGCCGAGAGCGAGGCCGACGAGCTGCGCACCTGCTACGAGCAGATGATCGGCGAGGCGCAGCGGCGGCGATCGGAGATGGAGGCCGAGCACGACCAGGCCATCGCCGAGGCGCGGCACCGGGGCGAGCGGATCGTGACGCTGGCACAGCAGCGAGCCGGGCAGCTTGATGCCGAGTCAGCGGCCCGCCGGCAGCAGGCCGAGGAGGACTTCGACATCACCCTGTCCGCCCGGCGCCGCGCCGCAATGCGCGCGCTGGCCGACGAGGAGGCGGCCAGCAAGTCCGAGGCGCAGCGTCGCGTCGACGAGGCCACCGACGTGTCCCGCCGGCTGGTGACCGAGGCCGACCAGACGGCCGTCGCCAGGGTGCAGGAGGCCACCCGGCGGGTGGAGCAGCTGCGCACGCTGCGCCGCCAGCTGTCCGAGCAGCTGCTGTCGGTGCGCTCGAGGCTGGAGGACGCCTGCGAGCACCTCGCTCCCGTGCTGGGCGAGGACAGCGTGCTCGCCGGAGAGCCGGACCGGCGTGGCGCCTCACCAGTGGCGGCGAGTGGGCGCCCGCCGGGTCCGGGCACTCCAGCATCCGGTGTGCCAGTGCCGCCGGTCGGCTGACGATCCCTGCTCCCCCGCCGGCCAGGCCACCACGTGCGCGGTGCCCGGCCTGATCTCGTGGTCGCATCCCGGGCAGCGGTAGCTCTTGACGGCCTGCTCCCCGGGCACCGTCCGTACCAGCCACTCCCCGTCTGGGCCGCGCTCCGGTTGCACCCAGCCCGGCCCACCCACCGGAGGTGGTGGGGCGCCGTGGCGTGGGACGTTGCGGCGCGGCATAGGAACCCACGTTAGTACCGCGTACGCTTCGGTCCGTGCCCCGCTATGAGTTCCGGTGCCGGGAGTGTTCGGCGACCTTCGAGGTCAACCGGCCGATGACCGCATCACGCGAGCCCGCCGAGTGCCCCTCCGGGCACGGCGACACCGTCCGGCTGCTCTCCACCGTTGCGCTGTCAACGGGGGCACTGGCCGGCGCCGCGCCTGGACGGGCCGCCGCGACCGCCGCGGGCGGGTGTTGCGGAGGCGGTTGCTGCGGCTAAGTGTCAGCCGGTGGGTACGAGGTGCGCGACGTCGGCGTGTAGTTGGGCGAGCCCCTGGTCGAAGGTGGCCAGCCGCTTACATCACGAGCATCGTGATGCACTGCGCGCTCGTGAGTGGCATTGAGTGCTGTAACACTGTTTCCCACTCACGAGTAGTCGCGGAAGCCCTTGCCTGTCTTGCGGCCCAGCCGGCCGGCGGTGACCAGGTGCTCCAGCAGGGGCGCCGGGGCGAAGCCGGGTTCGCGGAACTCCTGGTAGAGGCTGCGCTGGATGGCCAGGGCGACGTCCAGGCCCACCACGTCGAGCAGGGCGAAGGGACCCATCGGCAGCGCGGCGCCGACCTTCATCGCGGTGTCGATGTCATCGGCTGACGCGTAGTGCGCCTCCAGCATCTTCACGGCGTCGTTGAGGTAGGGAAACAGCAGCGCGTTGACGATGAAACCGGCGCGGTCGCCGCAGGTCACCGGCACCTTGCCCAGGGAGCGGGCAAACGCCCGGGCAGTGGCCGCGACGTCGGCCGCCGTGCTGATCGTCGCCACCACCTCGACCAGCTTCATCACCGGGGCGGGGTTGAAGAAGTGCAGCCCCACCACATCACCCGGGCGGGAGGTCGCGGCGGCGCACTCGACCACCGGCAGCGACGACGTGGTGGTGGCCAGGATCGCGCCGGGTTTGCACACCTCGTCCAGGGTGGCGAAGATCCCGCGCTTGACCTCCAGCTCCTCGGCCACCGCCTCCACCACCAGGTCGACGTGGGCGAAGTCGTCCAGCGAGGTGGTCGTGGAGATCCGTCGCAGCGCTGCCTCGCGATCGGGCTCGGTGAGCTTGCCGCGGTTGACGGCCTTGTCCAGCGAGCGCTGCACCGCCGCGACCGCGTCATCGGTCCGGCTGGTGCTGCGGCCGCGGACGATCACCTCGTGCCCGCCCCTGGCCAGCACCTCGGCGATGCCGGTGGCCATCGTCCCGGTGCCCACCACGCCGACCGGGCCGATCGGGCGGGTCTGGGCACCGGGCTCGCCGGCGACCGGGGTGGCGGCGTCGGGCACTACCGTCGACGAGTGCTGGCCCGCGTAGGTGTAGAAACCGTGCCCCGACTTCCGGCCCAGCAGCCCAGCGGTGATCATCTGCTTGAGCAGGGGCACCGGGGCGTGCAGCCGGTCCCGGGACTGCCGGTACAGCGCGTCGAGGATCTCATACGCGGTATCCAGGCCGATCAGATCCAGCAGCGCCAGCGGGCCCATCGGGTACCCGCAGCCGTAGCGCATCGCGGCATCGAGGTCCTCCCGGGTCGCGTAGCGCTGCTCGAACATCCGGGCCGCGTGGTTGAGGTAGCCGAACAGCAGCCCGTTGGCGATGAAGCCGGCCCGGTCCCCGATCACCACCGGCGTCTTGCCCAGCTTCTCGGCCAGCGCCGTGACGTCGCTGACGACCTCCGGCTCGGTGACCACGGTGCGCACCACCTCGACCAGCTTGAGCACCGGCGCCGGGTTGAAGAAGTGCATCCCGATGACCTTGCCGGGCCGCGTGGTGTGCACCGCGAGCTGGGTGATCGACAGGCTGGAGGTGTTGGAGGCCAGCACGACATCGCCGCGCACGATCCCGTCCAGCTCGGTGAGGAGCCGGCTCTTGAGGTCGAGGTGCTCCGGGACCGCCTCGATGACGAAGTCGACATCGGCCAGGCCGGCCAGGCTGGTGGTGAAGCTGATCCGGCCGAGCAGCTCGCGGCGGGCCGTCTCGTCGATCTTCCCGCGCTCCAGGGCGCGCCCGGTGGAGTGTTCGAGATGCCCGCGGCCCCGGGTCACGCCGTGCTCATCGAACTCGACGGCCACGACGTCGAGCCCGGTGCGGGCGAGCACCTCAGCGATCCCGGCGCCCATCGTGCCGATACCCACCACGCCGACCGTCGTGATCTCCGGTGCCATCTGCGGCCTCCCGCGCCGTCAGCCAGGGGCACTGCCTCTCAACGACCGTAGCGCACCCGGACGATCCGCAGCAGCACCCGCATCGCCCAGGCCGGGCGGGCGAAGGTGAGCACCTGCACCACTGGGCGGAACAGGCGGCGGGTGACCGCCTTGGCGCGGGTGAACTCGCGCAGGCCGTCGGCACCGTGGATGCGCCCGAACCCCGAGTCACCGACCCCGCCGAAGGGCAGCGACGGCACCGCGGCGTAGGAGATCACACTGTTGATCGCGACCATCCCGCACCGCAGCCGGGCGGCGATCTCTTTGCCACGCCGCGCGGAGAACACCGCGGCGCCCAGCCCGTAGCGGCCGGCATTGGCCCGCGTCACCGCGTCGTCCAGGTCCGGCACCCGGTGCACCGTCAGGGTCGGGCCGAAGGTCTCCTCGGTCACCGCAACCGAGTCCTCCGGAACGCCGGTCAGCATGACCGGCTCCACGTAGGGCGGGCGGACCGACTCAGGGCCGCCCACCAGCGCAGTGCCGCCACGGCTCAGCGCATCGGTGATATGACCGCGGATCACGTCGACCTGCTCGGGCCTGGTGATCGGGCCCAGGGCGGCGCCGGGCTCGGCGCCGGGCCGCAGCCGCCGCGCCTGGGCGGCCACCCGCTCGGTGAACTCCGCGGCAACGCTGTCAACGACGTACACCCGCTCCACCCCGACGCAGGTCTGCCCCGCATTGGTCATGCCACCCCAGACCGCGGCGTCGGCGGCCGCGTCGAGGTCGGCGTCGGCGTCCACCAGCAGCGCATCCTTGCCGCCGCACTCCAGCACCACCGGGGTGAGCGTCTGCGCGCAGGTTGCCATCACCTTCCTCGCGGTGACGTCGGACCCGGTGAACGCCAGCTTGTCCACCCCGGCCCGGCACAGCGCCGCCCCGGTCTCGCCGAACCCGGTGACGACCTGCAGCAGCGGGTGCTCGGGCACCACCTCGGCCAGGCTCTCGGCCAGCGCGCGGCCCACCCCGGGGGTCAGCTCGCTGGGCTTGAACACCACGGCGTTGCCCGCGGCCAGCGCATAACCGATCGACCCCATCGGGGTGTGGGCGGGATAGTTCCACGGCCCGATCACGCCGATCACGCCGTAGGGCTGGTACTCCACCGTCGACGCCTCGTGGGCCATCAACAGGCCCGATCCCACCCAGCGGCGGCGCAGCACCCGCTGCGCGTTGCGCGCGGCCCAGTCCAGGTGCGCGACCACGAGCACCCATTCCAGCCGGGCGTCGTCGTGCGGCTTGCCGGTCTCGGCGGTGATCAGCCCGGCCAGCTCGTCGATCCGCCGGGCCAGCTGAGAGCGCCAGGACAGCAGCCGACTTTTGCGTTCGGCGAACCCGAGCCCGCCCCACCACGCGGCGGCCTCCCGGGCGCGGACGACGGCGGCGCGCACCGCTGCCTCGTCATCCACCTGGTGATAGCCGACGACCTCGCCGGTCCTCGGGTCCGTCGACGCGAAGCGGGCTCCCCGCTCGCGGGTCTCCTGGCCGGTATCCACAGTCTGAGCCATCGTCATCCCCTCCCCCGTCACCTCAGGGTACGGGCGCCGCACTGCCCGAAAAACGTGCAGACGCATCCGGCTAATAGGTTCGCAGGTGGGAGGTTCCGGGTTCGGATCCAGCTCCCTCAGTGTTCGCGACGGTTATGTCCGGTGCGCGGTGGTGGCCCGGCGTGTCCAGGACGCGCACTCTCACTGGGGGTTTCTGTCCATGCCACGCGCACGCCGGTCGGGTTCACCCTCGCCCCACCGCTGCTCGTGTCCCTCATGCGACCTCCCCTGCTTGCTACCCCTGACGCGGCACGGGTGCGTGTGAGTAGCTGCGCACAGTGTCGTCAGGGCGCGGTGTCCGGGGAACGTGCTGGTGAGGCTCCAGGGGCGGATCAGTGAGGTATTACGCTCAGCGTGACCGTCCCCTTATCGAGAGGATCGTGGGTGTACCCGATGGCCACTGTCCAGTGCTGGACCGGAGCCGAGACCAAGGCGCTTCGCCAGGCCATGCGCCTGAGCATCCGTGCCTTCGCCGCGCACCTCGGCATTGACGCCAGGAGCGTGAACAAGTGGGAGGCCCGACTCAGCACCATCACTTTGCGCCCCGCCACCCAGTCACTCATGGACACCGCCCTGGACCGGGCACCCGACGACGTGAAAACCCGTTTTACCCAGATAGTGAGCACCAGCGAGCAGGAGCAAGGCGGGAACAAGGCGCTGCATGTCGAGTCCGCTCATAGTCTCCTCCGTACAGAACCGGACCCGGGCACCCTTGTCCCCTCGGCACGAAACGATGGCAGCGACCTCGGCCGGAACCACCGCCTACTGAACCGTTCCGGTTATGATAGAGACCGGGTTGCTTACACTTCGACTATGTTAGCAGGTTCGTTCTTCATATGGAAGGCGGTTTCGTACTCAACCGGTGGCATGTTTTGGCAGGAGCCGTGGATGCGCCGGTGGTTGTACCAGTCCACCCATTCGAACGTCGCGAGCTCGACGTCGTCCCGTGTGCGCCACGGCCCTTTGCGGTTGATGAGCTCGGTCT
>JBOHFT010000092.1:0-17400 GCA_050699815.1 Pseudonocardiaceae bacterium | reverse complement strand
CGTGAGTGGCGATGCGAGTCACGGGTCGCATCGCCACTCACGGGTCGCGGCGCCACTCACGGGTCACTCTGGTGACACCCAGGCGACCTGGACGAGCTGCTGGCCGGCTTTGCGGCCGATCAGGGTGCCGCGGCCGGGCGGCATCGGGGATGGCTTGACGTTGCCGAGCAACGGGCCCTCATCGGGGCTGCCGCTCAGCACGATGCCGGGGGTGGACAGCTCCCGCAGCCGGGCGATCACCGGCTCGTACAAGGCCCGCGCGGCCCCACCCGAACGCCGGGCGACGATCAGGTGCAGCCCCACGTCCTTGGCCTGCGCCAGGAATTCCAGCAGCGGCGCGAGCGGGTTGGCGCCGCCCTGGGTGGCCACCAGGTCGTAGTCGTCGACCAGGATGTACAGCTCGGGACCGGACCACCAGGAGCGGTCCCGCAGCTGCTGCTGGGTGACGAAGGCACCGGGCAGGCGCTTGCGCATCGAGCGTTCCACGTCGCCGATGATCGGAGCCAGCACGTCGGCGGACATCCCGTACCCGATGATGTGCTCGGACTCCAGGAAACCGAGCATGGTGCGGCGGTAGTCGACCATCACGATGCGCGCCTGGTCCGGACCGCAGCGGTCCACGATGCCCCGGGCGATCACCCGCAGCAGGTTGGTCTTGCCCGACTCCCCGTCGGCGAAGCACAGGAAGTGCGGCTCGGCGGCGAAGTCGAGGGACACCGGGGCGAGCTCAGCCTCGCTGATCCCGATCGGGATCACCTGCGGGCACCGGCCCTCGGGCGCGGGCAGCTGCTCATACGGGATCCGCTCGGGCAGCAGCCGGACCCGCGGCGCGCGGCGGCCATGCCAGGCGTCGCGGATGCGCGCCACCGCGTCGGCGACGCCGGGCCCGGCGTCTTGTGCGCTGGTCACTGCATCGATCCGGGGCAGCGCGGCGAGGAAGTGCAGCTTCTCGCGGGACAGCCCCCGTCCGGGCCGGCCCGGCGGCACGTTGACCGCCACCCGCCGGTCGATATCGGACTCGCCCGGGTCACCGAGGCACAGCTCGAAGCGGGTACCGAGCAGGTCCTTGAGCGCGGGCCGGATCTCCGCCCACCGGCTGGCGCCGATCAGGACGTGCACCCCGTAGGACAGGCCCTGGGTGGCCAGGTTGACGACGCGCATCTCCAGGTCGGTGACGTCGAACTGCTGGCGGAAGCCGTGCCAGCCGTCGATCACGAGGAACACGTCGCCGAACGGGTCCTCGGGCAGGTCCCCGCGCTGTTTGCGGGCCCGGAAGTCGGCCATCGAGTCGATGCCCAGGGCGCGGAACCGCTTCTCCCGGGCGGCGAGCAGGCCGGTCACCTCGGCGATGATGCGCCGGACCGTGTCGGGCTCGGCCCGCCCGGCCACCCCGCCGCTGTGCGGCAGGCCGTCCAGTGCAGACAGCGTGCCGCCGCCGAAGTCGATGCCGAAGAACTGCACCTCCTCGGCGGT
This sequence comes from Pseudonocardiaceae bacterium, assembly GCA_050699815.1. Classification (GTDB taxonomy): domain Bacteria; phylum Actinomycetota; class Actinomycetes; order Mycobacteriales; family Pseudonocardiaceae. Next base: position 15,927 of record JBOHFT010000092.1, on the reverse strand, counting down.
GTGGGTCAGCGCCAGCGACATCAGCATCGAGCGCAGCAGGGTGGATTTCCCGGACTGCGGGCCACCGGTGACCACGGCATGGCCCGCGGCACCGGAGAAGTCCGCCCAGAGCAGGTCGCGGCGCTGCTCGTAAGGCTTGTCCACGATCCCGACCGGGACGGCGAGCCGGCCGTTGCCGAAGAACCCCGCCGGGGACAACCCGCGATCCTCGGTGGCCGACAGCGGCGGCAGCAGCTGATCCAGCGAGGGCGGCGCCTCCAGCGGCGGCAGCCACACCTCATGCGCTGGGGGGCCCTGGCCGCGCAGCCGGGACACCACGATGTCCAGCACGCTGGGTTCGGTGATCGGTTCCGCTGGCGCGTGAACCGGGCCGGGCAGCTCGGGCTCGGGGGGTAGCTCCACGTAGTCGGGTACGAACAGCCGCGGCCGGCGGTCCGAGGTGACGGTGACCGTGCTGGACAACGCGCCGCCGCCGGCCCGGTAGGGGCCGGACACGTAGGCAGCCTTGAAGCGCTCCATCGACGTGGTGTCGAACTTCAGGTAGCCCGACCCGGGCACCGGCGGCAGCTCGTAGGCGTCAGGCACGCCGAGCACTGCCCGGGACTCCCCAGCCGAGAAGGTCTTCAGCCCGATCCGGTATGACAGGTGGGACTCCAGGCCACGCAGCTTGCCCTCCTCCAGCCGTTGCGAGGCCAGCAGCAGGTGCATCTGCAGCGAGCGGCCCAGCCGACCGATCGCCACGAACAGGTCGATGAACTCCGGCTTCTGGGCGAGCAGCTCGGAGAACTCGTCGATCACGATGAACAGCGCCGGCAGCGGATCGAGGTCGGCGCCGTTGTCCCGGGCCTTCTCGTAATCGGAGACGTTGGCGAAGTTCCCCGCGGTGCGCAGCAGCTCCTGGCGGCGGTTCAGCTCCCCGGCCAGCGCGTCCTGCATGCGGGTGACCTGGGTCAGGTCGCCGGCCAGGTTGGTGATCACGGCGGCGACGTGCGGCGCGTCCTGGATGCCCAGAAACGTCGCGCCGCCCTTGAAGTCGACCAGCACGAGGTTGAGCACGGCCGACGAGTGCGTGGCGATCAGGCCCAGCACCAGAGTGCGTAGGAATTCTGATTTGCCCGACCCGGTCGCCCCCACGCACAGCCCGTGCGGGCCCATCCCCTCCTGGGATGCCTCCTTGATGTCCAGCTCCACTGGCTGGCCGAACTCACCGATCCCGATCGGCACCCGCAGCCGGTCCCGGATCGGGCGCGGCCGCCAGGCCTGGGTGACGTCGAAAGCACGGGGATCCGCGGGCAGGCCGAGCAGCTCCAGCAGCCCGGTGCTGCCCAGCAGCGGCTCGTCGCCGTCGCCGGGCTCCGGCCCGCCGATCCGGTACGGGCACAGCGCGCGGGCCACCGCCTCGGCCTCCGCCACACCGAGCGAGTCGGGGGTTCCGAACAACTCGATCCCGGTCGCTGCGCGGGCGCCGATCGCCGAGCCCTCGATCGCCAGCTGCAGCCCGCGGCGGGCCGTCAGGGTGCCCAGCGAGGCCGACAGGTCGATCAGGGTGACCCCGGCCAGGCCCTCCTCCAGGATGATCTGCTCCGCTCCGGTGACCTCCCCGCCGTCGATGACGATCACGATGTGCGGGCCGTCGCCATGGGCCGGGGCGTTGCGGGCGAACCGGGGACGGTCCCGGAGCTGCTCGCCGAGCAGCTCCTCGATCTGGGCCAGCGAGGCGGCCATCATCCGCCGCGGCCCAGCGCCATCAACCAGGCTCGGGTGCTGCACGTGCGGCAGCCACTTCGCCCATTCCCAGCCGGCCTTCGCCCGCCCGGCGGTGACCACGGCGATGAGCACGTCATCGGGGGTGTGGAAGGTGGCCAGCTGGGCCACCATCGAGCGGGCCAGCCCCCGCGACGGGGCCCGCTCGCCACCGATCCCGATCGCGGCGAACCCGCGAACCGACAGCGAGATCGGCAGGTCGGCCACGATGGAATGAGCCCGGACGAACTGGCGCAGCGCCAGGGTGGTGATCGGCTCCAGGTCGTCCACCGGACCGGTCTGCGGCGGCACCAGCCGGGTGGCCAGCCGCTGCGCGCCCCGGCAGATCCGGACGTGGCAGAAGTCCGGGTCGCCGCTGCGGCGCTCCCACATCCGCCGACTGTGCGCGATCGACCACAGCGCGGCGGGATCAGGATGGCCCCATTCCAGCGCCGCGCGCTGCTCCTGGGCGGCTTCCCGGGCCCGCTGCCGCATCTGGCTCAGGTAGCGCAGGTAGTCCTTACGGTCGGCGTTCATCTCGGCCTTGGCCTGGCCGCGCCCACGGCCGCTGGCGAACATGCCGACGGTCGACACCAGCATCATGATCGGGAACAGCAGGAAGGCCGGGTTGCTCGTGGCGTCGCCGGTGGTGAACAGGAACGCCACCATGCCCAGGACCGCCACGATCATCACGACCGGCAGGATCTTCTGCACAACGCTGCCCGGGATGACCCTGGGCACCTCGGGTGGCGCCTCCAGGTGGACCTCACCACCGGGCATCTTCGGCGCCGCCAGCCGGGGTGACCGCCGGAACTGTACGGTGCTCACGCCAGACCACCTCCGCACCCTTGTGGGCGAGGCGGACACCCTAGCGTTGGTGACCTCCAGGTCCCCTTCGACCCATCGGATCCGTAGTCATGACCGGGTATCAGCCCGCGCCTCCCGCGCCTCCGTTAATGGGCAGGCAACACAGCCGTTCCGAACGTGCAAACTTCGCTCTCTAGCCTTATCCTCTCTAGACGGTCGTAGACGGCAACGACGGAACGACCGACGAAGGCGACGAGGCGACGGGGGCACGGCGAAGGACGCACGACGAGAGGAGGAGCGGGTGATCCATCAGCACCACCTCGGCCGCAGGGCGATCGGACGTGTCTTCACTCGGCGAGGCCGGTTGCCACGGGCCGTCGAGCCCGAGACCGCGAGCGCAGTGGCTCAGCGAACCGGGCAACTCGTGATCATCGGAGGTGCGGAGGACCGCGTCGGGGGGGCCGTCATCCTCCGGCGATTCCGCGACCTGTGCGGCGGCGAGAACGCCCGGATCGCCGTCCTCGGGACCGCGACGAGGATCCCCATTGAGGTCGGACACGACTACACGGAGGCGTTCCGTGCCATCGGCGTCCAGGAGGTCGTGTTCCTGCCTCTCGCGTCCAAGTACGAGGCGAACGCGGCCGAGACGATAAAGATCCTCGACGGAGTCGACGGAGTCTTCTTCACCGGTGGCGACCAGCAGCGCATCGCCGCCATCGTCGGAGGGTCGGGCGTGGGCTTCTGGCTGCACCAGAAGTTCGAGCAGGGCCTGGTCATCGCCGGGACCAGCGCGGGGGCGGCGATGATGTCGACCACCATGATCCTGGGTGGCTCCAGCACGACGCCCTCGACGTCTGCCGTTGCGCTCGGCAACGGACTGGGTTTCCTTCCGGGTGTGGTCATCGACATGCACTTCAGCGAGCGCCAGAGGCTGCCTCGGCTGCTCGCCGCCGTGGCTCGCTTCCCCCACGATCTCGGGATCGGCATCGACGAGGACACCGCGCTGATCGTGGACGGCAACCGGCTCGAGATCATCGGAGCCGGGGCGGTCACGATCATCGACGCCGGCGAGGCGACGTCGATCGTCAGCCCGTACGACGGGACCATCGCGCTGACCGGCGCGCTCATCCACGTACTGGCGACCGGGCACGTGTTCGACCTCACCACCCGGTCGGCGGAGATCATCTCAGGACCCGAGACGGAGCGGGGGTTGTCGCGAGCGTCGTAACACGAATGGTGGTCCTTGCGAGATGAGTCGCAGCTGTCATTAAATTACTAGCCCAATCGAGTGTCTTAGGAGTGGATGTGCCGTTCCGGCCGACTTGATCGGTTCGGAAACAGCTCGAGCGTCAAGGCGGCCGAGTATGGACGATGAGGCTTTCTTGGCGATGCAAGCGCGATTGACGGCCCTGCTACCCCGGCTGAATGAACGTGACCGCCGTGCGGCGATGGCGGTCGAGGCGGTATCGTGGGGCCGTGGTGGAATCAGCGCGGTGCATCGAGCCATAGGTGCGTCGCGGGCGACGATCCGACGTGGTGTAGTCGAACTCGCCGATGACGAGCCGGCCCAGCCGGGTCGCCGGGTCCGGGCGCCGGGGGCTGGCCGCAAGAAAGCCGAAGTCGCCGATCCGAGGCTGCTGGATGCGCTGGATTCCTTGGTCGAGCCGCAGACTCGGGGTGACCAGGAATCACCGTTGCGGTGGACCACGAAATCGACGCGCAACCTCGCCAGGGAACTGACCGAGATGGGCCACCGAGCCAGTCACGCCGTCGTGGCGAAGATCCTGGGTTCGCTCGGGTACCGCCTGCAGGGAGCCCGCAAGACACCGGAACGGCAACAACCTTCCGACCGCGACGCCCAGTTCCGGTACATCAACGGGCTCGCCGAGCAGTTCCTGGCCGACGGCGACCCCGTGATCAGCGTCGATACCAGGAAAAAAGAGCTGAAGGCTAGCCTCTATGGACCTTGTGGCCCCTGCGGCGACCTCGCCGATGACAGCGCTTGGGCCTGTGCCAGCATCGACCACGACGCATCGGTATTCGCCGTGGCCACCATCGAGCAATGGTGGCACACGATGGGCAAGAACAAGCACCCCGGCACACGGCGGATCCTCGTCACCGCTGACTGCGGCGGATCGAACGGACACCGCCCCTGGCCGTGGAAACTCGAACTTGCCCGGCTCGCCGCGACAACCAGACTCGACATCGTCGCCTGCCACTACCCATCCGGCACCAGCAAATGGAACAAGATCGAAAATCGACTCTTCTCCAGGATTATCCACAACTCGCGCGGACAGCCACTCGAAACATATCAAACCATCGTCAGCCTCATCGCTAACACGACCCCGGCCAGCCTAGCCGCACACCGCGAACCCGATTCCAGCCCCTATCCCACCACAATCAAACCCACCGACCAGCAGCGGAAATCCATACCCCTTGCCCGACACCAGTTTCATGGTGACTGGAATTACACAATCCGACCAGCTAACCTCAATTCCCGGGAGGTGGGCTGAGCTCGCCCGTTATACTGCCTGGGGTCCATTTTCGGGCTTTCGTGCTCGAGGAACTCACCGCCCGCGGCATCCGCTGCCTGACCCTGCGTCAGCGCGGCCGCAGCGCGCTGGCCCGCCTCGTCGCGCGCACCGCCGCAGCCTGGCCCGACGTCCCCACCCCCTGGCGGAATGGCTGCTACCTGCGCTTTCACGTCCCGTCCCGCTGACGACGGCCCCCGCGCCGGGCCCCTCGACGCAGCTCCCGCGCCGGGAATCAAGTGGATAAAAAATTTCATTCCAGTTCCTCGTGGATAGAGAATTTCATGCCAGCCCCTGTTGGGTTGCTCTCCTTTTGAGTGGCAGTCCTTCCCGCCGGACCTGCCGTACGGCAGGCTCGGCACGGAATCCCCAAAACATCCCGAGTCAGGGAAGGACGTCCCGTCACAATGTCATCGTCCGTGAAGCAGCTTCCCCAGCCCGCTGCCGCTCTTCAGAACCCTCCGACAGCAGCCGAGGACTTCAGCATTGCTGTTGCGTGCCCCGCAGGATCAGCGGCGGCGATCGCCACAAGATCCACGACGGGCGGGACATCCCCGGGTAGCGAGAGACCTGAACTACCGCCGGAACAGCCAGCAGGCCCGGTCGTGCCGCAACAACGCGACGGGCGGCTCGACGTGACCGCGGATGAGCCCGCTGCCGCGCATCAGCCGACCCCTGGCATCGAGATCGTCAAGATCACAGTGTATCGCGGCCCCAACTACTGGTCATACAAGCCCGCTGTCAACCTCCTCGTCGATCTCGGGTTGCTGGAGGAGTGGCCGACCGACCGGCTCCCGGGCTTCGCCGAGCAGCTCGTCGAGCTCGTCCCTGAGCTGCGCACGCACGACTGTTCACGCGGGCGTCCCGGGGGCTTCCTCGAACGGCTCGAGGAGGGGACCTGGCTCGGCCACGTCGCTGAACACGTGGCGCTCGCGCTGCAGGCACGCGCCGGTTTCCCGGTCCGCCGGGGGAAGACGCGGCCGGCCGGGGCGCCGGGGCGCTACTACGTCATCTACAGCTACGACAACGAAGACGTCGGGGTGGCCGCCGGCAAGCTGGCTGTGCGCCTGGTGAACCACCTGGTTGCGCCCCAGCTGGCCGGGCCCCAGCTGGCCGGGCCCCAGCTGGCCGGGCCCCAGCTGGCCGGGCCCCAGCTGGTCCAGCACAAGCCCGGTTTCGACCCGGAGCAGGCGGTGGACGCCCTGCTGGCGCTGGCCCGGCGGACCCGGCTGGGACCGTCCACGCAGTCCATCGTGGGCGAGGCGCAACGCCGTGGCATCCCGTCGTTCCTCCTGGACGACCGGTCGCTGGTCCAGCTCGGCCACGGCGTGCACCAACGGCGCATCGTGGCGACGGTCCCTTCGTCGACGAGCGCGATCGCGGTCGACCTTGCAAAAGACAAGGAGCTCACGAAGAACCTCTTGCGGGGCGCGGGCGTCCCCGTCCCGCGCTCAGAGGTCGTGCGAACGGCCGACGGTGCCGTCGCGGCAGCGGACCAGATCGGCCACCCGGTCGTTGTGAAGCCGGTCGACGGGAACCACGGCCGTGGCGTGTCCCTCGGCTTGCACGACCAGGCAGAGATCCGAAGTGCCTTCGAGCGGGCCCGAGCCGCGTCGCGGCGGGGATCGGTCCTCGTCGAGCGGCAACTCAGTGGCTACGACCACCGGCTGCTCGTCATCGGTGGGCGGGTCGTGGCTGCCGCTCAACGGGTGCCGGCCCACGTGGTCGGCGACGGCGTCGCCACCGTCCGCCAGCTCGTGGACCGGGCGAATGCCGACCCCCGTCGCGGCGAAGGCCACGAAGCGGTGCTGACCCGCATCCAGCTCAACGAACGAGCAGAGCAGCTGCTGGCCCGGCAGCAACTGAGCGCCGACGCCGTGCCTGCCGATGGCCAGATCGCCTACCTCGTCGATACCGGCAACCTGTCCACTGGCGGGACCGCCATCGACTGCACCGACGACGTGCATCCCGACAACGCCGCCGTCGCGGTGGAGACGGCGCTGGTCATCGGGCTCGACGTGGCCGGCGTGGACCTCGTCACCAGCGACATCCGCAGACCGATCACCGAACTCGGCGGGGCTGTGATCGAGGTCAACGCCGGGCCAGGCTTCCGCATGCACGTCGCTCCGTCGGAAGGCGAACGGCGCGACGTCGCCGGGCCGCTGCTCGACCTGCTGTTCCCGTCAGGCGGGCCCAGCCGCATCCCGATCGTGGCCGTGACCGGGAGCAACGGCAAGACGACGACCGTGCGGATGATCTCCCACATCCTGCGCGGGACGGGGCGGACGATCGGGACGACGACGACTGACGGCGTCTACGTCGATGACCGCCTGATCCTCAAGGCCGACGCGTCGGGGCCGAAGTCGGCCCGGATGGTCCTTCAGCACCCGCGGGTTGAGCTGGCGGTACTCGAGACGGCACGCGGCGGGATCCTGCGCGAGGGCCTCGGCTACGACCGTAACGACGTCGCCGTCGTGCTCAACGTGTCCGGCGACCACCTGGGGATCGGCGGGGTCACGTCGGTCGAGCAACTCGCTGACGTCAAGCAGGTGATCGTGGAGGCGGTCCCGAGGAGCGGGGTCGCCGCACTGAGCGCCGACGACCCTCTCGTCGCCCGGATGGCGGCCGCCTGCCTGGGCGAGGTCGTCTACTTCAGCACCCGGCAGCACAACCCGGTCGTCAACCGGCACTGCGGGCGGGGTGGGCGGGCGGTGACCGTCGAGCGCATCGACGGCGCCGAGACGATCGTGCTCCGGGTCGGCGACCGGTCCTCCTTCCCGATCGTCGCCGTGGCGTCGCTGCCCTCGGCATTCCGCGGCGCAGCGTGGATGAACGTCGAGAACGCCGCGGCGGCGGCGGCCGCCGCGCTCGCCCTCGGCGTCCGGCTCGATGACGTCCGCACCGGGCTGCGGACGTTCACCACGGCCTTCCACAACGCCCCCGGCCGGCTGAACGTGGTGGAGAGCGACGGCATCAAGGTGATCATCGACTACGGCCACAACGCCGCGGCCATGCGCGCTCTGGGCCGGTTCGTGGACCGCTTCGTCGAGGAAGTCCCCTTGGTGGACCGCATCGTCGAGGAGTTCCCCATTCGCGTTCTGCCCCGCCGGATCGGGGTCGTCGGTCTCCCGGGTGACCGCAGCGACAAGGAGCTGCGCGAGCTGGGGTGGATCGTGGCGTGCCACTTCAACGAGGTCATGATCCGGGAGGACGACAACCTGCGGGGGCGGCCGCCAGGCCAGCTGGCGGCACTCGTCGTCGAAGGGGTACAGGCGGCGGTCGACTGCGGCGCATCGTGCCAGTTCGTCGATCCCGTCCTCGACGAGGTGGCTGCGGTCAAGGCCGCGATGGCGCGGGCCGAGCCGGGTGACGTCGTCGTGCTGTGCGTCGAGGACGCGGCCCGGGCCTGGCAGTACGTGATCTAGCAGCCGAGCCGGCCAGCGCTGGCCCGCACGATCCGGTGCTGCGAAGGACCAGATCGCGCGGGCCAGCTTCGGTGCGCGGCGGGTGGGCCGGGCCGCGCGGTGGTGTTGCACACGGCCCGCTCGGGAGCCCACCCGCAGACACGCCGCGCACCGGATGGGTCACCTCGCGGGCACGAGCACCGCTGGCGGGGGGTGACCGCCGTGGGGTGCGCCGCGGAGGTGACCGGCCGGGAGGGCCCGAGGGCCGGCCGGAGTGGAAACCCAGTGAGCGGAACGGGATCGGCACGACCCGCCCACCGGGCGACTGGGTGGCTGGGCGCCTGGGCGTCGGCGGGCGACGGTCCGGTGGCGCGTGTCCGGAACCCACCCCGGGCGAGGTGGAGAGCTATAATGGATGTCCACCGTGTACCCTCCTTGGCTATGAGCCAGCGGCACCCACGATATAAAGTGGAAGTACGAGATGTAAATTCACTGTTTGGGTGAACGCTGCCGTGCGCTCTCCGTGACCCATCCCGAAAGGACCCGCAGATGCCCACTCCGGCCACCGCGATCGGCATCCAGCGCCGCCAGCTCGGCAACGAGCTGCGCAAGCTCCGCGAGGTCGCCGGGCTCACCCAGGAGCAGGCCGCCGAGAGCCTCGGCAAGGCAGCCAACAAGATCAGCCGGGTGGAGAACGGCAAGGTCGGCACCACCAAGGCTGACCTCGACGCGCTGCTGCGGATGTACCAGGCCCCGGCGAGGGACGCGCTGTGGTGCCGGGAGCTGGCCCAGGGCTCGCGGCGGCGCCGCACCCGGGCCACCGCGGAGACCACCCTGTACCTGGGGCCGAAGTGGTTCCGGGCGTTCCGCGACTTCGAGCAGGGCGCGTCGCAGATCATGCAGGTCGGCTCGGAGATCGTGCCCGGCAACCTGCAGACCGAGAGCTACACCCGGGCCATGTTCCTCGGCCAGGGCAGCTTCCCGGACCACCAGACCATGGAGGACACCGTGCGGGTGCGCCGGGACCGCCAGGCGCTGCTGACCCGGGAGAAAGCGGCGCAGTTCTCCTTCGTGCTCAGCGAGTCAGCACTGCGCCGGGTGATCGGCGGCCCGAAGGTGATGGCCGGGCAGCTGCGCCACCTGGCCGAGCTGGCGCTGCTGCCCACGGTGGACATCCAGGTCATCCCGTTCGACACGCTGTCCTACGAGCCCCTCCGCTACGCCTTCACCGTGCTGCGATTCGATCACGACTCAGCCACCGACATCGTCTACGTCGAGATGTACGACGACGGGTTCTGCCTGGACAAACCCGAGACGGTACGCCGCTACGCCGACCTGCAGCGACGGCTGCAGGCCATCGCCCTGGGGCCGGTGGAGTCGCGTAACTTCATCGTGGAACTGGCCGACCAGTTCGCTGCGAAACCAGACGAAGAAGGGCTAGCCCCATGTCAACCGCATCCTTCCAGGATAGGGCCTGGTTCACGTCCAGCTACACCAACGGCGGGCAAGACTGCTGCGTCGAGGTCAACCACTCGCTTGCGGGTCACGTAGGGGTGCGTGACTCCAAGCTCGGCACCACCAGCCCCGTGCTGGCGATCCCAGCACCACAGTGGACCCGCACCCTCACCGCCATCCAGGAGGGCACCCTCAACCCCTAACCGGCGAGCTCGACCGCGTTCTGGATGCAGACTGCCCTAATTCGGGCACTCCGTACCGCATTCTGCATCCAGAACGTGCGGGCTCGTCCCGGCGCAACCGGATCACGTGGCCCGCGCATCTGGCATGATGACGTCGGCCGTGACGCTGCGAGCACGGCCGGACACGAGTAACGCCTGGGGTGAGCGATGCAGCTGGCGGGCGGAGGCGGCAGCTTCCTGGCGGCGGCGCAACAAGGCATGTTCGCCATCGACACGGTAGCGGCCAGCCAGATGCTGACGTCCATCGAACAGATCCAGGAGAGCCTGAACAAACAGCTAAGGCAGATCCACTACGGCAAGAGGCAGGGGGTCATGCTGGGTAATCTGCCGGAGGCGCAGGCCATCGCGACGATCGACGCGCTGGTGGTCTCCGGGGACCAGCAGTCGCTGGACTTCGCGCTGCAGCGCTTCGCTGAGGTGCTAGACGACTTACACCAGGCAGTCGAGACCTGTATGCGGAACTACGAACAGGACGACGCGCAGGCCGCGCAAGGCTTCCGGCGGATCAGTGAGCGATGAGCATCCGCACCGGCATCGCCGCGCTGGTCCTGGTCGTGGTGGTGGCGGGCTGCTCGGCACCCCAGGCGGGCATCCCGGCACGCGACCCGGGCCCCTCGGGGCCACCGTTGTCCCCGGCGTCGCCGCTGCCGGCCGTCGCATCGCCGACAGGCTTGGCCACGATCGAGGCGTGTGACCTGCTCACCGCCCAGGAAGTCGGCTCGCTCGGCATGCGCCCACAGGGACGGGCCGAGACGATCTTCGGCCTGCGCCGCTGCGACTGGACCACCCCGGACGGTGACGGTGTTTCCACCGGCATCAATGAGCACCGCGGGATCGAGAGGCTCAACTTCGCCGACGCGTCCAGCGTCACCGACGTCAGGATCGGCCGACACCAGGCGAAGCGCGCCCTGGACGGCATCGGACGCGGGTACTGCGAGATCGACTTCGCGGTCGGCGACACCGCGAACGTGAGCGTGCTGGCCCTGTATCTCAACGACACCGCCCGAGCCTGCGCGGTCGCCGACCGAGCCGCTGTGCTCGTCGAACCGAAGCTGCCGTAGGGGGAGAAATGGCACCCAGTCAACCCTGCGGGCCGGGTCTGCCGATGCGGCCTGCGAACGATGTCCCCCGCACCAACGCGGGCTCGCTAGAGCACTCCGAGCTCGTGAGGATGATCGCCGAAGCCAATGGTGCCCAGGTGCACGAGCTGGGCGCGATGTGGAACGACCTGGGCAGCGAGATCATCGGCTTCGGTGCCAGCCTGCAGCGCGCCGCGAACAGCAGTGAGTCGATCTGGATCGGGCAAGCCGCGACGGCGGCCCGCATGAAGCTGAGCGAGCTGGTGGCCTGGTGTCAGGAGACCGGCCAGGGAATGCAGCACATGGGCACCACGGTCATGCGTACCCAAGCCGACAGTGCAGCGACCGCGCAGGTGTCGATGCCGGCTCCGGTGCCCTACGACCCGGCGGCGTACCAGAACCGGATCAACTCGACGAGTAATCCCATCGAATGGGTGCAGATCCTGGGGGACGCCCGCGAGCAGGCCGCCCGGCACGATGCGGCGCACGCTGCGGCCGTCCGGGTCATCGAGACCTACAGCGCGTCCCTGCTCAGCACCAACGGGACGATGCCGGCCTTCACGCCGCCGCCGGAGTTCGGCAGCCGGGACACCGGGCCGGGCCCCGGCGTACCGGCGCCGGGCGGCAGTGGCGGCGGAGCAGACAGCAGCGGCTCAGCAGGCAGTGGCGGCGGAGCAGGAGGTAGCCCCGGCAGCGGGGGCCGCCCGCAGATCGCTCCAGGCTCCGGCGGTGGTGGCCCTGGCGGCGGCAGCCCGGTCCCCGGCGGTGACAGCCCGGGCCCCGGTGGCGGTGGCCCCGGCGGTGGTGGTCATCCGCCCGAAACCGGGCCGCCGGCGCCCACACCGGGGCAGGTGGCGTCGCACGTTCCGGGCAGCCCTGGCCCCAGTGTTGCGGCCGGAGGTGGGGGAGGTACCGGGGGAACCGGTGTACCGGGCCTGCTGCCCGCCACCGCGGGGGTCGGCGCGGCGGGGCGCGGATCCGGTGCCGGTGACGGCGGGTTCGGCCCGCGCGGCTCGGGCGTGTTGAACGCGCTGGGACGCGGCGGGCTCGCCTCGACAAGTGCGGCGGAGAGCGCCACCGGGGCCGGCAAGGGCGTCGCGGGCCTGGCCGGTCGCGGTCCGGGAGGTGGCCCCGGGGCAGGCGGCGCGTTGCCCCCGATGGTCGGTGGAGGCCGTGGCCAAGGCGCGGAGGACACCGAGCACCGGCGCCCCAGCTATCTGGTCGAGACCGAGGACATCTGGGGTGACGGCCGCCGTGTCGCGCCACCCGTCATCGGTGAAGACCCACCCGAGTACTACCGCTGAGGCGCGCGGTGATCCGGGACCTCACTCTCACCTGCGAGCAATACGACATCTGCTGGGCCGATCTCCACCTCGGGGAGCACGTCTACCCGCTGCGGATCCGCAGCCACGGCCAGACCTATGCGGAGCGGGACCACCTCCGGCGGCGGGTGTACCAGCAGCTCGGGGCCCGCGGTCTGGCGCGGGGCGAGCGGCTGGAGCCAGAGCTGCACGATGCCCTGACCCTGCTGGCCCGCGCCCCGGTCTGGGTGGATATGCACTGGCTGTCCGAGCCGGGACAGGCCGAGATGGACCGGGCCGTCGCGGCCCGGTCGGGTGAGCACGGCCTGGTCGCGCGGCTCGACTCAGCGGGCCTGCGGCTGATGCCGTGCCGGGGCACCTCGCTGCTGCTGGCGCTCATCGGCCAGCTGCCCACGACGGACGCGGCGCCCGGTCAGTCGATCACCCTCCCGAGGAGCACCCTCGCGCCGTCCCAGCCCGCCGGGACAGACAGCGTCTACGACACCTCGCCCGCGACGTCGGGCCGCTTCCGGCACCAGGTCCGCACGCTCGAGACGGTTCTGGCGAAACCCCGGCTGCGCGGCGGGCAGATCGTCGCCAATGCCCGGGACCGGACCGGCAAACGGCACCGCGCCCGCCCGGTGGAGTGGTTCGACACCGAGGCCGGCCGCTGGACCGCCCGCGTGCAGCCCGCGGCCGACGGCGGTGAGCACCTCACGGTCGCGCCCGCCGACAGTGCCCGCATCGCCACCCAAGTAGCCGAGATACTCAACCGCCTGATGCGCTGACTCCCCGGAGCCGCCCCCCTTGCACGGCCGGGCGCGCAGAGCGTAGATACTCCACCGCACGAAGAAGGCCACCGCGACCGGCGCACCGATGGTCGGCTGGCCGAGCGAGAGGGTGTAGCGGTGCCAACCAATACCAATGGGATTCCCGCGGTGCGGCCGCCGGGCACTGGGTCGACGGGCACTGGGCCGACGGGCACTGGGCCGACGGGCACTGGGCCGGCGGCCCAACCGCCCCGATCCGGACCGACGGTTCAACCGACCCATTCGGTTCGGCCGTCCGGGCCGGGACCGTCCACGGTGTTCAGCAGAGTGACGGTGGTGGCCCCCCGCACCCGCATCGACCTGGCGCTGCCCTCGGATGTCGCAGTGGCCAGCCTGCTGCCGATGGTGCTCACGATGGCCGGCGAGTCCACCGCCGACGGTGGCAGCAGGCACGGCGGCTGGTGCCTGGCCAAGCTCGGCGGCGAGGCGATCGATCCAGACCGGCCGCTGAGCTCGCTGGGCGTGCTCGACGGCGATCTGCTGCAGCTGCGGCGCCGCAGTGACAACCCACCGCCCCCGCTGTTCGACGACGTGGTGGAAGCCATCGCGGTGTCCGCCCCGGACAGCTACCGTCCGTGGACCGAGAGCACCGCCCGCGTTCTCGGGATGGTCGCGGGCGGGCTGGCGTTGCTGACCGGCGCGGTCGCACTGTTGCTCGCCGGACCCGGCCTCGGCGTGGCCGCCACCGCGGGCGGGGGCGCTGTGGTCACGCTGGCCGCCGGTGCGGTGATCGCCCGGGTGTACGGCGAGACCGGCACCGGCGTGCTGGTAGCGGCGGGCAGCCTGCCGCTGGGTTTCGTCAGCGGCCTGTACGCCGTGCCCGGTGCCGTCCACGCGGCGAACCTCGTGCTGGCCTGCACGCTGGCCCTGGTGCTCGCCGCCGCCTCGATCATGGTGCTCGGCGAGGGCATCACCCCGTTCGTCGCCAGCGCCACCGCCGCCGCGCTCAGCGCGCTGGCCTTCCTGGCCGCCAGCCTGTTCGACCGTCCCGACGCCGGCATCGCGGCGGCGGCGGCGGCGGCCGCGCTGGGCGGCATCTCGGCCCTGCCCAGGCTGACCATCCAGCTGTCCCGGCTCCCGATGCCCCAGGTTCCGGGCAACGCCCAGGATCTGCGGCAGGACCCGGGCTTGCCGGACTACACCGCGATCGAGCGCCGGGCCGGGCTGGCCCACCGGTACCTGACCGGCATGATCATCGGATCCGGTGCGGTGGCCGCGGCCGGCGCGGTGCTGGCCGCGGCCGGAGGTGCGGTGGGGATCGTGCTGGCAGTGGTGGTCGCCGCTGTCCTGCTGCTGCGGGCCCGTTCCTACGCCAACGGCAGCCAGGCGATCGCACTGCTGCTCAGCGGGATGGCCGCGATAGCGGGGCTGCTGACCAGGCTGCTGGCAACAGTGAGCCGAGCTGACCAGCCTGGCGGCGCACTGCTGGCGGTCTTCGTCGGGCTGCTGGCGCTCGCCGCGCTCGCTCTGGTCCTCGGGGTGGCCCTGCCCCACCGCCGGTTCTCCCCGGTGCTGCGCCACTCGGTGGACGTGAGCGAAGCGGTTCTCATCGCCGCAGTGCTCCCCCTTGCGCTGGGCGTGCTAGACCTCTACACCACCTTCCGGGCGCTGTGAGGGCACCCACCCGCCGTGGCCGCGGCCTCCTCGCGGCCGTGTTGCTGTGCGTTGCGGGGCCAGTGTGGCCAGTGACCGCCCAGTCTGTGATCGCCCAGTCTGGGGCCCGCCCGCCAGGTGTGCCTCCCCCGGTGAACCTGGCGGCCCTGCCCACCGCGGCCAGTGTGAACACCCTGCCCTACATCGTGGACAACATGGCCACCCGCCAGACCGGCCCGGCCGAGCGGTTCGCTGACTGCCAGCAGCAGCCGGCGGACACCGTCGAGGCCGAACCGGCTGGCCAGCAGCGGCTGCGGATCCGGCAGGCCCACCAGTTCGCCACCGGGCGGGGCCAGCGCGTGGCAGTGATCGACAGCGGGGTGGCGCCGCACCCCAGGCTGGCCGGCCGGCTGGTCGACGGCGGGGATTACCTCGAGAACCGCAGCGGCCTGTTCGACTGCGACGGCCACGGCACCGCGGTAGCCGGCCTCATCGCCGCCGCGCCCGATCCGGCCACCCGGTTCGTCGGGGTGGCCCCCGCCGCCGAGATCCTGGCGATCCGCCAGGCCAGCACCTTCTACTCGGTGCCGCTGCGCCAGCTTGACACCGGTGCGGAGATCAGCGGCTCGGCCGGGGACACCGTGAGCATGGCCCAGGCCGTGATGCGCGCTGTGCAACTGGGCGCAACAGTCATCAACATCTCGGAGGCGGCCTGCTTCCCGGCCGAGCCAGACCAGGTCAACGCCCCAGACCTGCAGGCCGCCGTGCACTACGCGGTGGAGCGCAACACCGTCGTGGTGGTGGCCGCCGCCAACACCAGCATTCCCTGCAAGCAGAACAGTCCCGGTGCTGTCACCACGATCTCCTCGCCGGGCTGGTTCGACGATGACGTGCTCACGGTCGCCGCGGCCGACGACGACGGCGACGCGGCCAGCGCATGTT
>JBOHFT010000091.1:0-17400 GCA_050699815.1 Pseudonocardiaceae bacterium | reverse complement strand
TCGACGGGTGAAAGGAGATATGCGTCGGTTCAAGGAGTTCATTGAGTCCCGTGACGGCCGTGAGACCGGCGCCTGGCGCGGCGAGGTCCACCGCCCCGGCACCTGAGCATCCCGGCTCCACCGGGCGTGGGTGTCGGCTGTTCTCAAGCCCGACCCGAGCCACGGCTCGGGTCGGGCTCCTAAGGAATATCGACCTCATCCGGTCGCTGCCGCTTGGGGAGCAGGGTTAATGTGAGCGGTTCGTCGCGAGTATTCTAAGCTGCCGCCTCAGGTGATCGGTGAACCGCCGGTCACCCCGAGGACTTCTGAGGTCATGTAGCTCGATTCCTGGGAGGCGAGAAACACGTAGAATGGGGCGAGCTCGGCTGGCTGCGCCGCCCGTCCCATGGGTGCCTGCGCACCGAAGGACTCCAGCTTGTCCTCGGGCATGGTGGCGGGGATCAGCGGGGTCCATACCGGGCCGGGTGCGACCGAGTTAGCGCGGATACCGTGCTTGAGGAGGTCGTGGCCGAGCGCCTTGGTGAAGTTCACGATCGCGGCCTTGGAGGCCGCGTAGTCCATCAGGTGCGGGGAGGGCTGGAACGCCTGGACCGACGAGCTGGTGATGATGGTGGAACCGGGCGGCATGTGCGGCACCGCCGCCTTGCACAGCCAGAACAGCGCGTAGACGTTCGTCTTCATTACCCGGTCGAACTGCTCGGTGGTGATGCCGACGAGCCCGCTGTCCTGCGACATCTGGTAAGCCGCATTGCTCACCAGCACGTCGATCTGCCCGAACTCTTGCACGGCGCGATCGACCACCTCGCAGCAGTGCTGCTCGTCACGGAGGTCACCACGCACCGTGACGGCCCGACGGCCGGCGTCGAAGACCCAGCGGGCCGTCTCCTGCGCGTCGGCCTCCTCGGGCTCCGAGTAGGTGATCAGCACGTCCGTCCCCTCCCGGGCGAACGCGATCGCCACCGCCCGGCCGATGCCGGAGTCACCGCCGGTGATGACGGCCTTCTTGCCCGCCAGGCGCCCGGCGCCCCGGTAGCTGTGCTCCCCATGGTCGGGCTGCACGTCCATATCGCCGGTGCGGCCCGGATACTCCACCGTCCGGTCACCGCTGCCCGGCGCTGCATGCTGCTTCGTGGGGTCCTGCTGGGTGAACTGGTCCTGGCTCACGGTAGGTCTCTGCTGATGGTGGTCGGTGATCCGGGCCGCCGTGGTTTACCCCAGCTCGGCTGCCTTTTACCCGGACGGCGGTCGTCCACGGCGGCTGCCAGTCGATATCTCTCTGACGGTAGTCCATCCCAGACCCCGGTGGGCACCTTACGCTGGAACGGGGGAGGTGGGTGGCAAGTGAAGCGTTCGCGGCGCCCGGTCAGGCCTGCGGCGGGTTGTCCCGGGAGGGGCGCCGGGTGGCCTCGACTAGCTCGGCAGCGATGTTGCGGAGCTTGATGTTGCTCCGCTGCGAGATCGCCCGCAGGGTCCCGAAGGCATCCTCGGGGCTGCAACGCCGCTGGGCCATCACGATCCCGATCGCCTGATCGATGACCGAGCGGGAGGACAACGCGATGCGCAAGTGATCCGACAGCGTGACCTCGTCGTAGCGCCGCGGTGATCGCGATCGTTGACCCGCACCGACAGCTCAGCAACTCTCTGCAGCAGTTCCTCGAAGGATTCCGTGGACAACAACAGCCCCGCCAACTCTGACAGGCAGCACCGACCCCCACGGGTACGGGTTGGGACATTGCGCTGCGACCTCACCCGCAGCGACGGCTAGGGCAGGTTGTGTGCAGGCGAGCAGGGGATCGCGGGTGAACCGGCCGCTGTGACGGTGTACGTGCTTGCGGCCGGGGCAGGCACGGCACGTCCCCGAATGTGCTCGCTGAGCGCCTCGCCGCCCAGGACCAGATGCTCGTCGGCCAGCTCGAATTTTCCTCAACCGCCCCTCCAAGGTTTGGCCGTGTGTCCTGGCGGGTAATCCGCCAAAGTCCAACACGCTCGGCTGATGGGAGCTGATGGCAGTGGCCGATATCACCCAAATGATTCTGGACGACCATGAGATGTTTAGACGGCAGTTCGCCGCCCTGGACGATGCCGACGGTCCCGAGGAGCTTCGCGCGATTTGGGAACCCCTTGCGGCCCTGCTGGACGTGCATGCGGTGGCTGAGGAGACCATTTTCTACCCCCAACTGCTGCGCCGTGGCGACGACGCTGAAGACGAGACCGTGGATGCGATCGGCGACCACAATGACATCCGCGACGGTGTGCACGAGGCGGCTCTCCACCCCATTGGCAGCCCACAGTGGTGGGACGCGGTCCGGCGCGCTCGCATGGCCAACAGCAGTCATATGGCCGAGGAAGAGGATGATGCTCTTCCTGATTTCCGGCGGAATTCCCCCCTGGACCTGCGCGAAAAACTGGGCTGCCGTTTCCTTGAGTTCAAAGCTGACCACGCCGATGCCCGAGACCTGGATAACAGCGGCAAAGACCCGCAGGAATACGTGAGCGCGGTACAGGCGCAAATCTCTTCCGACGGCGAGAGTGGCTCGCTGGGCATTGGCAGTTTGAAAGGGCGTTGACAATGACGAACCATCTCTTACGTAAGCACGCACCGATCCCGGCCGCTGGGTGGCAGCAGATCGACGATGAAGCCAAGACGCGCCTGACTCCGAGGTTGGCCGCACGCCGGCTGGTCGACTGGTCCGGCGTGCATGGCTGGGCGCATTCAGCCACCAACCTCGGCCGGACCACGCTGCTGGATGCGGCGCCACCGGGGACGAAGTCCGAGACGGTGGTCGCCCGCCAACGGCGGGTCCTCGCGCTGAGCGAATTTCGCGTGAGCTTCACCGTGGAGTGCTCCGGGTTGCAGGACGCCGAACGCGGTGCCACCGACGTGGACTATGCCGATCTCGATCGCGCCGCCTACGATGCCGCGTTGATCGAAAACCGTGCGGTGTTCCATGGTTGGGCGGAAGCAGGAATTACCGGAATTGTGGAGTCCAGCCCTCATCCGTCGCTGCTGCTGGGGAAGGACGTCAATGCCTACCCGCACGCTGTCGCTCAGGCCACCGGCATACTTCGCCAGGCGGGCATTGAGGGCCCGTACGCCCTGGCTATCGGCCCGGACGGGTACACCCGCGTCCTGGAGACAACCGAGCACGGATATCCGTTGTGGGAGCACCTGACCAAGATTCTCGGCGGAGACGTCGTGTGGGCTCCAGGCCTGGACGGTGGGCTGGTAGTGAGCAAGCGGGGCGGCGACTTCGTCCTCGACGTGGGGCAGGACCTCTCGATCGGCTATCTCGGGCATGACGCGGAACGGGTGACTCTCTACTTAGAGGAAAGCTTCAGTTTCCGCGTCACCGAGCCCGATGCGGCCGTCGTCCTCACCGATGCCTAACGGGGCGTTGCCCCAGCCCGACGAGACATGCCTTCGTCGGCTTCCGGTTCTCGAGCAGGCTCACGCAGGGACCCGCGGTCAGAGCGGCCGACCGCCACCACCCGCTACGCCTAGATGTGTTGACCATGACGCGAAGTGCGTATGTGCAGGTCAGGTGCGCTGTCGTCGCGCTGTGGCGGGCACCATCCACGCTACGCCCGTCAGATCTGACCCGCGAGCACCAAACTTGACTCGATCTTACCGACTTTGGCGGTCCTAGCCAGCTAGCGGGATCGAGTGAGTCGGTAACCAACGCGCCGGGGTGGGCCCCGCCGCGCCCACCCCGGCCCGAACCCCGCCACTACTTGCCAAAGACGTCCTTCACGGCATCCTTGACTTTCTCGCCGGCCTGTTTCACATGGCCCTTGGCCTGGTCATCCTGGCCCTCAATCTCAAGCTCAGGGTCGTCAGTGGCGCGACCCGCAGTCTCCTTCACCTTGCCCTTGAGCACTTCAGCCTGGTTGTCAATCTTGTCTCCGGTTCCCACAGCGAGTGCCTTCCTGTCGTTGGACCATGCAGGAAGACCCAATGTAACCCCTTCGCTACAATGCCGCGCGCGCAGCGGATCAGGCACAGGCCGACGTGTGATCCGCCGCATGCATATCCTGCGGGCATGAGACCCTTCGATGACATCGTCCGGCTGGAGCGGGCGCAGGCGTTGGACCGGCCCGCGGCTGCCCTACGCGGCGTCGTGCAACGGCTGCTGCGCAACTGGACGCTCAAGGATGCCCTGCATGGAGTGTGGCTGGGGCATCCGCTGCACCCCGCCCTGGCGCAGATCGCGCTCGGCTCGTTCACGTCCGCCTCGCTGATCGACGCGGTCGGCGGTCGGCGTCGCGGGTCATCCGCCCTGATCGCGATGGGGCTGGCCAGCACGGTACCGACGGTTGCCGCGGGTTGGGCGGATTGGTCCGACAGCCACGAGGAGCAGCAGCGGGTCGGACTCGTGCACGCCGCGCTGAACGCGACGGCGGTGGCCTGCTACACCGCCGCGCTGGTGCGCCGCCGCGGCGACCGCGGCACCGGGCGGTTGCTGTCGCTGGTAGGAGGCACGCTGAGCGTGCTGGGGGCGACGCTGGACGGCCACCTGGGTTACCGGCAGGCCACTGGCGCCAACCACGGCGAAGAGGTGCAGCACGTCGGCCCGGAGAACTGGCAGCTGCTGGGCCCGATCGATGAGTTCCCGCTGGACCAGCCGGTGCGTCGGCTCGCCGGAGACGTCCCGGTCTTCGTGCTGCGTACCCTGCCTGGTGTCTCGGCGAGCTGACGCCGGGAGGAACCGGCCCCGGCTGGGCTGGCCAGGGTGGTGACCTGCGTGACCTGCCTGTGGCGCAACGAGACAACCGCGACCCGGGGTTGGCGGTCCTTGAAGAGCTGCCAACTTCAGGCCACCCGGCAGGAGGGTTCGCGACCGTCCAGGAAGTCTTGTAGGTTGTCCAGGACGAGCAGGCCCATGGCGGTGCGGGTCTCCAGGGTGGCGCTGCCCAGGTGCGGCAGCAGCACGGCGTTCTCCAGTGCCCGCAGCGCCTCCGGGACGTCGGGCTCGCCCTCGTACACGTCCAATCCTGCGCCGGCGATCGTGCCTGACTGCAGCGCCTTGACCAGCGCGTCTTGATCGATGACGTCACCCCGGGCGCTGTTGATCAGGAACGCGGTCGGCTTCATCCGGGCCATCGCCGCGGCGTCCATGAGGTGGGTGTTCGCACCACCGCCGGGCATGTGCAGCGACACGAAGTCGGCGAGGCCCAGCAGCTCCGCCACGGTGGCGACCCGGCGGGCGCCGGGGATCCCGTGGTCGGGCTCGACGTCGACCGGGTCGTAGAAGACCACCGGCATGCCAAAGCCGAAGTGCCCGCGGCGGGCCACCGCCACCCCGATCCGGCCCATGCCCACGATGCCCAGCGTCTTGCCGGTGACGTCGGCGCCCATCATGTGGGTGGGCCGCCAGCCGGTCCACAATCCGGCGCGGACCTCCCGCTCGCCCTCGCCGGCCCGCCGGGCCACCATCAGCAGCAGCGTCATCGCGGTGTCGGCGGTGGTGTCGGTGAGCACGCCGGGGGTGTTGGTGACGACGATCCCGGCCTTGGCCGCGGCGTCGGTGTCGATGTGGTTGTAGCCAACACCGAAATTGCCGAGGAATTTAGTCCGTAGCTCACCGGTGAACAGCTCAGCCGGCAGCTGGTCGGAAACCGTCGGCAGCACCACGTCGGCCTGCTCCAGCGCGGCGCGCAGCCCGTCACGGCCCAGCGGGACGTCGCTGACGTTGAGCCGGACGTCCGGGAAGCGCCGCTGCAGCTCCTGCTCCACCGGCGCCGGCCACTGGCGGGTCACCACGATCACGGTGGGCTCCGTAGCGCGGGGGCCGCCGTCAGGCCGTGCTCAGCCAGCACGGACGCCACGGTGTCGCCGATGCACGACGGGTTGGGTGCCATGGTGATGCCGGCGGCGGTCAGGATCTCGGTCTTCTCCTGGGCGGATTCCCCGGCGGCGGAGACGATCGCGCCGGCGTGGCCCATCGTGCGGCCCTTCGGCGCGGACAGCCCCGCGATGTAGGCGATCACCGGTTTGGTCATGTGGTCGCGCACGTAGTCGGCGCCCTCGGCCTCCTGCGGGCCGCCGATCTCCCCCACCATGATCACGGCGTCGGTGCCGGGGTCGTTCTCGAACAGCTCCAGGTGGTCGCGGAACGACGACCCGTTGACCGGGTCGCCACCGATGCCCACGGAGGTGGACACCCCGATGCCCAGCGCCTTCATCTGGGACGCGGCCTCGTAGCCCAGCGTGCCGGAGCGCCCGATCACCCCGACCCGCCCGGGCAGATAGATATGGCCCGGCATGATCCCCAGCAGCGCCCGCCCCGGGGAGATGGTGCCAGCGCAGTTGGGTCCGGTCAGGGTCATCTTCTGCTGGGCTCGGTAGCGGCGCATGTACCGCTTGACCAGGATCATGTCCTGCAGGGGGATGCCGTCGGTGACGCAGACGCAGAACCGGATCCCCGCGTCGGCGGCTTCCATGATGGAGTCCGCAGCGAACGGCGGTGGCACGAACACGATCGAGGCGGTCGCCCCGGTCTCGGCCACCGCGTCTTTCATGGTGTTGAAGACGGGGCGGCTCAGCACCTGCTGGCCGCCTTTACCCGGGGTGACACCGGCGACCACGCTGGTGCCGTAGTCGATCATCTCCTCGGTGTGGAAGCGCCCGATGCGGCCGGTGATGCCCTGGACCACCACACGGGTGTGCTCGTCGACCAGGATGGCCATGACCCCTCCTTCAGGCGCTCGCGACGGCCTTCTCGGCCGCCTCAGCCAGGGTGTCCGCGGTGATGATGGGCAGCCCGGAGTCCCGCAGGATCGCCTGGCCCTGCTCGACGTGGGTGCCCGCCAGCCGCACCACCACGGGGACCTCGACGTCGATCTCCTTGAACGCGGCGACGATGCCTTCGGCAACCCAGTCACAGCGGTTGATGCCGGCGAAGATGTTGATCAGCATCGCCGTGACCTTGCCGTCCCGCAGCACTGCACGGAAGGCCTTGAGCACCCGCTCGGGCGATGCACCGCCGCCGATGTCGAGGAAGTTCGCCGGCTCGCCGCCGGCAAGTTTGATCATGTCCATGGTCGCCATCGCCAGCCCGGCACCATTGATCATGCAGCCGATGTTGCCGTCCAGGCCGACGTAGGCCAGCCCGCGGTCGGCGGCGTGGCTCTCCCGGGCGTCCTCCTGGCTGCGGTCGCGCAGCTCGGAGATGTCCGGGTGGCGAAACAGCGCGTTGTTATCGAAGGACATCTTGGCGTCCAGCGCGACCAGGCTGCCCTTACCCGTCACCGCCAGCGGGTTGATCTCCAGCATGGTGGCGTCCAGGTCCCGGAAAGCGCGGTACGCCCGCCGGAATATCCGGCTGGCCTCGGCGATCTGCGCCGCTGGCAGGCCTATCGCGAAGGCGATCTCCCGGGCCTGGAAGTCCAGGAACCCCACGGCCGGCTCGATCGTCGCGCGCACCAGCGCCTCGGGCTTGGCTGCGGCCAGCTCCTCGATCTCCACCCCGCCCTCGGCCGAGGCAATGATCACCACCCGCTCGATGCGGCGGTCCAGGATGATGCCGAAGTACAGCTCGCGGGCGATCTCGGTGGCCTCCTCGACGTATACCCGGTAGATCAGCTTGCCCTTCGGCCCGGACTGCCTGGTGACCAGCCGCCGGCCGAACATGCCGTTCGCGACGTCCAGCACCGCACTGTCGGAGGTGCACAGCTGCACCCCACCGGCCGCACCCCGGCCGCCGGTGTGCACCTGGGCCTTGACCACCCAGGCCGACCCGCCGATCTCGGTGCACCGGTAGGACGCCTGCTCGGGGCTGTACGCCAGACCACCCCGCGGCACCGGCACGTCGAACCGGGCCAGGATCTCCTTGGCCTGGTACTCGTGAATGTCCAACGCCCGCCCCCTCAGGCCCGGGCCGCCGCGGCGGCCCGGATCGCCTCGTCTAATCCGATCACCGTTTGCGCCATCCGCTCCGACGCGGCGTCGATCATCTTGCCATCCACCGACGCGGCGCCCTTGCCCTGCGCCTGCGCCTCGCGCAGGGCCTCGATGATCCGCCGGGCCCGGTCGACCTCGGCCTCCGGCGGGCTGAACACCTCATTGGCCAGCTCGACCTGGCTGGGATGAATCGCCCACTTGCCCTCACACCCGAGTGCGGCTGCCCGCCGAGCTGCGGCCCGGAAGCCGTCGGGGTCGGAGTAGTCACCGAACGGGCCGTCGATCGGGCGCAGGCCATAAGCCCGGCACGCCACGATCATCCGCGACAACGCGAAATGCCACTGATCGCCCGGGTAATCCGGGTTCAGGCCACCGATGCTCACCGTGCGGGCCCGGTTGCTCGCGGCGTAGTCGGCCACCCCGAAATGCAGCGCCTCCAGCCGGCCGCCGCTGCTCGCGATGGCCTCCACGTTCGCCATCCCCAGCGCGGTCTCGATCAGCGCCTCGATGCCCACCGTGGTCCGGTAACCCTTGGCCTGCTCGATCTGCTCGACCAGCGTCTCCACGCAGTACAGGTCGGCCGCCACCCCCACCTTGGGCACCAGGATGGTGTGCAGCCGATCACCCGCCTGCTCCATCACGTCGATGACGTCGCGGTACATGTAGTGCGTGTCGAGCCCGTTGATGCGCACCGACACCGTCTTGCCCCGGGCCGCCCAGTCGATGTCGCGCAGCGCCTCGATGACGTTGCGCCGGGCCTGCTCCTTTTCCGGCGGCGCGACCGCGTCCTCCAAATCGAGGAAAACGACGTCGGCGGCGCTGCCCGCCGCTTTGTCGATGAAACTGGTGTTCGACCCCGGCACCGCCAGCTCACTACGCTGCAACCGGGGCCGGCGCATCGGGTACAGAGTGTGGCTCATCCCCCCGCCTCCTCGGCCGCCAGCGCGGCGGCCCGGTAGTACTCCTGAGCGGCCGCGACGCCGGCCCCGGGCTCGACCTTGGCCCCGGCGTCGGCCAGCGACATCTCGGCGCTGGCCAGCGCGGCCAGGCACATCACCTCGTTGAGGTCGCCGAGGTGGCCGATCCGGAACACCTTGCCCGCCACCTTGGACAGACCGCCCCCGAACGACGTGCGATAGCGGTGGAAGCCGATCCGGCAGACCTCCGCACTGTCTACCCCCTCGGGGGTGCGGATCGCCGTGACGGTGTCGGAGTACCACTGCGGGCTCAGCGCGCACAGCGACAGGCCCCACGCGTCCACCCCGCGGCGGACCCCCTCCGCGAGCCGGTGGTGGCGGGCGAACACCTGCGCCAGGCCCTCGTCGAACAGCAGGTCCAGCGAGCACCGCAGGCCGTGCAGCAGCGGCGTGGGCGGGGTGTAGGGGAAGTAGCCGAGGTCGTTGAACGTGAGCATGTCCGCGAAGCTGAAGTAGCAGCACTGCATCGTTGCGGACTTGTTCGCCTCCAGCGCCTTGGCGCTGACCCCGAGCATGGATATCCCGGCAGGCAGCATGAATCCCTTCTGCGAGCCGGTCACCGCCAGGTCGACGCCCCACGCCTCCTGCTCGAACGGGATCGACGCCAGCGAGGACACCGCGTCCACGAACAGCAGGGCGTCCGAGCCGGCCGCATCCATCACCCGGCGGACACCGGCGATGTCGGAGGTCACCCCGGTGGCGGTCTCGTTGTGGCAGGCGAAGACGCCCTTGATGGCCTTGTCCTCGGTGAGGTGGCGCGCGTAGTCCTCCAGCGGGACGCCCTCACCCCACTCCCGGTCGACGCAGCTCACGTCGAGGCCCAGCCGCTCCGCCATGCTCGCCCAGAGCTGGGAGAACTGGCCGAAGCGCGACATCAGCACCCGGTCGCCCCGGTTGAGGGTGTTGCTGATCGCCGCCTCCCACGCCCCGGTCCCGGAGGACGGGTACAGGAACACCCGGCCGGTCTCGTTGCCGAAGACCTTCTTCAGGTCGGCGAACAGCGGCAGGGTCAGCTCGGGGAAGTCCGGTGCCCGGTGGTCCTGCATCGGCACGTTCATCGCCCGGCGCACCGCGTCCGGGACGTTGGTCGGGCCGGGGATGAACAGGTGCACGGGCCCGCTGGGCATGCCCGTCACCGCCGCTGCGCGAGCTGCGGGTACAGCGGGTAGCGCTGGGCCAGCACCCTGGTGCGCTCGCTCAGCGCGGCCCGCTTGGCGTCGTCCAGATCGCCGGTCAGCGCCTCGGTGATGACCTTGCCGATCTCCCGGAAGTCGCTTTCCTGCAGGCCCCTGGTGGCCAGCGGCGAGGCCCCGATCCGCAGCCCGGACGCGACGGATGGCGGCCGCGGGTCGAAGGGCACCGCGTTGCGGTTGACGGTGATCCCGACCTCGGCGAGCCGGTCCTCGGCTTGCTGGCCGTTCAGCGGGGACTCCCGCAAATCGGCGAGCACCAGATGGGTGTCGGTGCCGCCGGTGAGCACAGTGAGCCCGCCGGTGAGCATCTCCTCGGCGATTGCCCGGGCACCGGCCCGGGTGCGCCGCTGGCGCTCCCGGAACTCTTCCGATGCGGCAATCTTCAGTGCCACCGCTTTGGCCGCGATCACGTGCATTAACGGACCGCCCTGCCAACCGGGGAACGTCCGGGAGTTGATCTTCTTCTTGAACTGCTCCGTGCAGAGGATCATCCCGCTGCGCGGCCCGCCCAGGGTCTTGTGGATCGTCGTGCTGACCACGTCGGCGTAGGGGACCGGGCTGGGATGCTCACCGGCGGCGACCAGGCCGGCGAAGTGTGCCATGTCGACGAACAGGGCGGCGCCCACCTCGTCGGCGATCTCACGGAACCGGGCGAAGTCGAGCTGGCGGGGGTAGGCCGACCAGCCGGCGAGGATCATCTTCGGCTGGTGCTCCTTGGCCAGCCGGGCCACCTCGTCCATGTCCACCAGCGAGGTCTCCCGGTCCACGCCGTAGGGCACCACGTTGTAGTGCAGCCCGGAAAAATTGATCTTCATGCCGTGCGTGAGGTGCCCGCCGTGGTCGAGCTTCATCCCCAGGAACGTGTCGCCGTGCTCCATCAGCGTGCTGTAGACGATGGCGTTGGCCGAGGCACCGCTATGGGGCTGCACGTTGGCGTGCTCGGCGCCGAACAGCTCCTTCGCCCGGTCGATGGCCAGCTGCTCGGCCACGTCGACGTGCTCGCAGCCGCCGTAGTACCGCCGGCCGGGGTAGCCCTCGGCGTACTTGTTGGTGAGCACCGAGCCCTGGCAGTCCAGCACGGCCTGCGGCACGAAGTTCTCCGAGGCGATCATCTCCAGGGTGTGCTCCTGGCGGGACAGCTCGTTGGCGAGCACCTCGGCGATCTCGGGATCGACCTCGGCGACCGGCCTAGTGAAGAAATCAGCGGGCAGAGCACTCATCGGCGAATCCTCGGCTCGTAGGGCTCGTAGCGGGAGGCGGACGGGGAGCGTGCGAGGCCCATGAACTCGTGATCCCGAACCCCCCTGTCCGGGCAGCATATCGGCGGGCCGCCCAGGCAGACAGCCCTGTCTTGGCGGCCGGGTCTGAGCAAACCCACGGGTAGGGCAGCGACTCACACGGTCAGGTGAAGGCCCGGACGATGGTGTTTGGCTCATCGATCCATACGGTCTGGGTGCCGGCGGTCATGGTCATACCGAACCGCGCGAGGCCGGGTTTGCCGTGTTCGTCGTAGGCGGCTTCGGCTTCGTCCCACAGCCGGCGTGGGCCCAGCTGGTGTACCACGAGCTTGCCGGGTGCGGTGAGGTTGGCGTCCAGCCGGGCCCACGACGTGGTGGTGATGTCGTCGAGCTCGAGCACGTTGTGGTCTTTGCCGAACTTATTGAGTTCGACGGTGGACGGTAGAATCTCCAGCCGGTGGGGGCGCTGCGCCGAAGACTCAGGGCGCCGCCGCTCTGTACCGAGGGATCGAGGTCCCCGGAAATCCCAAGGAATCCGCCCGGTGAGGAACTGGCACCGAGTCCTACCGGCTACGCACCTCCAAGACGACGGCACGGCGCACACGCGCGGGCTGACCTCAGCACTTGGCTGCCGAAGCCCTGTCAGCTCGACTCTTTGCGTCCCACGAGATGAAAGGGACGACTGAGTTGGCGGTAGGGGTCTCGTCTGCTGGCTTCGAGTTCGACGGCGGCTGTGGCCGCTACCTGCTTTGAATCGCTGGGGTCTAATTCGGCTCCACTGAAATCGAGCCAGTCGGTAAACAGCCATACCCCGTACCAGCGCAGTGGCTTCACGCCCCGGCTCCGCATGAGCTCGCTGAGGTGCTCCACCGTGTCGGCTCGGGTCGGCACTCCCAGCACCCCAACCTCGCCCCTGGCGTCAAACGCCGCCAGGGCGTCGTCCCACCGCCGTTCCAAGGCTGGGCGCACCGCCAGCGTCTTGGCGTTCCCCGCCATGATCGAGACCACGCCACCAGCAGCGGCGCACCGGCACAGCTGGTTGACCAACGGCTCCGGTTGCTCGAGGTACCCGAGCACGCCATGGCACAACACAGCGGCGAAGCGTCGACCATTCACCGCCTCGACGGCGTTCTCGCCTTCACCCTGCAGGAGCGTCACCCGCCGCTGGGCCTCACCAGGCAGCCCTTGGAGCCGCTGTTGTGCTTTGTCCAGCATCGCCGACGATGGATCAAGCAGCGTCACCTCGTAGCCGGCTTGGGCCAGCGGAAACGATTGATGGCCCGCGCCGCCACCGACATCCAACACCGGCGCCGGCGGCTCCGGTAAGTGCTCGAGCAGTTGCTGATGCAACACATACGTGCGCACGCGCCCCTTCACTGAGGCATAAGCCTCATCGGCAAATTGGTCAGCCAAACCGGCCCAGGTGTCATCGCTCACAACACCAGGATACTAGTTACTAACTAGTGTCCTGATCACCGTGGCTGCGCGTATGGCCGCCCTCGATATGGACGAGCTGGATGAGCCGTGGGCCAATGGGGTGCGCACTCGTATCCATGCGGGTCTGTTCGAGCACATCACTACGGACACCAACCGATGAAATCCGCCACCCTGGCCGGGCCTTCGGCAGATCCCTTCCGCCGCCGGCGCAGGATGCTGGCCGACACCGATCCCGACGTCCGTGAATCGGCGGCCCGTCAGTGGTGCGCCTGGGAGGACGCGCACGTCTCCCTCGCCCCAGGCCACCGACCGAACCCGCGCTTCGGCGAGGACCAGCTGATCCTCAACGCCGCGAGACTGGGGGCGATCCCGGGAGTGCTGATCCACGGCCGCTTCGACGTCAGCGGGCCGTTGGACACCGCCTGGCGGCTGCATCAACACTGGCCCGGCAGTGAGCTGCAGGTCATCGACGACATGGGACACGGCGGCGGGGACAGCTTCACGACCCTGGTGACCACTTCCGTCAGCATCCTGGGCGTCGGCCCGCGCGGAGAGAGCCGGAACGCTACCGGAGCGACCGACCACCCCAGCGCCTCGCGGATCCTCGTCCGGTCCGCTGTCGCGCGGGTCGAGCTCGGATGGTGAGCGGCTGCTGCTTGCCCAGGTGGAGCCAAACCCCATGACCACGATGGGGCCAGATCACTTGACGAGACTCAGCCCGGCGCCCACGCGGCCGCCACCACCCCAAGCACCAGGACCAGATGCCAAGTGCAGCGCGCGGATGATCGGCTCACGCCGACGCACTAAGCACGGGGAGATGGAAGAGTATTACCGGTGCCCTGGCAGCGGGAACGGGGGATGTGGGGGCGTGGCACGGGCGGCCGAACCGGTCAATGCCTATATTACGGCACTGGTGATCGCGGAACAGCAGAAAATCCAGTTCCGCCAACTGGAAGACCTTCCGCCGTGGCCGAAGGCCCAAGAACTCATGGATCTGCAGCAGCGGATCAACGCCCAGCAGCAGAATTTCGAGGCAGGTAACAGTTCGGCGGAGCGGCATTTCTCCGCCCTGGCCCGCATGGAAGCGGTGGAGGCCGGGTTGAAGCGCGAGCGACGCCAGTATGAGGGACGGGCGCAGGCCCGTCGGCACGTGGTGACGAATTTGGCGGAGGAGTGGGATAAGCCGGATTTCACGATGGAGCAGAAGCAGGCCGCGATAGCGCAGACGCTCGCGGCTGTCATCATTAAGCCATCGGGTCGGCGCCGGTTCCACCCGGATCAGATCGTGCTGGTATTCACCGACGGCACTGCATAACCAATCATGATATGCTGACGTGCCCCGGCGGAGGATTCCCGCCGGGGCACGTTGCGCGCTACGCCGCTTTCTTCTCGGTCGTGTTGTCAGCGATGTCAAGGCAGTAGATACGCGCTACCTTCCTCGCCCATTCCTCTGATCGGTGCGGCGCGTTCTTGAGCTGCTGTGTTACCGGGACTCGCAGCCCACCGTCCCCGGGCGCACGACGAGCCCCGACAGGGGCTGTCGAGGCAGCGATCCCGTGCCGACCCGACCTGAGGCACCACCGTTGCCCTAGGGCACATGCCTCACCCCCTCTCCGGGCCACTGCCCTACCCTTGAGCTGCGACAAGGCAGACAACCGCGCACGGGCAGGAAGGTCGACGGTGTGGCGGATGATCTGTCCCGACTCCCCTGTTACGCTGTGCGGTTGTCGCGTTGTCTCATCTGACGGCGCGGGTGCGGCCTACGCGCGCAGGCGCGCACGAGGGGTGAGACCATCTCGCGCACGATCGGCCGTCACTGTCCATCACAACCGGCCAGACGGCCGTCTCCTGTCTCAGGCATGCCTAGAGATCCCACGTTCGCCACAGCCACCCACGGCGCCATTGGGGGGGCACAGGCCGGACTCTGTGCGTCCGTCTGGGGCGATCCTGGGGCCGTCTACGGCGCTATCCGGCGCGGCCCGGTCCGAGACAGCACGGGCCCGGCCGCTGGTGCGGCATGACGGGGCTGTCCGCTCGTGGGTGGGTAGCTGTCAGCTCCCACGGAGGACGTGCCGAAGACCAGTCTTGACGGTAGCTTCTTGTTTATTCCCCACTTTGATGGGAAAAACAGCTGTAGCGGATCGGGAGTTTCTGTGAATCGCGCCTTGATACGCTTCCGAGCGCTGGTCAGCCCCGGCACCGCCTCTCGACAGTACTTGTCGGTCTCGCAGAACCATCCTTGAGCGTCGATGGCATGCAGCCGCCGACCCCACAGGCCATTGAATGTGAGATTGAGACGCTCGAACTCCTCATCCTGATGGTCAACCATCCAGAGCACTACGTCAGCCGGGGTGAAGTCTCCTAAGTCCTCGAAGCATTTCTTGATCCCTCTGAGCGCGCCGGGTCCGGCCTGTGTGAACTCGTTCTCGCTGAAATTGATAAGCGCAGAATAGTTGAGGTCGATTGAGACCTGGTACGACATGAAGTTGCCCATCAAGGGATACTCGTGAAGCAGGTTGTAAACTTCGCGAAGCGACCTTGCTCCGAGCAATTTCTCGCCCAGTCTGCCAGTCAGGAACATGTGCCGGAATAGCTCGACGTGATTTAGATGCTTCAGAGTCTGGCCGTATGCGTCGGTTGCACATAAGATGAACGCGCCGGTATAGAGGCCGCCATTGACACGCTTGGCTTCCTCGAGTGCGGTGGTAAATGCGCCACTCGCGAGATCGTCCAAGGTCGGGTGGTGGCCAAGAGTCTCACGTACAGTTCGCCAGGTGTCAATTTTACTAAAAGTGCGGAAGGCTACTATCTGAAACAGTCTGTCCTCGGGCGAACATGGCTCCTGGTGATAACAGACATCTCGAATCATGTACTGGCTGACGCGATCAGCGGCCCGGAACACGTTGCAGAATTTGTATTCCTGCAAGATCGGATCGTCGGTCCACGGCCAGCCTTCGCCGGCAACACGGCGTTCAAAGGCTCGCTGTCGTTCGGCGGCGAAGTGCCAGTACAGCTCATAGATACCCTGACGGGGTATGAGTGGGCGTCTCATCCGGATACCCTACTGCATGATCCTTCACTGCTGTAGGTTAGAAGATGCCCGTGTCGTACAGGTGGAAGTATCCAGAGTCTTCGCGTAATTCTATGTCCATCAGAGCACTTTCTCGTATGTCAACACGCGAGCATCCAGGTCAGCAATCAGGTATCCTCCCCTGTTCTTCCCCAAATTCCGCAACGCACGAAAACTGTGACAAATAGCGCGACGCCAAAGCCAGGCTGGAGTTTGTTCGACTTCTAGATCGGCCGAAGCGGCCCTGGCTACATCTATCACCTCACTATCGATACTCATTTCACCGAGAAAGTTCATTCGTCGCTTGGCTAGCCGAGACAGAATAGCCGCTAAGCCCTCTTCGGCGAAGATGGCTCGCGCACCGTCTTCGCACTCATCAGTCCCGGGGCATGACTTACGCTTGAGCCGTAACAATGAGCGAGTATTTGGCGACCAGCCCAGCACGGCCATGAACCCGAGGTGAATCGCATCGTGGTATCGATACGAGTCAGCCTGGCGCGAATTGTCCGTCAACGGATCACCCAGATCGCTCCCCACTCGGAATCCGCCTAGCTTACCGCCTTCCAGCTGGATCGGGCCATCAAGGAATACGTTCGGCGCGGCGCTGATTATTCGCATTCTGGAAACAAGCCTGCCGGATTGGGCGTGGTTCTCCGTGAACTCGATGGTCAACTGGCGCGGAAAACGTTCATGCTCGGGATAATTCGCATCGAAGATTGGTAAAGAGTCGAGGTCGGATACCGTTACCTGAGAAAGGTAACGGTCTCGAGTACGCTCAAGGTTCGCCCTGGCGATCTCCTCCAAGTCAAGTCCACAAGCGGTTGCGACCGCTGCCGCATACCAAAGAAGGTCGCCAAGCTCCTCGCGCAAGAAGTCCAGGTTAGCGCCGAGATCGATACCGTCGCGCAGATATTTCTTATAGACGTTAAGGATCGAGCCGGTTTCGCTGGCAAGGCCTAGCATTGGTTCTATAGCGCCTTGTGGCCCACCTAACCGGAGCTGGCTCGTGTCCCGTGCCGCACGCTGGTACTCCGAGAAGTCCATGGCATCTCCCAGAATCCGGGCCTCGGCGATCCCCGGGTAGCTCCGGTGATACGGGCCTGACGTCGAGGACCGTCGGGGTGCTTTTTGGTCGCAGTCGCGCACAGCAGGTCACATGAGACGGACAGCTGAACCGCCGGTCACCGAGCGATCATGATGCTCGGCGTTTGCGCTGGCAGGTGGCGGAGGATGCGGGATTTGAACCCGCGAGGGCTGTAACACCCAACACGATTTCCAATCGTGCGCCATAGGCCACTAGGCGAATCCTCCGCTGGTAAGGCTACCGCCAGTGCCGTTACCAGCCAAAGCTGCTGGTAGCGAGTCATTGGTGGTCGGTTTGAGTCGACGCGCAGGGAGGGCGTCGTGCGCCGACGAGGGGTAGCCCCTAGACTGGTCCGCGGGCCCCGCGCGGCGTCCATCTTGCGAACTCCCCCAGGGTCGGAAGGCAGCAAGGGTCAGCAGGCTCTGGCGGGTGCGCGGGGTCCTCTTCATGCAAGCGCAGCACGAGCAGGTCGCCTTCCCCACCTCTAACGCTTTCAGATGC
>JBOHFT010000090.1:0-17537 GCA_050699815.1 Pseudonocardiaceae bacterium | reverse complement strand
TCGCCCCGCTGCGCGCTACCGGGGTCCGGCTGGAGCGGGTGGCCGCCGCGTTGCGGGCCGGGCAGCCGGGGGAGACGTCCGCCGCGATCGCCAACGTGGCTGCCACCGGGGTGCAGTTCGTCGTGCTGCCCACCGCTGCCCAGGGCGCCCGGGCGCTGGCCGCGGCCGGGCCGCTGGCCCGGCCTGCGCCCCCGGCTGCTGACGGCAGGCCGGTGCTGCGGGTGACCCGGCCGGTCCCGGGTGCTGAGCTGCTGGGACCCGCGCTGGCCGTCCAGGCGCGGATCGGTGCTGCCCCGCCCGTTGAGCCTGGGGTCAGCGGGGTCCTGGCGCCCGCTACGCCGCCGCGGGTGGCCGTGCAGGCCGCGCCCGGCGCGGAGGGCAGGCTGCTCGTGATCGCGGCCAACGACGAGCCAGGCTGGCGGGCCAGCGTGAGCGGCCGCGCGGTGCCGGTGGTGCGCGGTTGGGGGCATCAGGTGGCGGTCCCGGTGGGGGGCAGCGCGGCACAGGTGCGGGTGGACCGCTCGGATGCCACCCGCAACGCGCTGTTGCTCGCCCAGGGCGCGGTGCTGCTGCTGGTTGCGGGCACCGCGGTGCCCTCCCGGCGCCGCCCGGCCTGAGAGACCGCCGCCGCTGGCCAGCCCGCTGGTCAGCCGCCGTGCACCGGGCCGTCGATGACGTCCGGATCGACGCCCAGGTAGCTGGCGACCTGCTCGATTAGCACCTCGTGCACGAGGTCGGACAGGTCGCCGCCGTCGTGCGCTCGGGCCTGGAGCGGCCGCCGGTAGAGCACGATCCGGGCCCGGGTGGGCAGGCCCGCGCGGTCCACCCCGGCCGGGACCAGCCGGGCCAGCGGGACCTTGCCGTCCTCCACCACGTCGCTGCCCCAGGTGACCGTGGCCGGATCGCAGTCAGTGACCTCGGGCACCTCATCGACGGCGATGTCGAGGCTTTCCAGCTCGGTGTGCCAGAGCTCGTCGATCGGTTCGAGGGCGTCCAGCACGATCGCGTCGAACCGCTCCGAGCGGCTGCGCGCCGCGGGCAGCGTGGCGGGGAACAGCAGCCCCCGGACCCCGCGGCCGCGCCGGTCTCGGCGCCTGCGCGCCGACGAGCGAGCTGACCGGGTCACCGTCATCTTGCTGAGACTACGCCGGGACCGCACCGGTCAGTGTGGTCCTCCGCGCGCCTGCCACACCCGGGGGAACCTGCGCGCTATGTTTCCGGCCGTGCGCAGCGTGCGGCGGTGCTCAAGGACTGGGTGCACAAACTCGGCCGTCGCCACCCTCACCTTCGTCTATGCCGACTCCACCGCGGTGGTGGGCCCGTTGGCCAGCTATCACGAGCCGCATTCCTATGACCTGTGTGAGCGGCACGCGGTGCGGCTGACCGCTCCGCGGGGCTGGGACGTCGTGCGCCACGAGGGTGGGTACGCCGAGCCGGAACCCTCGGCCGACGACCTCACCGCGCTGGCCGAGGCCGTCCGCGAGGCCGGCCGCCACCCCCTCCCCCCAGCTCCTGCGGCGTCCCGCCGCGGCCACCTGCGGGCCCTCCCCACCCCAGTCGATTGACGCATTCAGCGGGCTCAGCGGGGTTACTAGTACCTGAATAACCCCGCCCAGCCTGCGGAATGCAGGCTAACGTCGTGAGGAGACCTGACGTGAGGAGAGCGGTGGCCGATCTGTCAGCGATCGTGAAGGCTTATGACATCCGGGGTGTCGTCGGGGAGCAGCTGGACGCCGCCGTGGTGCGCGATATCGGCGCGGCGTTCGCCGACCTCGTCATCGGCTCGCCGGCAGTGGTCGTCGGGTACGACATGCGGGAGTCATCGCCGGGCCTGGCGGGTGCGTTCGCCGCGGGGGTGACCGGGCGCGGTCTCGACGTCGTCTCGGTCGGCCTGGCCAGCACCGACATGCTGTATTTCGCCTCCGGCCGGCTTGACCTGCCGGGCGCGATGTTCACCGCTAGCCACAATCCGGCCTGCTACAACGGCATCAAACTGTGCCGGGCCGGTGCCGCCCCGGTCGGCCAGGACAGCGGGCTGGAGGAGATCCGGACCGCGATCGAGGGTGGGATCGAACCGGGACCGGGTGGCGGCAGTGTCACCGTGCGGGACCTGCTCGGTGACTACGCCGAGCACCTGCGCTCGCTGGTGGACCTGTCCGGGATCCGGCCGCTGCGAGTCGTCGTGGACGCCGGTAACGGGATGGGTGGGTACACCGTGCCCGCGGTGGTGCAGGGACTGCCACTGGACGTCGTCCCGCTGTTCTTCGAGCTGGACGGCGACTTCCCGAATCACGAGGCCAACCCGATGGACCCGGTGAACCTGGTGGACCTGCAGGCGGCAGTGCGCAAGCACAGCGCCGATCTGGGTCTGGCCTTCGACGGCGACGCCGACCGCTGCTTCGTGGTCGACGAGCGCGGCGGGCCGGTGAGCCCCAGTGCCATCACCGCGTTGGTCGCCACCCGGGAGCTGGCCACCGAACCAGGCGCGACGGTGATCTACAACTTGATCACCTCGCAGGCCGTGCCGGAGATCGTCGCCGAGCACGGTGGCCGGCCGGTGCGCACCCGGGTCGGCCACTCGTTCATCAAGCAGCGGATGGCGGAGACCGGGGCGATCTTCGGCGGCGAGCATTCCGCGCATTACTACTTCCGCGGTTTCTGGCGCGCCGACTCCGGGATGCTTGCCGCGCTGCACGTGCTCGCCGCACTCGGCCGGCAGCAGCGCCCGCTGTCGGCGTTGATGGCCGGGTTCAGCCGCTACGCCGCGTCCGGCGAGATCAACTCCACGGTCGGCGACCAGCGGGGCAGGATGGAGGCGGTGCGGCAGCGGTTCGCCCGGCGAGACGGTGCCGAGCTCGACGAGCTCGACGGCCTCACCGTGCGACTGCCCGATGGTTCGTGGTTCAACCTGCGGCGGTCGAACACTGAGCCCCTGCTGCGCCTCAACGTCGAGGCCCGCGACACCACGGCGGTCGAGGCGCTGCGCGACGAGGTGCTGGCACTGGTTCGGGGTTGGTAGCCCTTCAAGGACTACCGTCGGTGCGTGCGGTGGTCTTCACGAGCTACCAACCGGGAGGAGGACGGCGATGATCATGAACGTGGACCCTCAGTTGAGGGCAATTCTGGCCTGCCCGTGCTCGGCGCACGCCACGCTGTGCCCCGGCACCGCTGCTGACCCGCACGCCGACGCCCTGACCTGCACCGCGTGCGGGCGTAGCTTCCCGGTGACCGAGGGCATTCCGGTGTTGCTGCTCGACGAGGCATTGCCCGGGA
The DNA here is from genome assembly GCA_050699815.1 of Pseudonocardiaceae bacterium. Classification (GTDB taxonomy): domain Bacteria; phylum Actinomycetota; class Actinomycetes; order Mycobacteriales; family Pseudonocardiaceae. The sequence continues at coordinate 14,264 of JBOHFT010000090.1, read as the reverse complement.
CTGGACCCCCCGGGACTGGACCCACAGGCGCCCCAGCCAGCCGAGGCGGCCATAGTGGCTGGAGTGAAGGTGATGCGACGCGATCAGGTGTTTGACGACGACCTGCTCGATGACCCCGAGCGCCTGGAGGCCACTGACACCGGTGGGCTGTTACGCGCCGCGGCCACTGCGGGTGCCCAGGTCCGCTCCACCGCATTCGCAGCCGAGGAGGCCGGGCTAGCGCGGCTGGCCGGGCAACGTCCGCGCGCACTGGTGCTGCTGACCCGGCCGGGCGCGGCGCCGGCCGCCGCGCCGCTGCTGCTCGCGCTGGCCGGGCCGTCCTGCCCGGTGCCGGTGGTGCTGACCCGGTCGGTCCCGCTGTGGGTGGGCGCGCTGGACATCGTGCTGGCTGACACCACCGATCCCGGCGATCATGAGCTGGCTGAGGGCATCGACCGCGCGGTCCGGCGCGGTGCCCAGGTGGTGCTCACCGCGCCCGCCGACGGCCCGGTGGCCGCCGCGGCCGCAGGCCGGTCGGTGCTGCTGGTGCCCCGGATCGAGGTACCGCCCGGGTTGGCGCTGCCGCGGACGCTGGCCGCCGGGCTGCTGCTGCTGGACACCCTGGGCCTGCTGGCCACCGACTCCGAGGTGCTGGCCGGCGAGCTGGACCGCGAGGCCGAGCGGGACCACATCGCCCACCAGCCGCTCGTCAACCCCGCCAAGTCGCTGGCGTTGCGGCTGACCGGGCGGACTCCGCTGCTGTGGGGTACCGATCCGGTGGCCACCGCGGTGGCGGGGCACTGCGTGGGGGCGCTCGCCGCGTACGCGGCAGTGGTGGCGCACGCAGCAGGATTCCCTGAGGCGGCAGCGCTACCGGCGCTGCGCCAGGAGGCGGCCCGCGCCAGCGGTGCGGCCGACGTGTTCCACGATCCGTTCGGGGATCAGCCGCAGCGCCGGGGCACGCCGGCGGTCCGGCCGGTGCTGCTCGGTGTGCTCCCGGACTCCCGCCGCGACCCTGAGCACGTCGCGGCACTGGATGCGTTGCCCAGCGCCGATGTGGCCACTGTCGGCGAGGAGCTGATGGTGCGCCCGGGTGAGTCTGGCGCCGCGGCGTGCGCTGCCGCCGTGCTGGCCTTACGGTTCGACTTCGCCGCGCTGTACCTCGGGTTGGGCTGGGGCGCGGTGGGCGGGCCCGGCTGGGTCGGCTCGGCCGGGTCCATCGTCGGATGAGCGAGAAGGAGGGTCTGTGGAGCTGTTGCGCAACGCGGTTCGGCCGTACGCTTGGGGTTCCCGGACCGCGATCGCGGAGCTGCTCGGCGCCCCGGTCCCGGCCCCGCACCCGCAGGCGGAGCTGTGGCTCGGCGCGCACCCGGCGGACCCGTCGGTGCTGCTGCGCGCCGACGGCGCCCAGACCTCCCTGCTGGAGGCCCTGCACGCCGACCCGGATCACCACCTCGGTACCCGATGCGCGCAGCGCTGGGGCGGCCGGTTGCCGTTCCTGCTCAAGGTGCTCGCCGCCGAGGAACCGCTGAGCCTGCAGGCCCACCCGTCCGCGGAGCAGGCCGCCGAGGGGTTCGCCCGCGAGGAGGCCCGGGGGATCCCCCGGGACGCCCCGGAACGCAACTACTCCGACCCCAGCCACAAACCCGAGCTGATCTGCGCGCTCACCGAGCTGCACGCGCTGGCCGGTTTCCGCGACCCGCTGCGCACCGTCGAGCTGCTCGCCGCGCTGGACACGCCGCTGCTCGCGCCCTACCACACGATGCTCGCGGCCGAGCCCAATGCCGATGGGCTGCGCACCCTGTTCACCACCTGGATCACGATGCCCGAGCCCACGGCGAAGGCGCTGCTGCCGGCCACCCTGGATGCCTGCGTTGCGCTGCTGCGCCGCGACGGGGTGTACGGCGCCTTCCCCCCTGCGGGCGGCAGCGATTTCCGCAACGAGTGCCGGGTGGTTCTCGAGCTGGCCGAGACGTACCCAGGCGACGTCGGGGCGCTCGCGGCCTTGCTGCTCAACCACATCGTGCTGGCTTCGGGGGAAGCGATGTACCTACCGGCTGGCAACCTGCACACCTACCTGCGCGGCACCGCCGTGGAGATCAGCGCCAACTCGGACAACGTGCTGCGCGGCGGCTTGACCGCCAAGCACATCGACGTCCCGGAGCTGCTGCGGGTGCTGGACTTCTGCTACGGCGAGCTGCCGGTGCAGCGCGGCGGTGAACGGGTCGGGCCGCACGAGACCGCATACCGCACCCCGGCCGAGGAGTTCCAGCTGACCCGCCTGGAGTGGGCGGACGGCGAGTCGACCCCGGTGTGCCTGCACAGCCCGTGGCCGCAGATCTTGCTGTGCACCCACGGGTCGGCGCAGCTGCGCTCTCCCGACGGCGGCAGTGTCATGGTCCGCCGCGGTGGGTCGGTATGGCTGGCCGCCGCCGACCCTGAGATCACGGTGACCCCGGGACCCGGTCCCGCGCAGCTGTTCCGCGCGCTGCCCGGACTCGCCGGCTGACGTCGCGATGCTCGCCGATCTCCAGATCGCCATTCGGCTCCGAACGGCGCCAGGGCGGTCACTTGTAGGCTCACGCGGGGCGGGCAGTGATGAGGAGGCGGCGGGGTGTCAGCGGGTGGCGGGACGAAGGCGATCATCGCGGCGTTGCTGGCCAACGCCGGTATCGCGGTGGCGAAGTTCATCGGGTACCTCGTCACCGGGTCGTCGTCGATGCTTGCCGAGGCGGTGCACTCGGTGGCCGACACGTCCAACCAGGGACTGCTGCTGCTCGGGCAGAAGCGCGCCCGGCGCAAGGCGACCAAGGAGCATCCGTTCGGCTACGGCCGCGACCGGTACTTCTACTCCTTCGTCGTGGCGCTGCTGCTGTTCAGCCTCGGGTCGGTGTTCGCGCTCTACGAGGGCTTCCACAAGCTGGGCAGCCACGAGCCGCTCACCTCGCCGCTCGTCGCGGTCGTGATCCTGGCGGTGGCGATCGTGCTGGAGAGCCTGAGCTTCCGCACCGCGATCAAGGAGTCCCGGCCGCTCAAGGGCGGCGGCACCTGGTGGCAGTTCATCAGGCAGGCCAAGACTCCGGAGCTCCCGGTGGTCCTGCTGGAGGACGCCGGTGCACTGCTCGGGCTGATCCTCGCGCTCGGCGGCGTCGGGCTGTCGATACTCACCGGGGACATCGTCTGGGACGCGATCGGCACGATGTGCATCGGCGTGCTGCTCGGCATCATCGCGATCATCCTCATCGTGGAAACCAAGAGCCTGCTGATCGGAGAGGGGTCCGGCCCGGACGAGCTGCGCCGCATCAGTACCGCGATGGTGGGCAACGGCGTCGACCGGGTGATCCACATCAAGACCCAGTATCTCGGTCCGGACGAGCTGCTGGTCGCAGCCAAGATCGCGGTGCCGGCCGCGATGTCCACCGCCGGGGTCGCCCGGGTCATCGACGAGGCCGAGGCACGGATCCGCGGCGCGGTCCCGGCCGCCCGGATCATCTACCTGGAGCCCGACCTGGACCGCACCCCCGCCGCCAGCAGATGATTACTGTCGAGCAAGGAGCAGGGGAGGACAGCCATGGCGGCCAGCGGGCTGTGGCAGACCAAGTCGGTTGAGCAATCCATCGCGGACACCGACGAGCCGGACAGCAGGCTGCGCAAGAACCTCGGTGCGCTGGACCTGACGGTATTCGGCGTCGCGGCCGCCGTCGGTGCCGGGATCTTCGTGCTCGCGGCCCAGCAGGCCGGGGACACCGCGGGTCCGGCGGTGTCGCTGTCTTTCGTCCTGGCCGCGATCGCCTGCGGGTTCGCCGTGCTGTGCTACGCCGAGCTCGCCTCCACCATCCCGGTCGCCGGCAGCGCCTACACCTACTCCTATGCCACCTTCGGCGAGTTCATCGCCTGGATCATCGGCTGGGACCTGGTGCTGGAGTTCAGCGTGGGCGGCGCGGTGCTGGGCAAGGCATGGTCGGCGTACCTGAGCGACGCCACCGGCGGGGCGCTCGCCACCACCGTCGACGTCGCCGGGGTCGCGGTCGACTGGGCCGCCCTGCTGATCGTCGGCGTGCTCACCGTGGTGCTCGCCCTGGGGATCACGCTGTCCTCCCGGGTCAGCCAGGTGTTCACCGCTATCAAGATCGCTGTCGTGCTGCTGGTGATCACCGTCGGGATCGGCTACATCAAGGCGAGCAACTACACCCCCTACATCCCGCCGGCCAAGCCCGGTGGGGGAGGCGGTGGGTCCGAGCAGTCGCTGCTGTCGCTGCTGTCCGGCGCGGAGGGCAGCACCTACGGGCTGTTCGGGGTGCTGGCGGCGGCTTCGGTGGTGTTCTTCGCCTTCCTCGGGTTCGACATCGTGGCCACCACCGCCGAGGAAGCCCGCAACCCGCAGCGCGACATGCCACGGGCCATCATCGGGTCGCTGGTGATCGTCACGGTGCTCTACGTGGCGGTCGCCCTGGTCATCACGGGCATGCAGCCCTACACTGCGCTGACCACCTCTGCCAGCGGGGACACCGCGAACCTGGCGACCGCCTTCACCAAGGTCGGGCTGCCCTGGATCGCCCAGGTCATCGCACTCGGCGCGCTGGCCGGGCTCACGACGGTGGCGATGATCCTCATGCTGGGCCAGATCAGGGTGCTGTTCGCGATGTCCCGGGACGGCCTGCTGCCCCGGGCGCTGGCCCGGACCGGTGCGCGCGGCACCCCCGTGCGGGCCACTGTCGTCGTCGGTGCGGTCGTCGGCGTCGTCGCGGCGTTTTTCCCGATCGTCCGCCTTGAGCAGATGGTCAACATCGGTGCCCTGTTCGCCTTCGCGCTGGTCTCGGCGGGCGTGCTGGTGCTCCGCCGGACCCGGCCGGACCTGCCCCGCGGGTTTAAGACCCCGCTGGTGCCGCTGGTGCCGGTGCTGGCGGTCCTGTCCTGCCTGTGGCTGATGCTGAACCTCTCGGTGGGCACGTGGATCCGTTTCCTGGTGTGGCTGGCCATCGGTCTGGTCGTCTACTTCGGCTATGGGGCCCGCAAGTCGCGGCTCCGGCAGGGAGACCGGGTAGGTGTTTGAGTCGCTGCTGGTCGCCAATCGGGGCGAGATCGCCCGGCGGGTGATCCGCACTGCCCGGGCGCTGGGGATCCGGACCGTCGCGGTGCACTCCTCGGCGGACGCCGAGCTGCCGTTCGTCGCCGAGGCCGACGAGGCGGTCGGGCTGACCGGGCCACCCGCTTACGCCTACCGGGACGCCCACCAGCTCCTCGACGTCGCCCGCCGCACCGGCGCGGCCGCGGTGCATCCCGGCTACGGGTTCCTGTCCGAGGACGCCGGGTTCGCCAAGGCGGTGCGCGATGCCGGCCTGGCGTGGGTCGGTCCCAGCGCCGAGGCGATCTCCGCGATGGGCGACAAGGTGACCGCACGAGCCACGGTGGCGGCGGCTGGGGTGGCGGTGGCGCCCGGCTCGGACGGCGCCGTGGCCGTCGCGGACGCCGCGGTGGCCCAGGCGCAGCGGGTCGGCTTCCCGGTGATGCTCAAGGCCGCCGCCGGGGGAGGCGGGATGGGGATGGCGGTGGCCGCCGACGCCGGCGCGGTGCGCACCGAGCACGCCCGGGTCAGCGCGTTCGCGCAACGGCTCTTCGGTGACCCGCGGCTGTTCGTCGAGCGGTACTTCCCCCGGGTGCGCCACGTCGAGGTGCAGGTCCTGGGGCTGGCCGACGGCCGGGTGGTGGCCCTGGGCGAGCGCGACTGCTCGGTGCAGCGGCGCCACCAGAAGGTCGCTGAGGAGAGCCCGTCGCCGGCCGTGGGGCCGGACCTGCGCCGCCGGATGGAGCACGCCGCGGTGCTGGCCGCCTGCGCCGTGGACTACCGCAACGCGGGAACGGTGGAGTTCCTGCTCGATGCGGACACCGGCGAGTTCTTCTTCCTGGAGATGAACACCCGGCTGCAGGTGGAGCACCCGGTCACCGAGGTGCGCTACGGCATTGACCTGGTGGCCGCCCAGCTGCGCATCGCCGCGGGCGCCGCACCCGGCTTCGACGACCCGGCCCCCGCTGGGCACGTGATCGAGCTGCGGATCAATGCCGAGGACCCAAAGCGGTTCCTGCCCGGTCCGGGGCCGGTCACCGAGTGGGTGGAGCCGACCGGGGACGGCGTGCGGGTGGACGCCGGTTACGCGGCGGGCACCACGGTGACGCCGTTCTATGACTCGCTGCTGGCCAAGCTGGTGGTGCACGGTCGCGACCGGGACCAGGCGCTGGCCCGGGCCCGGGCGGCGGTGGCCGGGTTCACCGTGGCCGGGCCGAAATGCAACCTGCCCTTCCACGCCGAGCTGCTGGAGCACCCCGAGTTCGTCTCCGGCCACTACGACACCGCCCTGATAACCCGGATGCGCCCCTAACCCCCACCCCGGCGTGTCGGGTGCTCGTGCACGGTGTGTCGGGTGCTCGTGCACGGTGTGTCGGGTGCTCGTGCACGGTGTGTGTCACACGGCCAGGGCCAATCCGATCAGAGCACCGCCGAGCCCAAGCAAGCATATGGCCATCCGGATCCAGCGGTACTTGGCGGCGACGATTCCGCTGGTGTCCGAGACCTGGACCAGCAGCCACGACAGCCGGTCGTTGGCGGCTTCCTCAACAAACCGCAGCAGCCTCGCCATGTCGGTCGCTCGCCGCACATCTCCAAAGTAGGTAACCGCGGTCTCGTGTCGCGTGCCGACTCTGGGGAAGACGGCCACAGCGAGCATGACTAGCGCTGTGGCCCAGATCACCAGGCTCACGCCTACCAGCCATCGTTCGGGGACCGATGCGCCCGCGGCGTTAGTGCTGACCGGCCCCACAGCCAGCACCGCGGCAGTGAGGGCGCCAACCACCAAGATCGATGCCTTCCCGTCGGCGCGCCCGATCTCCTCCCGGTTGTTCGCGAGAAGATGCTCCGCGACGAGGAGCGCTCGCTCGTCCTCCCGGCAGTCCGGCGGCCCGGCCTCCAGACTGCGCCAGCCTGCCCTCTTGATGCTTCTCATAACTGTCCTAGGACATGTCCGAGTGCGATGCCTCCCGAGATGGTGGCGACAATTGCCGGATGGACGCTACGGGAGGCCCGCGAGAGGCCGCCGAAGGTAATGCGAACTGTGGCGCACAAGGTACGCACCGTCCAGGCTGTCGCGTCGCCGAGGTCGTAGGCGATGCAGAAGGGAGCCCGGCCCCTCCGCCGCATGATCGTCGTCAGTAAGTATTCCGGCAGCAGAACGAGGCCGGCTGCCGCCGCGATACCGTCTTGTAAGGATCTTGTCAGGATTCTCAGGGCGAGTGGAACGACCCACCGGATCGCTATGCAGGTTACTGCGATAACCGACACTATGAGAATGGCCGACCGGCAAAAACGGACCAAGGACTCCAGTGCTGAAGCTACTATGCTTGACCAGGGAATACTCAGGAGAATGGCTGCTCCAGGTGCGGCGGCAAGTGATGGGACACGCATCGTCCTCACCCCGCTCCACTGCCGGGCGTGCCCTCGGAACGACGGCCGTCCGCGCCGTCGTGGGGGGCTGTCTGGCCCGAAGGTGGCGCTTCAGTGGGCATGGAGCGGCGCGGTACAGGCGGCTCGCCGCTCGCCGTCAGAGGCCGAGCGCGAGCCGTAGCGCTGCGTCGACGGCCCTGATGGTCGAGGGTGGCAGCGCGCCCGCGGCAGTGTCGATCTCCTCGACGCCGATCACGTAGGGATCGTCGCACAGCACGGACCCGACGAACGGCTGATCGGCTGCCGACAGTCTCACCACCGTCGGCAGGTCGACGGCGCGCGAAATGGTCGTCATCCATACGGCGACGACGTCGCCCTTCCGGGACGCGTTGCGCTGGTTGTTCGAGACCACGAGCCAAGGCTTGCTGCCATGTCCGAGGATCGCTCGGGGCCTCGGTGGATCTCGCCTTGCGACAGCGGCCAGAGCTCGATCGTCCCCGACCGCCCCGGGATCTGCTGGAGGGCGAACAGGCGTGCGGATCCGGTGAGCAGGAACCGGCCCGGCCGGGGGTCCAGATCAGCGGTGTGCTTGATGGCGAGGATGAGATCAGGAACGCGCTGCACCTCGTCGATGATCAGCAGGCCGTCGTGGCGGACGAAAGCGGCGGGATCGGCGGGGGCCGCGGTCCGGGTGGCGGCGTCGTCGAGGTAGCGGATCTCGGTGCCCGCCTGGCCCTGGGCGACCAGGCGTGCCAGGGTGCTCTTGCCGGTCTGGCGGGCACCGTTGAGAACGACCACCCGCGTGTCGCTCAGTGCGCAATGACCCGGCCATGAGCGCGGCGAGGGTACAGGTCGTGGTCGCTGTCCATCAGGTGATCTTACCGGCTCACCGGCCTGATGTGGATGTTCCGCCGGGCAATGAGCCTGATATTCAGCAGGTAATCCGCGTCCTTGTCCTCGGCCAGGAAGCGGGTTGTGCAGGGCGCCCGTTTCAGGACGCGAGACGGCTGGGGTCGTCGAGCAGGTGCGCGTTCGCGGTCACCGATCCACGTAGCGGGCGGACGTGCACGATGCCGTCGGTGATGTCGACGATAGCGCGACCCCCCGTGCGGTGCAGTCTCCTCGGTACGCGGAGCTGAGGCGAAGCGCGCCGGGCTAGGCTCACTCTGTGACACCGGACGAGCTGGCCACCAGCCTGCGGGGTGATCCCGCCCTCCGGGATGTCCGGTTGCTCGTCCTGCACGGCTCGCGCGCGGGGGAGGCCGGGTCGCGGTCGGACTGGGACCTCGGATACCTCACCGACCCGGGCGCCGATCTCGGGGCGCTGGCCGTCGCGATCACATCGACGCTGCGCAGCGACCGCGTCGACCTGGCCGATCTGGCCACGGCGAGCGCTCTGCTGCTACCGGACCGCCCGCGAAGGCGTCGCGCTTCTACGCGACCGGGCATGAAGGCCCGACACACCGGGCATGAAGGCCCGACACACCGGGCATGAGGGCCCGACACGCGGGGGGGTGGGGGTGGCACTGCGGTGGGGCGGCTGGTGGTGATTGAGGGGCTGGACGGGGCTGGCAAGCGCACCCTCGCCGAGGGGCTGACCACGGCGTTGACTGCCGGAGGCGCGAAGGTCGCCCGGATGGCGTTTCCCCGCTACGGCATCGGCGTGCACGCCGACCTGGCCCGTGACGCGCTGTACGGGCGGCTGGGGGACCTGGCCGACTCGGTGCACGCGATGGCTGTGCTGTTCGCCCTGGACCGGCGCGACGCGGCGGACGAGCTGCGCGCGCTGCGCCGCCAGCACGACGTGGTGCTGCTGGACCGCTACGTCGCGTCCAACGCGGCCTATGGCGCGGCGCGGCTGTGTGAGGACGCTGAGGGGCCGTTCGCCGAGTGGGTCCGTGTCTTGGAGGTGGATCGTTTCGGCGTCCCGGTGCCCGATGCCCAGCTGCTGCTGCGGGTGCCGGTGAGCGTCGCCGCGGCCCGTGCGGACAGCCGGGCCGAGGGCGACCAGGCGCGGACGAAAGACCGGTACGAGACGGACCGGAGCCTGCAAGCACGGTGCGCGGCCGTGTACGACGGGCTCGCCGCCGTCGGCTGGCTGGGCTCGTGGTCGGTTGTCGACGGAATGGCCGGGCCGACCCCCAGTGACGTGGCGTTACAGCTGCTCGGGGGATAGCGGCGGACGCCCGACCGCGGGCCGCGGGCAGCGCAATGCCACGATGGTGTGCATGAGGGCTCGTGTGCTCGTGGTGGACGATGACCCCGCGCTGGCCGAGATGCTGACCATCGTGCTGCGCAAGGAGGGCTTTGACACCGCGGTGGTCAGCGAGGGCACCAAGGCGATGCCGGCGCTGCGCGAACTGAAGCCGGACCTGGTGTTGCTGGACCTGATGTTGCCGGGCATGAACGGCATCGACGTGTGCCGGGCGATCCGGGCCGAGTCCGGTGTCCCGATCGTGATGCTCACCGCCAAGGGTGACACCGTCGACGTGGTGCTGGGCCTGGAGTCCGGCGCGGACGATTACGTGGTCAAGCCGTTCAAGCCGCAGGAGCTGGTGGCCCGGCTGCGGACCCGGTTGCGCCGCACCGAGACCGATCCCGCCGAGCAGCTCACCATCGGTGACCTGGCCATCGACGTGCCCGGTCACCAGGTCAGCCGGGAGGGGACACCGATCTTGCTGACTCCGCTGGAGTTCGACTTGCTGCTCGCCCTGGCCCGCAAGCCGCGCCAGGTGTTCACCCGTGAGGTGCTGCTCGAGCAGGTCTGGGGCTACCGGCACGCCGCGGACACCCGGCTGGTCAACGTGCATGTGCAGCGGCTTCGGTCCAAGATTGAGCTGGATCCCGAGCATCCGGAGGTGGTGCTCACTGTGCGCGGCGTCGGGTACAAGGCGGGCACCCAGTGAGCCCCCCCGCTCCTTGGATAACCCCGCGCTGATGTCACTGGCGGGCCGGGTGACCGATTTCCTGCGCCGGGCTGTCGGCCGGGCCCGTGCGCGGACTGCGGTGCCCAGGACGATGTGGCGCCGCTCCCTGCAGATCCGGGTGGTGGGCAGCACCGTGGCGCTGTCCTCCACCGTCGTGCTGGTGCTGGGCATGGTGTTGCAGGCGCAGATCGCCCAGCGGCTGATCGAGAACAAGATCCAGGCCGCGCTGCTGCAGGCCGAGAACAGCAGGGTCGTGGTGGAGTCCGAGCTCGGTGTGGTCGATCCCACCTCGGCGTCGCTGACCAGCAGGCTCACCACCACCGTCGATCGGCTGACCAACCCGGAACCCACCGGTGAGGGTCCCGCGGCGGCCAGTGCCGGAGCGTACGAGCCGGTGCTGGTCGACGGCGGCGGCCCGGACGGGGTAGTCGGCAGTGGGCAGCGGATCGGCCCGCTGGACGACGTCCCGGCGGTGCTGCGCTCCGCGGTGGAGCGCGGTGTGCTCGCCCACAAGATCACCACAGTGCACCGGGGCTCGACCACGGTGACCATGCTGGTCGTCGGAATGCCGGTCGCCAGTGCGGGTCGTACCCTGCAGCTCTACCTGTTGTTCCCGCTTACCGCCGAGCAGCACACCCTGCACCTGATGCAGTCCACCCTGATGGTCGGGGGTCTGGTGCTGCTGGTTCTGGTCGCGGGCATCGCCAGCCTGGTGAGCCGCCAGGCGGTGGTTCCGGTCCGGCAGGCCGCCGAGGTGGCCGAGCGTTTCGCCCAGGGCCACCTCTCCGAGCGCATCCCGGTCACCGGGGAGGACGAGCTGGCCCGGCTGGGCACCTCGTTCAACGAGATGGCGGCCAGCATCCAGCGGCAGATCCGCCAGCTGGAGGAATTCAGTGAGCTGCAGCGTGGCTTCACCTCCGACGTCTCCCACGAGTTGCGCACCCCGCTGACCACCGTGCGGATGGCTGCCGACCTGCTGTACCAGTCGCGTGACAAGCTCCATCCGGTGCTGCACCGCCCGGCCGAGCTGCTGGTGAGCGAGCTGGACCGGTTCGAGGCGCTGCTCGCCGATCTGCTGGAGATCTCCCGGCTGGACGCCGGGGTCGCCGAGCTGTACAGCGAGACGGTCGATGTGCGCGCCACCGTGGCCCATGCGGTGGCGGCGGTGCGCCCGGTCGCCGACTGCGCCGGCACGGAGCTGGACCTCGACCTGCCGGCCGGGGAAGTGATCGCCGAGATCGACCCGCGGCGGGTGGAGCGGATCGTGCGCAACCTGCTCACCAACGCGCTGGACCACGGGGAGGGGCGCCCGGTCGAGGTGGCCGTGGCGGCCGACGCCGACGCCGTCGCGGTGCTGGTGCGCGACCATGGCGTCGGGCTGCAGCCAGGCCAGCAGGACCTGGTGTTCACCCGGTTCTGGCGCGGCGATCCGTCGCGGGACCGGCGCACCGGGGGTACCGGGCTGGGACTGTCGATCAGCCTGGAGGATGCCCGGCTGCACGGGGGCTGGTTGCATGCCTGGGGCGAGCCCGGGCGGGGCAGCGCCTTCCGGCTCACGCTGCCCCGCAGCCGAGGTACCGAGCTCGCCAGCAGCCCGCTGCCGCTGGGTCCCGGGGATGCCCCACATCCGGGCCAGCCGGTGCCGGGCCCCCCGGTGCCGGCCAGGCCGGGGGGCCAATGATGCGCCCCCTGAGGCGATGGCGCGCCGCGCTGGTCGCCGTGCAGCTGGCCGCGGTGGCGGGTTGTGCCGCTGTTCCCTCGAGCTCCGACATCGTGGTGCGCTCGGGGCCAGAGGGCCCGCGGCTGTCCGCACCGGCCGGTCCGCAACGGGGCGTGGACCCCTTCCGGCTGGTGCGAGACTTCATCGAGGCCACCGGCAGCCCGGCCGGCGGGCACGCCGCCGCCCGCGCCTTCCTGTCCCGGGAGGCGGCGGTGAACTGGGACGACGGGGCCGGTGTGACGGTGATCGACGACGCTCCCGGCGCCACCCCGCAGGGTGACGCCGCCGACGGCGTCCGGCGGATCCGGGTGGGCGGCCCGCGGCTGGGCGTGCTCACCGCGGATGGCAGCTTCACCCCGGCGGCGGGGACCTTCTCCGTCCCGCTCGACGTGGTCAGGGAGCGCGACGAGTGGCGGATCACCAACCCGCCACCGGGCGTGCTGGTGGAGGCCACCGCATTCCAGCGCAACTACCGCCAGGTCCGGATCTGCTTCGTCGACCCGAACCGTGGCACCCTGGTGCCCGACCTGCGCTGGCTGCCGGCCCAACCGGCGTCCACGCTGGCTGGGCGGGCGTTGAACCTGCTGATGGCCGGGCCGTCCGAGCGGCTGACCGGCGCCGTCCGGTCGGCGCTGCCCGACGGTGCCCGGCCCAGATCCAACGTGCTGATCAGCAGATCCGGGCGGGCCGTGATCAATCTGACCGGTCTCGGCGCGCTGGGTGAGCAGGGCCGGCGGCTGGTCGCGGCACAGATCGTCGGCACCCTGGATGGCCTGCTCCCGGCCCCGCTGCGGCTGCTCGCCGACGGCGAACCGCTGGTTGCCGGGCAGGTCGAGTGGCGCTCGGCCGATATCGCTGGCTATGTCCCGGCGGCCGGCCCGCGGCCCGACGTGCCGGGGCAGGCGGTCGTCACTGGTCGGCTGACCGGGCTGGATGGCGCCCCGGCGCCGGGAGCTGCCGGTGCCGGGGCGCTCACCGTGCTCAGTGCGGCCCGCTCGAGTCCTGGTGGGGAGCTGCTCGCAGCGGTCGTCGCCGGCCCGGACGCCCGCCCGCAGCTGCAGGTGGGCCCGGCCGAAGGGGACCTGGCAGCGGTCGCGCTGGACGCGTTGTCGATGACCCGGCCCACCTGGCGGCCGTCGGGCACCGAGGTGTGGACCGTGATCAACGGACGCAGCGTGGTGGGCGTCGCGTTGTCGGGCACTGGTCAATCATCGACTTACCAGGTCAACGCTACTGAACTGGAGCAATTGGGCCCCATCACCGACCTTCGGCTGTCCCGGGACGGGGTCCGGGTGGCCGCGGTGGCGGGCGGGAAGCTGGTGGTGGCCGCGGTGGTGACCAGGCCCGGCGGGGTGAGCCTGCGCTACCCGCAAGTGTTGCGCGAGGGCAACCTGCTGCCCACCGCGGGTGTGGACTGGGCACGTCCTGAGCTGCTGGTGGTGGCGTCTACCGGGTTGTCTCCCCAGGTGTTATCGGTGTCGGTGGACGGGCTGACCCGCCGGCAGTTATCCAGCACCAACCTGACCGGCCCGGTGACCGGCATCACCGCCGCACCCGGCCGCGAGATCGTCGTGGCAGATGCCACCGGGCTGTGGGCCTATTCGGACACCCAGGAGGTGTGGGAACCGCTGCTCGGCGGAATCGGGCCCGGCGCGGTACCCCTATACCCCGGCTGACCGTTCGGTGCCAGCCCGGCGCCGCCGCGGTGGGGGCAACCGGGGCTGTTGTGCACAGCTGGGCCTGGCGGCGGGGTCCGCGGCCGTGGCGGTGTGGACGTCGGGCCAAGCTGGCAGGGTGCGCGCGTTACTGGATCTCCTGCTGCCCGTCGACTGCGGCGGCTGCGGTGCGCCGGGCTCGGGCTGGTGCCCCGGCTGTGCGGCACTGCTGGGGCCGCCGCTACGGGTGTATCCGCCGTGCTGCGCGGCCGGGCCGCCGGTATACACGCTGGGGGCCTACCGCGGCCGACTGCGTGCGGCACTGCTGGCCTACAAGGAGCGGGGCCGCCGCGATCTCGGCAGCCCGCTGGGCGGCGCGCTCGCGGCCGGATTGCTGCAGCTGCAGCTCGGACCCCGGTCCGGCTGCGGTGTCCCTTTCCCGCCTGGGTCCGGCGGCGTGTGCCTGGTGCCCGTGCCGTCCCGCCGATCCGCCGCGGCTCGCCGCGGCGGCCAGCACGTGGCGCTGCTGGCGCCGCGGGCCGCCGCCG
>JBOHFT010000089.1:0-17584 GCA_050699815.1 Pseudonocardiaceae bacterium | reverse complement strand
GTGTGCACCAGAGCCCGACACAGTGTGCACCAGAGCCCGACACAGTGTGCACCAGAGCCCGACACAGTGTGCACCAGAGCCCGACACGCCGGAAGAAAGCCCCGGGATCGGGGCTTTCTTCGCGTCGGGGTCAGTCGGTGCTGGAGGCGCTGTCCAGGGGGACGGGGGGGATGTCGGGGACCTGCAGTGGCTTTGCCGCGCCGCGGAACACGAACCGGGCGTCCTCGGTCGGGCCCTCGCCATCCCAGTTCTCCGCGTCGACGAGGACAATCTGGCCGGCCTCGATCTCGCCGAACAGGATCTTCTCCGACAGCTGGTCCTCGATCTCGCGCTGGATGCTCCGGCGCAGCGGCCGGGCGCCCAGCACAGGGTCGAATCCGCGCTTGGCCAGCAGCCTCTTGGCCAAGATGGTGAGCTCCAGCTCCATGTCCTTGTTGCGCAGCTGAACCTCCACCCGGGCAATCATCAGGTCCACCATCCTGATGATCTCGTCCTCGGTGAGCTGGTGGAAGACGATGGTGTCGTCGATCCGGTTGAGGAACTCCGGGCGGAAGTGCTTCTTGACCTCGTCGTTGACTTTGCTCTTCATCCGCTCGTAGTTCGAGGTCTCGTCATTGCCCACGGTGAAGCCCAGGCCCACTGCCTTGGAGATGTCCGCGGTGCCGAGGTTGGTGGTAAAGATGATCACGGTGTTCTTGAAGTCCACCGTGCGACCCTGCCCGTCGGTCAGCCGACCGTCCTCCAGCACCTGCAGCAGCGTGTTGTACACCTCCTGGTGCGCCTTCTCGATCTCGTCGAAGAGCACCACCGAGAACGGCTTGCGGCGCACCTTCTCGGTGAGCTGGCCACCCTCCTCGTAACCCACGTAACCAGGAGGGGCACCGAAAAGCCGGGAAGCGGTGTAGCGGTCGTGGAACTCACCCATGTCGATCTGGATGAGCGAGTTGTCATCACCGAACAGGAACTCCGCCAGCGCCTTGGACAGCTCGGTCTTACCCACCCCGGACGGGCCGGCGAAGATGAACGAACCCGACGGCCGCTTGGGGTCCTTCAGGCCCGCCCGGGTCCGGCGCATCGCCTTTGACACGGCTTTGACCGCCTCGTGCTGGCCGATGATCCGCTTGTGCAGCTCGTCCTCCATGCGCAGCAGCCGGGTGGTCTCCTCCTCGGTGAGCTTGAACACCGGGATGCCGGTCCAGTTCGCCAGCACCTCGGCGATCTGCTCGTCATCGACCTCGGCGACGACGTCGAGGTCACCGGCTTTCCACTGCTTCTCCCGCTCGGCCTTCTTGACCAGCAGCTGCTTCTCCGAGTCCCGCAGCTTCGCGGCCCGCTCGAAGTCCTGGGCGTCGATAGCCGATTCCTTGTCCCGGCGCACCGCGGCGATCTTCTCGTCGAAGTCGCGCAAGTCCGGCGGTGCGGTCATCCGCCGGATCCGCATCCGGGCACCGGCCTCGTCGATCAGGTCGATCGCCTTATCCGGCAGGAACCGGTCATTGATGTAGCGGTCGGCCAGCGTGGCGGCCGACACCAGCGCGCTGTCGGTGATGGACACCCGGTGGTGCGCCTCGTAGCGGTCCCGCAGGCCCTTGAGGATCTCGATGGTGTGATCGAGGCTCGGCTCGTTGACCTGGATCGGCTGGAACCGGCGCTCCAGCGCGGGATCCTTCTCGACGTACTTGCGGTACTCGTCCAGCGTGGTCGCGCCGATGGTCTGCAGCTCGCCCCGGGCCAGCATCGGCTTGAGAATCGACGCCGCGTCGATCGCGCCCTCCGCGGCACCAGCACCGACCAGGGTGTGCATCTCATCGATGAACAGGATGATGTCCCCGCGGGTGCGGATCTCCTTGAGCACCTTCTTCAGCCGCTCCTCGAAGTCACCGCGGTACCGGGAACCGGCCACCAGCGAGCCCAGGTCCAGGGTGTAGAGCTGCTTGTCCTTGAGCGTCTCAGGCACCTCGCCCTTGACGATGTTCTGCGCGAGCCCCTCGACGACGGCGGTCTTGCCCACGCCGGCCTCGCCGATAAGCACCGGATTGTTCTTGGTCCGCCGGGACAGCACCTGCATGACCCGCTCGATCTCCTTGCCGCGCCCAATCACCGGGTCCAGCTTGCCCTCGCGGGCACTGGCGGTGAGGTTGCGGCCGAACTGGTCGAGCACCAGCGAGGAGGACGGGGTGCCCTCGCCGCGGCCCGAGCCGGACTCCGCCGGCTCCTTGCCCTGGTAACCCGACAGCAGCTGCAGCACCTGCTGGCGCACCCGGTTGAGGTCGGCGCCAAGCTTGACCAGCACCTGCGCGGCCACGCCCTCGCCTTCCCGGATGAGCCCGAGCAGGATGTGCTCGGTGCCGATGTAGTTGTGCCCGAGCTGCAGCGCCTCGCGCAGCGACAGCTCCAGCACCTTCTTGGCTCGTGGGGTGAACGGGATGTGACCCGACGGCGCCTGCTGACCCTGGCCGATGATCTCCTCGACCTGCTGGCGCACCCCCTCCAGGGCAATCCCCAGCGATTCGAGGGCCTTGGCCGCGACTCCCTCACCCTCGTGGATCAGACCCAGCAGGATGTGCTCGGTGCCGATGTAGTTGTGGTTGAGCATCCTGGCCTCTTCCTGGGCCAGCACAACCACCCGCCGTGCGCGGTCGGTGAACCTCTCGAACATGTGCACTCCTGACTGCTGCGCCGTGGCACGGCCGTACTGGTCATCGCTCTTCGGCACGAGACAGGCCGTGCCACCACTGTAGCCGCCGGGCGATGAGCACCGCGTTTCGAACTGGTGCCGGACTCCTGGTGCAAACGTGCTAGAGCTGGTCAGGATTCCGGAGCCCGACACCCGTCCGCTCAGGGTGAACAAGACACGCCGCTCTCTCGGGTGGTCTGGCTCACCAGACCGTGCTTCGAGGTGAACCTGCTGCTACGTTTACCCGGCATTAGGTTAGGCAATCCTGAGCCCCAAGGGCTCGAGCTGGGACAGAGGGACTACCGCCAAAGGGGGGTCCGTGCTGCACGCCGCGGTTCCTGGCGACCCGCCAGCAGAAGTGGCCGGATCGCACTCTGCCCACCCACTGGTCGCGTCGATCGCGGCGGTGGACCGTGCGGTGGAGTGGATGTCGTTCCGGCCACTGGACTCCCCATGGACCCCCGGTGATCAGTGGACCCCTTGTGGCCAGTGGACAGGTTGCGACCAGGTCCTGTCCGATCCGTCTTTCTTCACGCGATGGCGTGGGAGGGTCGCGCAACGGCTTGCCGAGCAGCACGCGCACGTCCCCGAGCAGACCACCGCCGGCTACGTGCTGCAGTGGTACCTGCTCGTCCCGACCTATCTCGGCGCGACGCTGTTCCACTCCGCCCGGCGGGTCCCCTCGCTGCACCCGCGGCAGCTCGGCTTCCACCTCGACCCTGCGTGGTTGCGGGCGGTGGGACTGCATCCGGGCCGGTTCTGGTGCCTGCCCGACGACCCTGACGCCCGGCATCCCGACGCCGTGCGGGTGCCCGACGTGGCAGCGCTGGGCGCCGTGCTCCGTCGTGAGATGGTGGCGCACGCCGCCCGCTTCTTGAAGGTCTACGGCCCGCTGGTGCGCTTCGGTCGCCGTACGCAGTGGGCCACAGTGAACGACATGCTGGATAGCGCGCTGCTGCGGGCGGGGCGCTCATTCGGGTCAGCACAGGCCGGCGCATCCGATGCGCAGATAGTGCTCGCGCCGCGCGGGGAGGACCCGCTCACCTCAGCATCAACGATCTGCCAGGTGACCGACGAGCATGGGCGCACGCACTGGACCCGCCGACGTGCCTCATGCTGTTTCCTCTACGCGCTGCCGGGGGTCGAGCATCCGTGCGCCAGCTGCCCACGGGTGAGCGACCCAGAGCGAGCCCGGATCCTCGGCACACTCGGCTCGGCCACCAGCCCAGCGGCGACCGCCAGCCGCTCCATCGAGGACCAGTTGCGCAAGAACCTGAACCGCGGATGAGGCCTGCGCGTTCATTGTGATGCAGGCGACACCGCCCGCAGCTTCTGCATGCTCGACGGAGGGAGCCGTCCGATGGCATCACTCATGAAGGGTTTCGCGGGCAAACCGGCGCACGCACCGCTGACCGACATCGGTATCGGCGCCTACACCGCTGGCGTCGCGATGCTCGTGGCTGGCGCGGCCGGGTTCGAAGAGCGCGCCATGGCCACCGCTTCGGTACTCGCGATCGCGGTCGGCCTCATCGCCGCCGTGCCCACCATCATCACCGGCCTGGTGGACCTGTTCGGCATTCCCGCCACCTCGCCAGCACGCACCCTTGGCTGGTGGCACCTCACCGTGATGGCCAGCGCGACCGGCATGTTCGCCGGGACGTTCCGGGTGCAGCTGGCCGGATACATCGACGGCACGGTCATCACGACCGCCCTGATTCTCGGTATCGTCTCCTGGGTGCTGCTCGTCGTCGGTGGTTACCTGGGCGGCGCGCTCACGTTCGTCTACGGAGTCCGGGTACTCAAACGCCCCAACGCAGCCATCACCGACGCGCTCATTCCCGGCCGCGCCACCGAAGCCGGGTCCGACTGATCCGTCGGACTGAGCTGGGCTGGGCTGACCGGGCACGACTGGCCCAGCCCAACCAGACCGGTGCCGCCCTATCTCCGGGACGGCACCGGTCTGGTTGGCTTCAGTTTCCCTTGTGGTATGCGTCCAGCACCTCAGCCGGGATCCGGCCGCGGTCTGAGACGTTGTAACCGTTCTTGCGGGCCCACTCGCGGATCGCGGCGTTCTGCTCACGGTCCACCGAAGCCCGGCCACTGCCGCTAGGCCGGCGAGGCGGGGCAGCGGCCTTACGGCGACCACCGGCCTTGCGTGCGTTGGTGACGTAGTCAGCCAGTGAGCCGCGGAGCTTCCCTGCGTTACCCCCCGACAGATCGATCTCGTAAGACACACCGTCGATACCGAACTCGACGGTCTCTTCGGCCGTTCCTCCGTCGAGGTCATCGACCAAGGTCACGGTGACCTTCTGCGCCATGCGCGTCGTCCTCCTTGGGACAGGGTGGTGGACGGAGCCATCGCACACGACGACTCCACAACGACAACGAGCAGGCTAGCGCATTTTCGTTCGGACTGCGAAATCGCCACGCCGCCCAGTCCACTCATTGTGGCCGGACCAGCGGAAACAGGATGGTCTCACGGATACCCGAACCGGTGAGCGCCTTGAGCAGCCGGTCGATCCCCATTCCCATGCCGCCGCTCGGCGGCATTCCGTACTCCATCACGCCCAGGAAGTCCTCGTCGAGCGGCATCGCCTCGTCATCACCGGCCGCGGCGAGCGCGGCCTGGGCCTCAAAACGCTCCCGCTGCACGACCGGGTCGACCAGCTCCGAGTAGGCCGATCTGCGCCCATTCACCGCCGATGCCGTACTCGCTGCCGTCGGCGAGCCGAAGTGGTGTGGAGCCGACCGCCAGGGGTCGCAGCGCCTTGGCCGCCATCCGCCATTCCCGGGCCTGCACAGACAGTTCCCCACGCCGCGAGCTGACTACCTCCCCGACCACGGGCACGTGATCCTCGAGGTCGACGGTCGGGCGCCAGCCCTACGTGGGCGTCGCGGATCTCGCGCAGGGGCTTGGTGTCATAGGGTCGGGCTCACTGCCGGTACCGTCGAATGTCGTGGACGACCTGCACGCTCGCCGGGCTGCTTCTTTCGGCTCTGTTGCCACCGAGTACGCACTGCACCGGCCGGATTACCCGGACGAGGCGGTGGCATGGGCGCTGGCATCGCTTGGCCCCCGTCGCGCCCCCAGCATTGGCGCCCCCAGCATTGGAAGAGTGCTCGACCTGGGAGCGGGCACCGGCAAGCTCACCGCGGCGATAGTGCGATGCGGGGTGCCCACGGCTGCGGTGCTCTCCGTCGAACCGGACGACGGGATGCGCGCGGAGCTCTCCCGCCGGCTGCCCGAGATCGCGACCCTTCGCGGGTCGGCGGAGCGGATCCCGGTCGAGGACAGGGCCGTGGACGCGGTACTCGTCGGACAGGCTTTCCATTGGTTCCACCCCGGCCGGGCACTTCCGGAGATCGCCCGAGTACTGCGGCCGGGTGGTGTACTGGCCACGATCAGCAGTACCGAGGACGACTCGGTTGGCTGGGTGGCCGAGCTGACCGCGGCGGCGCAGACTGTACGGCCCGGGGTCATCGGACTGCGATTCGCCGACGTGTCCGAACACCCCGCGTTCGGCAAGCCGACACGACGTCGATTCCGCTGGCGCTGGCCGCGCACCGTCGACTCGCTGCTGGCGACCATGTCAACTCATTCCTGGGTGCTGGTCAGCGAACCCGACGAGAGCGCCGCCGCGCTGGCGGCGATCCGCCGGTTCCTCGAGCACCATCCCGCCACCCGCCAGGGCGCCTTCGAGCTGCCGATGCAGACGCTGGTGCAACGAGCAACCCGTCGGGATCAGCCGATGTTGCGTTCGTAGACCATCCGCAATCCCCGCAGGGTGAGGTCGGGGGCGTGGTGGGTGATGGTCCGCGACTCGGCGATCAGCAGCGGGGCCAGCCCGCCGGTGGCGACGACCACCACATCGCTCTCGGCTCCCGGGGCCAGCTCCGCCGCGATCCGGGTGACCAGCCCGTCGACCTGACCCGCGAAACCGAACAGCAGCCCGGACTGCAGGGCTTCCACGGTGCTCTTGCCGATCACCGATCGAGGCCGGACGAGCTGCACCTTCACCAGCTGAGCCGCCCGGGCAGCGAGCGCATCGACGGAGATCTCGATGCCGGGAGCCAGCGCGCCGCCGAGGAACTCCCCCCGGGCGCTGACCACGTCGAAGTTGGTGGAGGTACCGAAGTCCACCACGATCGCCGGGCCGCCGTAGAGGGTATAGGCGGCCAGCGTGTTGACGATCCGATCGGCGCCCACCTCGCGGGGATTGTCGCAGAGCAGCGGCACCCCGGTGCGCACCCCGGGCTCCACGATCACCCGGGGCAGCCGTGACCAGTACCGGCCCACCATCACCCGCAGCTCCCGCAGCACCGCCGGGACCGTGGACAGCGCGGCGATACCCGTGATCTGATCGGCATACTCGCCGAGCAGCCCGCGGACGATCAGCGCCATCTCGTCGGCAGTCATCCTGGCATCGGTGCGCATCCGCCAGTCGCGCAGCAGTGCGGAGTCCGCGCTGGTGGCCCCCCGATTGCCGGCGAACAGCCCGAGAACGATGTTGGTGTTGCCGATGTCTACGGCGAGCAGCACCCGCTACCCCCTCATCAGACTGCCCCCGGCCGGGGCGTGCGCCGGGTTGCTGCCCTGGTGCACGATCCGATTGGCCGCGTCGACGAACACCACCCGGGGCTGGTAATGCCGCGACTCGGCCTCGTCCATCGTGCCGTAGGAGATGAGGATCACCAGATCACCGGGTGCCACCAGGTGCGCCGCGGCACCGTTGATCCCGACCACCCCGCTGGCGCGCGCACCGGGGATGACATAGGTCTCCAGCCGGGCGCCATTGGTGACGTCCACCAGCGCCACCCGCTCCCCCGCCAGCAGGTCAGCGGCGTCCATGAGGTCCTCGTCGACGGTCACCGACCCCACATAATGCAGATCCGACTGGGTGACGGTGGCCCGGTGGATCTTGGACTTCAGCATGGTCCGGAACATCACGGACCTCCTCGTCTGGTCAAGTCGGGTGCTGCGACGCCTGCGGTGGCACCGAGGTGCAGGCTGACGTTGTCGACCAACCGCGTGGTCCCGACGCGGGCGGCCACCAGCAGCCGGGCCGCTCCCTGCTGGGGGGCGGGGCCAAGCCGGGGGTCGCGCAGCGCCAGGTAATCCACCGCGACGGCGGGTTGCGCGGCGAGCACCTCGCTGGCTGCGGCGAGCACCGCGCCGGCGCCGTGCCCGGCAGCGTGCGATCCGGCCGCCAGGGCCGCCGAGAGGGCGACCGCGGCGGTCCGCGCCCCGGCGTCGAGGTAGGTGTTGCGGGTGGACAGCGCGAGGCCGTCAGGTTCCCGCACGGTGGGCACCCCGACCACCTGCACGCCCAGCCGCAGGTCCCGCGCCATTTGCTGGACGAGCAGGAGCTGCTGGTAGTCCTTCTCGCCGAAGAACGCGTGATCCGGGCCGACGATCCCGAACAGTGTGGCCACCACCGTGAGCACCCCGGTGAACAGGCGCGGCCGGCTGGCGCCCTCCAGCTCGGTACCCAGCGGTCCGGGCACCACGGTGGTGGCGCAACCGGCCGGGTACATCGCGTCGACGCTGGGCGCGAACACCAGCTCCACGCCCTCCTCGCGGCACATCGCGAGGTCGGCGTCGAAGCGGCGGGGGTAGCGGTCCAGGTCCTCCTGGGGCCCGAACTGCAGGGGGTTGACGAAGATCGACACCACGGTGCACGCACCCGGGGTGGCCTGGGCCGCCCGAATCAGCGCGCGGTGGCCTGCATGCAGCGATCCCATCGTCGGGACCAGCACCGCCGGCCGCCCGCTCCGGCGCAGCGCGCGGGTCACCGCAGACACTGCCGCAGGGTCGTCGTGCACAGTCAGCCCGCCGGCGGTCACCGCCCCTCCTGCAGGGTCTCGCGGATCTGGATGGCGACCGCCGATGTCAGCAGGCCGGCCGCCTCGGCCCGGTCGGCGGTCCTGGCCGCTTGCGCGCGGTAGGGATCGAGCAACTCCGGGGCGGACTCCGCGAGCACCTGCAGGTGCAGCCGTACCGTGTCGAGGTCGCCGCGAGCCACCGGCCCGGTCAGGGCGCGATCGCCGTGGCGCAGCGTGTTGTCCAGCGCTGCCTCCAGCAGCGGGCCCAGCAGCCGCGCGGCGGGGACCACCCCGGCGTGCTCCAGCGCGGCCACCGCGTCTCGCACCAGGGTGGCCAGATGGTTGGCCCCATGCGCCAGCGCCGCATGGTAGAGCGGCCGGGCCTCGGGCGGGACCCGCACCGGCTCGGCGCCCATCTCCAGCACCAGCGCCTCGCCGACGCTCCAGCCGGTCTCGCCGGCAACGGTGACGCCGACACAGGCCGTCGCCAGCCGGGCGACGTCCTCAGCGCGCCCGGTGAAGGTCATGGCGGGGTGCAGCGCCAGCGGGAGCACCCCGGCAGTGACCGCTGGGCCCAGGACGTCCACTCCCCGGGCGCCACAGGTGTGCACCACGATCTGGCCGGCCCGGAACGCCCCGGTCGCGGCGAGCCCGCACACCAGGCCTGGCAGCACCTCGTCCGGGACGGCCAGCAGCACCAGATCCGACCGCCGCACCACGTCGTCGGGGGGCAGCACCGGTGTGTCGGGGAGCAGGTCCGCAGCGCGGCGCAGGGACGACCGGGACACCGCACTGGCCCCAACCACCACGTGCCCGGCACCGGCGAGAGCCGCCCCGAGCACCGAGCCGACCCGGCCGGCGGAGACCACGCCCACGGCAAGCCGGGCTGGGCGGTCGGTCACGCCGCTGGACGCGGACGTCCCCGATCGAGGCATCGTCGCCATCGCCGTCCTCCAGACGTTCCAGTCCCGCGCTGGCCGCGGGTACCGGACTCCGTTGCCGCAGGCTAACCCCGCTGGAGCCGTTCGCGCCGGTCCAGGTGAGCAGCTTCACCCGCCGCGCCACACACCATGATCACGGTGGGTCCCCTCCCGTTGATCACCAGGTGATGGCCAGCTGGGTGTGTGGTCGGTGCGGCGGACCCGACGGAGAGCCGACCGAAGCTGCTGGGGCTGGTGGTGGTGAGCCACAGGTCGAGGTGTTCGGCGGGCTCCTCGTCGTGGACCTGCAGGAACACGTGCCGCGGCACGGTCCGGAAGGCGTCCTCAACCCGCGAGGTGCGGAACGTCTTGCGGCCGCGGATGTAGTCGGCCAGGGCCGCGCGCAGCTGTGCGGGGTCGGAGGTCGTCGTGTCGGTGGTCACTGCGCGGACTGTAGTCGGGCGAGCACGGCCGGAGCTGCTGGCGGGCCTCGGGCCGGAGGCGTGTTCGTGCTGGAAGACGACCTGGCCGGCCGTGGTAGCCAGCAGGTGCTGATGCTCGCGGAGACGCCCAGGCGGTTGAAGGTGAACAGCAGGTGATGGGCTAGGACGGCTCGTAGTCCTCGGGTGAGGGTTCCGTGCTGGGCCAGGTCGGCGAGGGCTCGCCTGGGCGGTGCCCTCCGGTCCGGTGCGCGGCGACCTGCTCCCAGATGTCGCCCTGCTTATACCAGTCCTGCCCGGCGGCATGCAGGAGTCGGGCGCCCAGGAGCAGTCCCAGCTCGCGGCGGTGATCGGTGCGGGCCTGCGCGAGGTAGGTCGGTCAGAAGGTGACGGCTGTCGGCGCTGAACAGGTCGTGAGCGACGGCCATGGCCGCCACGCCGCCGAACGCGTGGACCTCGGGTTCGTAGACGACCTCGGCCCACCGGCGGATCGCGCCCTGGTCCATCAGGGCCGTCGTCACCCGGTCAACGAACGCGGTCGCGGTTTCGCCGCCGTCGGCGGGGCGCAGCCGCAGTCGCCATGACGGGCCCTTGCGGACGAACCACCAGCAGATGCTGGACTTGCTGTCCTCGGCCTCGGTCAGCAACGGCTGCAGCTGGGTGACGGCCATCTGCTCAGCCGCCTGCCAGTCGTCGCACCACAGGTTCACCTGACGCCACCCGCTGTCGGTGTTCTGGTTGCTCATCACGGTGTCCTGTCGCGTTCGTCGGTGATCAGTTGAGCAGCAGGCAGCTCGGCCAGCCGCCGACCGTCCGCGTCGCGAGGCTGTGCAGGGTCAGGCGATGCCCGCGCTGCCCTCGATTAGGCCAGGCAGCCGCCCGGGCGGCGCGTCGCCGACGTGCGCGAGCAGCATGTCGAGCAGGCGCGGAAGGTGCCCGCGCAGGTCCGGGGAGCGGGCGTCGGTGGCGGGCCGTCGTGGACGGACGCGGCTGCCACGGCACCACCAGCCGCTCGCCCCGCACGACGACGAGATCGTTGACCATGACCGGCAGGCGCTGCCGCAGTCCGGGATAGGACTCCAGCCGGGCGATCACCCCCGCCAGCCACACCGCGTCGGCCCGGGTCCGCGCCCGGTGCCCGTCTGTCCACCGCACCGATACTTGCGCGCCGAAACGCAGCGGTGCGACACCGGCGAACGCCCCGAAGGGCGTGGCCCGACCACGCATCCGCACCAGGTATCGAGCCACCGACATGACCATGCGCCGCACCTGGCCAGCTTCGGGCCGCAGCCCCGCGCACACCGCCTCGACACGATCTGCCAGCGCCGGGCTGGCCATGGCGATGGCCTCCGCGACGGGCGCCTGCGCCCACACTTCGCCGAGCCAGGCGCACCACTGTTCGATCTTGGTACCGTCGTCGGGGTCAGGCCAACACTCGGGAACCACGTCGACGGTGTGCGCGCTTGCCCGCAGCAACGCAGCATCGACATGCCGGTACCACCGGCCACGCTCCTGCGCCCCCACTCGATGCCTTCCCATCGATCCACTGTGGTCGCCGTCGAGGAAGCCCTGCGGCCGCCTCCAGTAGGGCCCGCCTCACCGGACACGGCCGCAGGAGCCAGTCAGCAGTCCCCGTCCTTTCGGGTGTTACACCCGTTGTCGGTGCTGCCCAGCAGCGCTGCGGCCACGGGGCCAGCCACGACGATCCTCACGTCGAGGTCCAAGTCCGCCGCAACCCCCACGTTGCGCACGCCGGGCGGCGACGGCTCATCCCAGTACGGCGGTGCGGTGTCCGGCCGTCCCAGCGGGAACTGTGCCCCGGCCGGGGCCAGCGGATCATCGAACGCTGTCGTCATCTGCCTCACCCTTCCTCATTTGCCGCTGGCACGTCGTCCAGCGGCTGGTTGTGCGCTCTGCTGGTTGCGGTGCTGGCCTCGCCACCGTTGCCCGACCTGGCGGATCTCGGCGAGATCGGTCCAGCCCGACGGCGACACCGGGATCGTGTCCACCACACCCACCATCCCGTGGTCGCCGACCTGCTGGGCGCCAAGCACGTACGCCACTGGGTCGCCGCGCCGCCAGCGGATCGTGTATCTGCCCTCCAGCTGCACCCACCCGACCGGCGCGACCCTGGGTACAGCTCCACCACGGCTCATGCTTGCCCGCCCGGGGAATGCGCCGCAGCGCGCGGTGGTGGTACGCGCCGCGACGATGCATCCCCTAGCCGCACCAGGGCCATGCTGTCGATGATCGGATCGGTCATCGTGGGGAACAGCTCGGGATCGACGGTCCGGCACGGCAGCATGGTGGCTCCTGGCATGGCTGGGTGGCGCCCCCACCTGCGCCCGGGAGGCAGGCAGGTGAGGGGCTTCGAGCACCGGACTCTCCGGTGCTCGGCCGGTTGCCGCCGCCACGTCTACGGGAGGGGAACCCGACTTGGCACCGGCCGACCGACATCTCAGACTATGCACACTCAATCGGTATGGTAAAGATGCAGATTGAGATTGAGTTGCGAAGCGACACTGGGTGGGCCATGTCGAGCCACCCAGGAGGGACCCCGTGATCACCACGATCCGCCGCGAGACCTGCGGGAACGGCATCAACTGCTCAGCGCTGCACCGAAGGGAGAACGGACGAATGATCGTCAGCGGCCCGACCGTCACTGACCCCGACACGCTCCGCGAACTCGGGCTACCTGACCACGAGTCGGCCGTCGAGGTCACCTCACAGCTACTCTCCGGAGCTGGGCTTACCCTGCTCGGCATCGACGACCTAGCCGAGTTCGTCGACCAGCACCACACCCGCGACCTGTTCCGCCTGGAGACCTTGGACTATTACGACGTGACCAGCGACGGTGACGACTACCGCCGGTACCTTCGGGGCGAGCCAGCCCCTACCGCTGCGGCAAAGCAACCATGGCTAGATCGGCTCCAGGCCGACGTAGCGGCCGGCCGACGGTGGCGACGGATCCACGCGCTCACCACGCCGCTGACCGACTACCTGTCCTACGAATGCGAGTGGGCCTACACCGACAACGTTGCCGCAGGCGAGGACGTCCGCATCATCGACGATGCCAGCGATGCGCTCCTGACCATCGGCGACTTCTTCGTCCTCGACCACCAGCACGTGATCCGCAGCCACTACGACAAGGCAGGCCTGTTCGTCGGAGCCGAAGTGGTCAACGAGGCATCGGCGAAGGCCCCGTACATCGCCTTCGCCGACGTGATCTGGGACACCGCCCAGCCCTTCACCGGATGGTGGCACCAACACCCCGAACACCATCGCAACCCGGCAGCCTGAGCGGACGATGCCGGGAAGGGGGCACCAATTCGGGGCGACGAGCTGTCGCGGACACTGCGACAACTTCGGCAAGCGGCCAACCTGTCTGGCGAAGCCGCCGGGAAAGCTGCCGGGTTCTCCCAGGCGAAGATCAGCCGAATCGAGAACGGGGTCAACGTGCCGACCCCGAAAGACGTTGCGACTCTAGCCGAGATCTACCGGGCGCCCGCCGAGGTCCGACGACGGCTTGCCCAGCTCGCTGAGGACATGAAGGCCGAGTCGCGCCGTGTAGTGCTCAACCGTGGAGGAACTGAGTTTCAAGCTCGTATCGCTCGGATCGAGCATGCCTCCGAGCATGTCCGCACCTTCTCCCCGACCGTGGTCCCGGGTTTGCTACAGACAGCAGACTACGCGCGGGCGATCTTCAACTCGGGCACATTGACTCCTGAGGAGATCGATGCGGCGGTCGCTGGTCGCATGGACAGGCAAGAGCTACTTGGCACAGACGGTCATCGGTTCACACTGCTGACAACCGCTGGCGCCCTCGGCTGGTGCGCCGGGTCGCCGACCGTGATGGCTGTTCAGGCCGAACGCCTTGCGGCACCACAGCCGCCGGACGTGCGGGTCGGGGTCATCCCCTGGGGGACCACAGCGACGGTGTTCCCGATGCACACCTGGGATATCTACGACCAGCGCGGCGTGATCGTCGGGTTGGTGAGTTCGACTGCGTTGCTCACCAGCCCGCAGGACGTGGCGGCCTATGACGAGGTGTTCACGGCGTTGGAGCGCATGGCTGTGTGGGGCGATAAGGCCCGTGCGGTGTTCGCGCGACTCGCTGACGAGTACCGGGCGTTGAGTTAACGGCGTGCCGTGCTCGAGGGACGCCCAGCAGGACGATGGGCTGACGAGAAGCGAAGGCCGGGAGTAGTCAGCTCTCGGCCTTCGACCAAGCAATGAGGACCCCGCCAAGGGCCGAACACTCCGATAATCACCCGTGCAATAGGCGGTAAAGAACCTCCTGGTCGGAGCGTCAGATCTGGTGTGGTCCGCGTGTTACCCGACATGGAGGACTGACATGGCCACACCCGAGACAACCGGCGACCGATTCAGTGTCGCCGCGCCTTTGCCGCTCCACATGATCACCGATCTCGATGAGCTGGGCGCGCTGCTGGACGCTCGCCGGAGGACATCCGCGTCCTAGACCTCACCGACACCCCCGAGCCGCCCGGTCTGGTAGATCACGACTTCTGGCTGGTCGATGAGGATCTGGTCGTGCTGATGCACTACGACGACACAGGGCAGTTCCTCGGCGGCGAGGCGCTACCCGAGACGGAGACGCCACGCTATGTTGCCGTCCGCGATGCCGCTTGGGCAGCCGCTACCCCGTTCGAGCCGTGGTGGGCGGCCCGGCCGCAGTACCATCGCTGCACCGGGTCAGTGGGGTGAGCCCGAAAGGAGCCGGTTGAGCAGCACCGTCCGCCCTGACGAGTTGTCCGCCACGCTGCGCCGCCTCCGGCGGGACGCCCAGCTGTCCGGGATCGAGGCGGCGCGCGCCGCGGGCCTGTCCCAGCCCAAGATCAGCCGTCTGGAGACCGGCAAGCAGGTCCCCACCACGGCCGAGGTGGAGGCCCTGTGCCAGGTCTACGGCGCCCCGGCACGCACGCGGCAGCAGATGCTCGCGATTACCCGAGATCTGCGGGAGGAACAGGTCTCGGCGCGGGTCATGCTGCAGCGCGGCGCCTACCGGATGCAGGAGCGCGTCGGCCGCATCGAAGCGGCATCAGCGCTTGTCCGCACTTTCCACCCCGCTCTGGTGATCGGGCTGCTGCAGACCCCCGGCTACATCCGCGCCATGCTCGACGAGAGCCTGCCCGACGACGAGGTCGAACGGATCGTGGCCGCTCGGGGCGAGCGACAGCGCCTGCTGGACACCGACCGGGAGTTCGTGCTGATCATGACCGAGGGTGCGCTGCGCTGGCACGTCGGCTCTCCTGCGGTGATGATCGCGCAGCTGCAGCATCTCGCCGAGATCACCAGGCGCAGCAACGTGCGGCTGGGTGTCATTGCCTGGACCAGGCCCGTGCGGGCAGGCGCCCTGCACGGCTTCCACCTCTACGACCGGCGGGCGGCGATCGTCGGCACCGAGACCGCCACGGCCATCATCACTGACCCCCGCGACATCGCCGACTACGAGACCTGCTTCGCCACCTATGAGGCACTCGCGGTGTACGACGCCGACGCCCGCCAGGTCCTCGACCGGCTCTCCGACGAGTACCGCACCCTCAGCTAGCTGGCATCGCGGCCACGCCTGCGGCGGGGCACTGAACTACCGTAGGCGGCCAGCAGATCGCTCACCGATCGTTGTGCCTCTATCGCAGGTGCCTGTTCGGCTACCCGCCGGGCGCTATTGCCGTTGGTGTGGGACCCGTTGGTGTGGGACCCGTTGGTGTGGGACCCGTTGGTGTGGGACCCGTTGGTGTGGGACCCGTTGGTGTGGGACCCGTTGGTGTGGGACCCGCTGTGGTACGAACCGTTGCGGGGTGATCCCGACGACTCCTGGCTTGGCGAACCGTGCCTGCCGCTGCTTCCCGTCACGTGGTGGGAACTACCAGGGCCGAAGCGCGGCTCCGGGGCCTCGCCGGGCACCGGGAAGGCATCGCTACGCCCGTTGACCGGCCATTCCGAGAGCGGCAGCACGCTCCCGCCGGAGGCAGGCGTCCGGTCGGCACGACACTGTTCGCCACGCGGCGCCGGGAGGTGCGGGGAGGCCAGGCCGGAACCGCCCTGGGACCGCCCTGACGACGCGGCGACGGTGCGGGTGCGCGTCGCCTTGGCCGCTGCTCCCGCAACGGCGACCAGGCCGCGGTTCTCGTCGAATTTCCGGGATTGGGCGGGCAGCGGGAGCAGGCGTGCGGGCTCGGCCCCCAGCGCAACCCGCTCTACCAGCGCATCCCCGCCCAGCAGGCGCTCCAAGTCCGCCCGCATGGCCGCAAGCTCGGTGCGCAGCACCGCGATCTCGCGCCGCTCGGCCTGTTCGGCCTGGTCACGAAGCTCGCGCTCGACGGTCATCGTGTGCTCCCGCCGGGCGGCCACCTCACGCTCCAGCTCACGCTGGTAGACCGTCCGCAACTCGTCGGCACGAGCCGCACTCGAGCTGATCTCACGCCGCATCCGCGCCACGGCGAAGGCTCCGAGCAGCGCCGCCCACAGCGCCGCCACCAGGCCCAACCTCAGCAGGCGGACGTCCTGAGAACCCAGGGCGAGCACGGCCGCTGCCGCGGCGGCCAGCACGAAGGTACCCAGCATCAGAACCCGGCCGCCTCCGCGCGACAACGAGCACTCTTCGGGCCCTGGCATGACGTACACCGTACCTGCTGAAGCCCTCCCCGTGAGAGCGCCCGGCGGTGACAGGCAGCTATCGTGCGATGACAGGGAGGGTTCGGGTGACGACCGGCCGATCACTCGTCGTCCGGTTCGGGGCCACCCGGACCGTCCGGGGTCCGGCAGCAGTACTCCAGCCACAACCCGGCCGCCACCAGCGCCCCCGCGCAGACCACCCCGATCAACGCGCTGACGGTGTCCGAGGCGGCGGCCTGCAGCTGGGAGCGCAACGGCAGCACGTAGCCGAGCACCCCCAGCCAGGCTCCCGCCGTGATGGCGCCGGCCACCGAAGACGCCTTGGCCAGCACGACTGCCCTCGCCGCGACGAGCGCCTGCACCGGCCGGGTCCCCGGCCGGTGCCGGATCCGCGCCCGCAGTGTTGTCCCCAGCGCCACCTCGACGACCGCGACGACCAGCAGGGTGGTCCCGGCGAGTTGCGGCAACGGCGGCACGTCGCCGTAGGACAGCTGCAGCAGCAGGTTGGCCAGCACCGCGGCGATGGCGCCGACGCCGACCAGGTCACGGGTCCGGGTGGGGGTCACGGCGACGCCAGCGTGAGGTCGTCACGGCGCCGCACACCCCGCCGCTGCGCGGCCGGTAACGCGGCGACCAACTCGGCCACCGTGCCGTGCCCGGCAAGCACTGCGCCGGGTTGCACCTCCAGCCACGGCACCAGCACGAAGGCCCGCTGGTGGGCCCGCGGGTGCGGCAGCGTCAGGCGCGGATCGTCCCAGCGGGTCTGATCCACATCGATCACATCAACGTCCAGGGTGCGCGGGCCCCACCGGATGCCGCGGGTGCGCTGCGCAGCAGCCTCGCAACACTGCCCGCGGCGCAGCCACTCCAGCGCGTCCGCGGCCGGGTCCGCCACCAGCAAGATGGCGTTGAGGAACTCATCCTGCACGACGCCACCCCACGGCACGGTTGAGTACACCGCCGACACCCCCCGCACCACATCCCCCAGCATCGCAACACACCCCCGCAGGTACCCCGCCCGATCCCCCACATTCGACCCCACCGACAACACCGCCGCACTCACCCCGCACCGCCACCCCTGACCGCGT
>JBOHFT010000088.1:0-17651 GCA_050699815.1 Pseudonocardiaceae bacterium | reverse complement strand
ACCAGAACCAGAACCAGAACCAGAACCAGAACCAGAACCAGAACCAGAACCAGAACCAGAACCAGAACCAGAACCAGAACCAGAACCAGAACCAGAACCAGAACCAGAACCAGAACCAGTGTCCTTGCGGCGCCGGCGGGTCACCGCGCCGGCCCGCGGGCCGTAGCCGACCAGGGTCGTGATCCGCTCATCAGGCCCCTGCTCGCCCGATGGCGCGGCCCCGCCGGGGTCGACGTCGATCGCGATGAGCGGGCTGCCCACCTGCACGGTCGTCCCGGGTCCGGCGAACAGCTCGCGGACCACCCCGGCGTAGGGACAGGGCAGCTCGACGGCCGCCTTGGCCGTCTCGATCTCGACGATGATCTGATTGACGGTGACGGTGTCCCCGGGTGCGACGTGCCAGGTCAGGATCTCGGCCTCGGTGAGCCCCTCCCCGACGTCGGGCAGCGGGAACTGCTGGATGCGGGCCATGGTCTCAGTGCCTCCCATGGTTTCAGTTCTCAGTACGCCAGCGCGCGGTCGACGGCGTCGAGCACCCGGTCCAGGTCGGGCAGGTAGTCCTCCTCGCACTTCGCGGGCGGGTAGGGGGTGTCGTACCCGGTCACCCGCAGCACCGGCGCCGCCAGCGAGTAGAAGCACTCCTGCGACACCCGGGCGGCCACCTCAGCGGTCAGGGAGGCCTCGCCGGGCGCCTCGGACACGCAGATCAGCCGCCCGGTGCGGCGCACCGAGCCGAACACCGGCGCCAGGTCCAGCGGGGACAGCGTGCGCAGGTCGATCACCTCCAGCGCGTAGCCGTCGTCACGTTCGGCAGCGGCGGCAGCGTCGAGCACGGTGCGCACCATCGGCCCGTAGGCCACCACCGTCGCCGTCGTGCCGCGGCGCAGCACCCGTGAGCTGAACAACGACGGCGACAGCGTGGTGAGGTCCAGCGACGCCTTGTCCCAGTACCGCCGCTTGGGCTCGAAGAAGATCACCGGGTCGTCGCAGGCGATCGCCTGCTGGATCATCCAGTAGGCGTCGACCGGGTTGGAGCACGACACGACCTTGAGCCCCGGGGTGTGGGCGAAGTAGGACTCCGGGGACTCCGAGTGATGCTCGACGGCGCCGATCCCGCCGCCGTGCGGGATGCGCACCACCACCGGCATCCGCAGCTTGCCCTGCGACCGGTAATGCAGCTTGGCGAGCTGGGAGACGATCTGGTCGAAGGCGGGGAAGACAAACCCATCGAACTGGATCTCGCAGACCGGGCGGTAGCCCCGGACCGCGAGCCCGACGGCGGTGCCGATGATCCCGGACTCGCCCAGTGGCGTGTCGAGCACCCGCTGCTCGCCGAAGTCCTTCTGCAGGCCGTCGGTGATCCGGAAGACACCGCCGAGCCGGCCGACGTCCTCGCCCATCACGATGACCTTCGGGTCGGCCTCCAGCGCGGCCCGCAGGCCCTGGTTGAGGCCCTTGGCCAGGGTGATCGTCTGGGTCACCGCGGGAGCGCGCGCACTGGCTGGAGTGCTGACACTCATGAGTGGTCACCCCCGACATCGGCGAATGACGCGTGGTAGGCCAGGAACTCCTCGCGCTGAGCCGCAAGCGGAGGCGACGGCTCGGCGTAGACCTCCGAGAAGATCCGCTCCGGGCCGGGGGAGGGCATCGAGATGCAGTAGCCACGCAGCCGGGCGGCCAGCTCGTCGGCCTCGGCGGCCACCTCGCGGAAGAACTCCGGCTCGGCCAGCCCGGCCCGCACCAGGTGCACCCGGACCCGCTCGAGGGGGTCCTTGAGCTTCCACTCCTCCAGCTCGCTGGCGAGCCGGTAGCGGGTCGGGTCGTCGGACGTGGTGTGCGCGTCCATCCGGTAGGTGCACGCCTCGATCAGCACCGGGCCGTTGCCGGTGCGGCATTCCCGCAGCGCCCAGCGGGTGACGGCCAGGGTGGCCAGCACGTCGTTGCCGTCTACCCGGACCCCGGGGAAGCCGTAGCCCAGCGAACGGCGATACAGCGGCACCCGGGTCTGCCGATCCAGCGCTGCCGAGATCGCCCACTGGTTGTTCTGGCAGAAGAACACCACCGGTGCGTCGTAGACCGCGGCCCAGACGAAGGCCTCGTGCACGTCGCCCTGGGAGGTGGCGCCGTCGCCGAAGAAGCAGATCGTGGCCTCACCGGTCCCGGGGTCGCCGATCTTGCCGTCCAGCCGCTGGCCCATCGCGTAGCCGGTGGCATGCAGGCACTGATTGGCGATCACGATGGTGTAGAGCTGGAACCCGGTGCTGATCGGGTCCCACGAGCCGTGGTCGATACCGCGGAAGATGCCGAGCAGCTCGGTGGGATCCACCCCACGGCACCACGCGACACCGTGCTCACGGTAGGAGGGGAAAGCCATGTCCTGCGGCGCCATCGCGCGACCGGCACCGATCTGCGCGGCCTCCTGGCCCAGCAGCGGGGCCCACAGACCGAGCTGGCCCTGCCGCTGCAGGGCGTTGGCCTCCCGGTCGGCCCGGCGGACCAGCACCATGTCGCGATACAGCGACCGGAGCTGCGCCGGGGAGATCTCCAGGCCGAACTGCGGATGCGGGACTCGCTCACCTTCCGGGGTGAGCAGCTGGACCAGGTCCGCACCCTCGCTGGTGGCCCGCAGCCCGGCGATCACCTGCTGGGGGGTGCGCTGATCATCGACGTCCATGTGACATCTCCTTGCTGTCGCGCCTCGCTCCACTTGTGATGGACACGCGGCGCTGTCGCCGTGCAGCGTGGCTCCGGGGTGTGGGTCGCTGCCAGATGTGTTGTTGCTATGTGTTGTTGCTAGAGTCGACACTAACAAGTCATCCCACCCCCAATCCTGACACGGCACCGGCTGCGATCGCGGATCTGATCACCTCTTCGTCGTGGTGAAAACCGTTTGAGGTCACGCCGTACGGTCCGGGTCCGGGAGGCGCTCCTGGCGCCGCGCCGCGGCGGCGGGCTTGGTGGTACCGAACAGCCCGTCGAGCACCTCTTTCGCCCGGTAGAGGTCGGCGTTGATCTCCTCGCGCAACCGGGACAGTTGATGCAGCTCGTGCGCACTTGCCCGCTCGCGCTGCTGGGCGGCCTCGTTCGCCGTGGCGATCAGCCGGTTCGCCTCGGTCCGGGCCTGCGCGACGAGCTGCGCAGCCTCGGCCCGGGCCACGTTGCCCACCTCGCCCGCTTCCGCCCGAGCTGCGGTGAACAGCTCGTCCACCTCTTGCGCCACCGCCTTGCGGATCTGTTCGGCCTCGGCTCGCACCCGCGCGCGGATCTGCTCGGATTCCTGCTCCCACTCCTGGCAAGCACTCTGCAGCGCAGCGGAACGCCGCTGCAGCGCGCCGTCCTGCTCAGCGGCCCGCCGGTTGGCCTCGGCGCGCCAGGCCGCGACCTCCTGCTCGGCCTGCTGGCGCTGCTCGGCGGCCTCCGCCCGGGCATTCTCGACCAGCGCCGCAGCCGCGGCATCGGCCTGGCTGCGCACCTGCCGCGCCTCTTCCTCGGCCAGCACCAGGATCTTCTCGACCCGGGCGCCGAAGTTCGAGTCCACTGGCGAGTCGCCACCGGGCCGAGCGCGCGCCTGGCTCACTCCGTCCTCCAGTAACGCGGCCCGCTCGTGAGCCGCCTGAAGGGACGCTTCCGCGGCAGCCAGCTCGGAACCGAGAAAACGTAACCGCTCGTCCACCTGCCGTTTGTCATAACCCCGCAACACGACGTCGAATGCCGTGTCCTTCACGTCCCT
This sequence comes from Pseudonocardiaceae bacterium, assembly GCA_050699815.1. Classification (GTDB taxonomy): domain Bacteria; phylum Actinomycetota; class Actinomycetes; order Mycobacteriales; family Pseudonocardiaceae. Next base: position 13,921 of record JBOHFT010000088.1, on the reverse strand, counting down.
GCGATCCAACCGATCCACCGTTACCTCCCCGAGCCGGTGGGCATTTTCGCACTTGATCAGCAATGCGACCAATCGGGGCCCAGATTTGCCGGAATGGCCCGGTGACCCGGCCCGGCTATCCTCGCCGCAGCGCACGCGACGGGACTGACCTACTGGAGGCCGACGGTGAGGTACCAGGAGCCGCCCCCACGGGACCGTTCCGGGCCACCACCCGCCGCACGCCGCCGCCGCCGTCCCGGTCGCGTGCTGGGCGTGATCCTCGGCGGGCTGCTGCTGGTGGTCCTCGGTGTCGCCGGGTACGTCGATTGGTCGCTGCAGCGGGCCGACGCGCTGGCCGATTATCCCGGGCGGATCGGGGGCACCGCCGGCACCAACTGGCTGATCGTCGGATCGGACAGCCGGGCCGGGCTGACCCCCGACCAGGAGGACCGGCTGACCACCGGCGGTGCGGCGGGGGCCGGCGGCGGGCGCACCGACACCATCATGTTGCTGCACATCCCGTCGCTGACCAGCGGCAACCCGCCCACGCTGGTGAGCCTGCCGCGGGACTCCTCAGTGCCGGTTCCCGGCCGGGGCCGCCTCAAGCTCAACGCCACCTTCGCGATCGGCGGACCCACCCTGCTCGTGCAGACCGTGGAGAAAGTCACCGGATTGCGCGTGGATCACTATGCGGAGATGGGGTTCGACGGTTTCGCCCGCCTCGTCGACGACGTCGGCGGCGTGCAGCTGTGCCCCACCGAGCCGATCTCCGACCCGCTGGCCGGGCTGAACATCCCAGCGGGCTGCCAGGTGCTCGACGGGCCGCAGGCGCTGGGCTACGTGCGGACCCGGCAGTCACCGCGCGGCGACCTGGACCGGGTGGTGCGCCAGCGGGAGTTCCTCGGCGCACTGATCGCCCGGGCGAGCAGCCCGGTGGTCCTGCTCAACCCGTTGCTCGTCGGCCCGCTGGCCGCGGACGCCCCCGACGTGGTCACCGTCGACGGCGGTGACCACGTCTGGCACCTGGCCAGGCTGGGCTGGGCAATGCGTTCGCTGTCCGGTGCCGACGCGGTGACCATGACGGTGCCGATTGCCGGCTTCGGGCCGGTCAGCGACGGCTCCTCAGGGGTGCTGTGGGACCGCGAGCAGGCCGGGCGGCTGTTCGCGGCACTGGCCGAAGACGAGCGCGTCCCGCACCCGTGAGTGGCAAACACTGTTATAGCTCGCAACGCCACGCACGGGTGTCAGCAGTGGTCGATGAAGTGTGGATGCCCGACCGGGCAGGTGCCCGAGTAGTAGTCGAAGCCCCAGTCGAAGGTGGGCTTGAGGTTCCAGTGCTCGCCGCAGAACGAGCGGTCGCACTGGTGGCAGTAGAACGGGACCCAGGTCCGGTCCATGGCGTGCAGTGCGGCCGCATCGACAGCGCGTACCGCGCCGGTGGCCGACGCAAGATCGGTGACGTGGGTGGAGAAGCTCGTGTACGGCAGGAAACCGGTGACCCGGATCGTGCCCTGGGCCTCGGTGAAGATCCGGTAGATGATGTCCTGCTCCTCGTCGATGTACAGCTGCCCGCGGCGGGTCACCTCGACGGTCGCCGCCGTGCGCAGGCAGCCGTCGTGCTGACACGGAAACGGCACCCGAAGCCGCACAGAATCGTCCACACCGACCAGTGTCACCCGACAGGGAGGCCGGCGAGCAGGGTGTAGAGGTGGGGGGCCGGCTCAGGCGGGCCGAAGTGGGCGCCCCAGGCGGTGTCTGCCCCGGCGTCACGCCACCACTGGGCCTGCTCCGGGGTGTCCACCCCGGGGACGATCACGGTCGCGCCGGTGCTGTGCACCAGCGGGATGGTGTCGCGGACCAACCGGGCGACCACCGAGTCGTCGGGTCGCCGGGCGATCCGGGCGACGATGTCCGGAGCGATCTCGACCGCGCCCACCGGGAAATCCTCGAGATAGGCCAGGTACCCGGAACCGGCCGCGGCGCCGAGCAGCACCACCTCGGCGCCCAGCCCGGCCAGCGTGCCCACGTTGTCCACCACGTCGCCGCGGCCACCCTCCAGGGCCGCCACCGGCATCCCCACCCGGAGTTGGTCGGCCCGTACCCCGGCGGCGGACAGTGCACCGCGCATCGCCCCGATGAGATCGGGGTCCTGGCTCAGCTGCGTGGTGAGGTTGACCCGCATTAGCGGCGCTCCCGCCTTCCGGCAGTGCACCACGTCTTTTTGCACGGCGCAGGACTTCTCCATGATCCAGCGCCCGAGGGAGATCACCAGCCCGGTCTGCTCGGCCAGCTCGAGGCACTCGGCATGGCCCACCACCGCCCCGTTGGCGCGGTCCCAGCGCAGCAACGCTTGCAGCGCGACGATCAGCCCACTGTCCAGCCGGCGCACCGGCTGATACCAGACGTCGATCTCACCGTTCTCCCAGGCCCCGGGTATCTCGGCAGCCAGCTGGTAGCGCTGCCGCTGCTTGGCGTCGTACTCCGGGTCGTAGAGATCCCACTGCCCGCGGCCGGTGCGCTTGGCCCGGCGCAACGTGACGTCCGCGGCGCGGATCAGCTCGCTCGCCGAGATCTTACCGGCGGGTCGGCTCACCACGCCGACACCGGCCGAGACCGCGATCCCCCGGTTGGCTTCAAGAAAAACCGGCTCGCAGAGCCGGAGGTTGACAGTCGCGGCGAACAGGCTGAAGTCACGACTGTCCGTGTCACCCTCGATCAGGATCGCGAAATCGTCGGTGCCTATCCGCGCCACCATCGCCCGCTCGCCGATGACGAGTTCCTGTAACCGTCTGGCGGTCGACCGCAGCAGGCACTCGCCGGCGCTCCGGCCGATCCCGTCGTTGATCACCGAGAAACTGTCCAGGTTCACCCGGAACACGGTGACCATGGTCGACGGATCAGTGCCCTCCAGCACATCCTCGAGGTGGGACATGAAGTAATGCTCGTTGGGCAGCCCGGTCAGCCTGTCGCGCAGCGCCTGCTCGGCCAGTCCCAGCCGCAACAGTTCCAGCTCGGTGATGTCTTCGGTGGTGATGACGTGGTGGGTCGGCACCCCGTCGGGATCGCACAGCAGCAAACCCGAGAGGAAGACCCAGGCGGCCTCGCCGCCACTGGCATCGGTCAGCCGACCCCGGTGCCGGAAGTGGGTCAGCGCACCATCGGTGAGCTTGCGGTAGAGCTCGCCGGGCTTCGGGTCTTCCCTGGCATGCACCTGCAACAGGTCCGGCAACGCGGCACCGATGAGGTCGTCGGGGGTGCGGCCGAGGATGCTGGCAAACGCGTGGTTGGCGGTGACCACCGTGCCGTCGAGTTCGCTGATCGCGATCCCCACCTCCACCTCGGAGAAGATCCGCCGGAACCGTGCTTCGCTGACCTGCAGTTCACGCTCAGCGTCCAGCTTCGCCTCGAGCAGGGCCCGGGTGACCTGGTCTTGCTCATCAAGGGTGCGCTGCCGGAGCGCCTCGGCGTAGCCACCGGCCAATGCCCCCAGCATCCGCAAGACGGCGACGGCGCGCCCGTCGACGTGCCGCAGCTCCGCCAGCCGCGGCAGACCGTCGCCGAGGACCTCGATGCTGAGGCCGATGCTGCTCCGCCCGGTGAGATCGTGCGCGACCAGCTCGGCGGCCACCTCCATCACCGCCCGCTCATCGACCTGTGCACCGGCCACCGCCAGCACCAACCGGTTGATCAGCCGCGTCAGGAGCTGCTCGACCTCTTCCCCGGACATCGGCAGATAGGTGGTCCGGCTCACCGCCGCAGCCCAAGCCTGAGCGAGCCCGGCCACCGTCAGGTCGGGCTCAGCAGGGGGGAGCGCGCTACGCACTGTCACTACTAGACAGCCCGCGGCGACAGGTGAAAGATCGGCTCCACGGTGCACCTCGTTACTCTTACGCACGCGGTTTCCCCGTGCGCCGTGCCGAGATGGTATCCAGCATCGGCAGCCGTCGGCTATAGCTCATCCTCAGGCGGTCACGGCTTGCGGCCGACACCCCCGTAACCGATCATGTTCATCTCGGCGCTGTCGGAGATGTCACCCAGTCCCGAGGGCCGCCAGAAGGCGCCGCCCACCAGTCCCGGTTCGACCAGCTCGAACCCGGCGAACAAGCGCAGCACCTCCTCGTAGCTGCGGAAGTACAGCGGTTCCGGGGTGTTCCGGTAATGCTGAGCTGCCTCGGCCAGCCCAGCGGGGTTGCCGTCAGTCGTGCCATGGCTGAGTGCCAGGTAGCTGCCGGGCGCGAGCCGGTCCCGGTACCGGGCCACAATGCCCGCCGGGTCCCAGGAATCCGGGATGAAGTGCACCAGCAGCAGCATCAGCAGGCCGATCGGCTGATCAAAGTCCAGCAGGCGCCTGGTCTGCGGGTGGTCGAGGATGTCCTCGACGTCGCGCACGTTCGCCTGGATCACCGCGGCCCGGTCGTTGCCCTTCAGCAGCAGTTTGCTGTGCGCGACCGCGACTGATTCCTTGTCGACGTACACGATCCGGCACTCGGGATCGGCTCGCTGGGCGATCTTGTGCACATTGCCGACAGTCGGGATGCCCGAGCCGATGTCGAGGAACTGGCGGATTCCCGAGCCGACCATGAAGAGAACGGCTCTGCGCAGGAAGGACCGGTTGACCCGGACGGCGTCCCGTATCCCTGGCAGTACCTGCTCGACCTTGTTCGCCATGTCGCGGTCAACGGTGAAGTTGTGGGCACCATCCAGCCAGTAGTCGTACACTCGAGCCGCATTGGGCACGATCTTATCGACGCTGTACGGCACCCAGTCCGGGTTCTCGACCATCAGACCCCTTATCATACGAATCAGCTTAGGTGATTACCAGGATCGTCGGCCATCACCCCTCCGCCGACGGTAACTCCGCTTTCGGTCACGGCTTGCGGCCGACACCCCCGTAGGAGACCGTGTTCATCTCGGCGCTGTCGGAGATGTCGCCCGGTCCGGAGGGCCGCCAGAAAGCGCTGCCCACCAGGCCGGGTTCGACCAGCTCGAACCCGGCGAACAACCGCAGCACCTCCTCGTGGCTGCGGAAGTGCACCGGGTCCGGGGTCTTCTGGTAAAGCTCGACTGCCTCGGCCTGCCCCGTGGGGTTGCCGTCGGTCGTGATATGGGTCAGTGCCAGGTAGCTGCCGGGCGCAAGCCGGTCCTGGTACCGAGCCACAACGCCCGCCGGGTCCCAGGAATCCGGGACGAAGTGCAGCAGCCACAGCATCAGCAGGCCGATCGGCTGATCGAAATCCAGCACGCGCTTGGCCTGTGGGTGGGCAAGAATATCCTCGACGTCACACAGGTTCGCCTGGATCACCGCGGCCCGGTCGTTGCCCTTCAGCAGCAGTTTGCTGTGCGAGACCGCGACCGGATCCTTGTCGACGTACACGACCCGGCACTCGGGATCGGCTCGCTGGGCGATCTCGTGCACATTGCCGACAGTCGGGATGCCAGAACCGATGTCGAGGAACTGGCGGATTCCGGAGCCGACCATGAAGAGAACGGCTCTGCGCAGGAAGGCCCGGTTGACCCGGGCGCCGTCCCGGGCCCCTGGCACGGCCTGCTGGATCTTGTTCGCCATGTCGCGGTCGGCCGCGAAGTTGTGGGCGCCATCCAGCATGCAATCGTACACTCGAGCCGGATTGGGCACGGTCATGTCGGTGCCGTACGGCACCCCGTCCAGGTTCCCGGCCATCGGCGCTCCGCCATCCTCAGTCGGTACGGGGGCAGCTTAGCTGCGCGTCTCCGCGCCGACGACGCCGGGCACGGTGCGCGGCACGTCACCGACCCACCGCGGGGTCCCGTCCTGGGGCTCGCCCGCGCACCCCAGCGGGTGGCAACCCTCAGCAGCGCCCGGACCGACCGATGCGAAGGTACCGCGGCGTCCCCGAGGTCGGCAGGCAGGTAAGTGCCGATCGGCGCGTCGATGTCGATCAGACCCTGGTCCTGGGCGATCCCGGTGATCAACACAATGATCGTCTTCGTCTGCCCCAGTTGTTCGCCGGTATCCGGTCGAGTAGCGGGTCGAGCAGGCCCTCACTGACCAGGCAACCGCGCCGGAACACCTGCATGGTGAACGGGAGCGACAGGTTCGCGTAGTTCATCGCCGCCCGGAGCTTTGCCGGGTCAAGACCGACCGCGGCGGGGGCTGTTAGGTGGCTCAGTGGCCGTCGGGTCGGGTCTCCACGCCGAGGATGCCGGGGATGGTGCGCGGGATATCACTGACGTACCGCTGGAGCCCGTCGTTGGGCTCGTCCTCGCAGCCGAGCGGGTTGCAACCTTCCGGCGCCCCGGGACCGACCGAGAGATAGGTCCCGGCCGGTGCGTCCAGGGGGTACAGGAAGTGGGTGGCGTCGACTCCTACCTGCTGACCACGGTCGTACGGCCCGGGGTTGGCGATGGTGGCGCGCACCTTGTCGGGCATGTCCGTCACGGCGGCCAGCAACAGCCGGAAAAACTCGTGGGTGCCCGCCGCCCCGAGGCGACCCGGGAGAGCACCCTCGACGTCCCCGCGCAGCGCAGAGGGCACCGTGTCCAGTTCCTGCGGCTCGCCGGTACGGGTGACCACCAGGTCCAGGCTCGGGATCACGAAGGTGCGGATCCCGAACCCATCAGTGAAGATCATGTCCGCCGGCGCGCTGGCGACCCAGGGCACGCCACCGGGATCACGGCGGACGGGGACGGAGAAGTCCACCTGGATCTGGCCCGGCTGGCAGCTGTTGAGGAAGGTGAGGAACCCGTAACTGCAGTTGGTCGCCGCCCCGGTCCGGAACTCGCGCAGGTACCTCTCGGAGATCACGCCGACCACTTAGTTTGATCACGGTTTGCGGCCGACACCCCCGTAGGTGAGCGTGTTCGTCTTGGCGCTGGCGGAGATGTCACCGGGTCCCGAGGGCCGCCAGAGAGCGCTGCCGACCAGTCCGGGTTCGACCAGCTCGAACCCGGTGAACAAGCGCAGTACCTCCTCGTGGCTGCGGGGGTAAATCGGTTCCGGGGTGTTCTGGTAAAGTTGGACTGTCTCGGTCAGTCCAGTGCAGTTGCCATCGTCCGTGACATGGGTGAGTGCCAGGTAGCTGCCGGGCGCGAGCCGGTCCCGGTATCGAGTCAGAATGCTCACCGGGTCCCAGAAACCCGGGACGAAGTGCAGCAGCGCCAGCATCAGCAGGCCGATCGGCTGATCGAGGTCCAGCAGGCGCCTGGTCTGCGGGTGGCCGAGGATGTCCTCGACGTCGCGCAGGTTAGCCTGGATTGCCGCGGCCCGGTCGTTGCCCGCTAGCAGCAGTTCGCTGTGCGCGACCGCGACCGGTTCCTTGTCGACGTACAGGATCCGGCACTCGGGATCGGCTCGCTGGGCGATCTCGTGCACATTGCCGACGGTCGGGATGCCCGAGCCGATGTCGAGGAACTGGCGGATTCCGGAGTCGATCATGAAGAGAACTGCTCTGCGCAGGAAAGACCGGTTGATCCGGGCGGCGTCCCGTATTTCTGGCATGACCTGTTGGATCTTGTTCGCCATCGCGCGGTCGGCCGCGAAGTTGTGGGCGCCATCCAGCACGTAGTCGTACACTCGAGCTGCATTGGGCACGGTCGTGTCGATGCCGTGCGGCGCCCAGTCCGGGCTCTCGGCCATCAGCTCCTCGCCATCCTCGGTCGGCACGGGAGCAGCTTAGGCGATCACGGTGGTCGTCGGCCATCGCCCAGCCCCGCGATCATGGGCATCGCGCCTCCCGTTGAGTGTCGCAGTCTCGGCGTGCGAAAGTGGGGTATGGCAGCTGCTCCGGACGTCACCAGTAACGGCTCGCGGAGCGGAGCGGGCATCGCCCTGGTTGCTCCCGGTCGGTTGCCGCTGCTTGGCCACACGATGTCGTTGCTAGGTGGACCGTTCCGGTTCCTGTTGTTGCTACGTGTGCACGGCGAGGTGGTGCGGATCTACCTCGGCCCCCTGCCTGTGTACCTGGTCACCAGCCCCGAGCTTGCTTGGCAGGTGCTGGCCACCAACGCCGACAGGTTCGACAAAGGGATAATCTTCGACAAGTTACGCCCGCTGTCCGGCAACGGTCTGGCCAACTCGAACGGCGATTTCCACCGGCGGCAGCGCCGCTTGGTGCAACCGGCGTTTCACCGGAAACGAATCGCCGGTTACGTCCACACTATGGCGCGGGCGGCTTCGGACCTGGTTGAGTCATGGCGGCCCGGTGAGGTCGTCGCGGTGGACAAGCGAATGGAAGATCTGGCGCTCACCATCGTCGGGCGAACCCTCTTCTCGACCGAGCTAGGTCGAGACGCGATCACCGAGGTCCAGCGGTCGATGCCGATTCTGATCAAGTACCTGGCGGTCCGTGCCTTCTCACCCAAGTTGGTGGAGCGGTTACCCATTCCGGCCAACCGGCGGTTCGACGAGGCCGCCGCCCGATTCCGGCGGGTCGTGTCCGAGGTCATCGCGGCGGCGCGCGCTGAGGGCAAGGATCACGGTGACCTGCTGTCCATGTTGCTGCTAGCCCGTGACGAGGACAATGGCGAGGGCATGAGCGACCAGCAGGTCCACGACGAGGTCGTCACGATCCTGACGGCCGGGACCGAGACCACCGCCGTGGCACTGGCCTGGTTGTTCCACGAACTCGGGCAGCACCCCGAGGTACAGCGACGCTTCCACGCCGAGATCGACCGCGTTCTCGCCGGTCGCGCGGCTACCTTCGACGATATTCCCAAGCTGGCGTACACGCAGCGGATCATCAGTGAAGTCCTGCGCAAGTATCCGATACTGATCCTGATGCGCCGAGCGCGTACGGACGTCGACCTAGGCGGTGTTCACATTCAGCCGGGAACCGAGGTCGCGCTCAGTCAGTACGCACTCCATCACAATCCACACCTGTACCCCAATCCGACGCGCTTCGACCCGGACCGATGGCTGCCCGACCGGGCTGCGAGGCTGCCGAAGGGGGCGTTCATCCCCTTCGGTGCGGGCCTCCATCGCTGTCTCGGATTCTCTTTTGCGGAGACAGAAATAGCCATCGTGGCGGCGACGGTGGCCGCGCGGTGGCGGCTGGTGCCGGTAGCCGGCAAGCCCGTGCACCCGAGGCGGGCCGTGACGATGCATCCCAATCAGTTACCCATGATCGCAATGCCGCGACACGCGTGAGGCGTCCGAAGCGGGCTGTGGTCACCCAACGTGTCGATATGGGTTGCTGATTGTTATCGTTGGCCTTCTTCACTCGCTGATCTCCGGAAGGTTCTTCCCATGCGCCTGCTGCCGACGCTGACGTGCTCTTTGCTCGCCTGTTTTGGCCTGGTGGCCAGTGGTCTCGCCGCGCCGCCTGCCGCCGCCGCGTCCCCGGTGCGCTGTGTGGAGATCGACCTGCCAGTCTCAGTCCCGACCCCCCGTGCGACCGTGCACGGCCAGCTCTGCACGCCCGCGGGCAGTGCTCCCACGACCGCGCAGTTGCTGATTTCCGGCGGCACGTACAACAGCGTGTACTGGGACTTCCCCTACCAGCCCGAGCATTACTCCTACCAGCGCGACATGGCCAGCCACGGCTACGCCACCTTCGCCGTGGACCAGCTCGGCACCGGCCAGAGCACCAAGCCGCCCAGCGCGGTATTGCTGAGCAGCGTCGAGGCGGCAGCGATCCACCAGGTCGTCGGCCACCTGCGCGCCGGCCGGGTCAGCGGGGTGCGCTTCGACCGCGTCATCCTGGTCGGACACTCGCTGGGTTCGGGCGTCGCGACCCTGGAAGCAGCCACGTACCACGATGTCGATGGGGTGATCCTGACCGGCGCGACCCACCAGCAGCCGCCGGTAAATTTAGCCAAGATCTTCACTATGGGCGTGCATCCGGTGACGTTGGATCCGCGACTGAGTAAGAACGGCAGCGATTCGGGATACATCACCACCAAGCCGGGACAACGCGAGGCGTTGAGCTATTCAACCAGGAACGCTGACCCTCAGGTGATCGCAACCGACGAGGCCACCAAGGACCAGGCATCGCTCGCCGCGATAGCGACCGGGGAGGCACTCGGCCTCCTAGGCCCCACGTCGCGCGGTATCGACGTTCCCGTCCTGGTGGCGGTCGGCGAAAAGGATATCGTTTTCTGTGGATTTCTCGGCCGCGACTGTTCGAGTGTGGAGACGTTGCGGAAAGGGGAGGCGCCGTACTTCGGTCCGGCCGCCAAGCTGTCCACCTACGTCCTGCCGGAAGCAGGCCACGCCATCGCATTACACAAAAACACCGCCAAATACCGAGAAGCAACCCGCGCCTGGCTACGCACGCGGTTTCCCGTCGGCGCATTCAGCGGGCTCAGCGGGGTAATTCGACCGTCCGTAACCCCGTTGAGCCTGCTGAATGCGTTCGCCGTGTCCAGGGGTAGGTGATGAGGGCCCAGAACGCGGTGATCAGGAGGAGTTCTGCTAGGAGGTACCAGGGCCAGGGGCCTAGGACGTCCAGCAGGGAACTTGCCAGGGGTTTGGCGTTGAGGAAGCCGTAGTTGGTCCCGGCGACGTGGTTGAACGCGAACATCACCACCGCCCAGCCGATGGTGACGAGCATCGTGACCCGGTAGCTGCGCCAGCCCGGCCGCAGCCCCGCCCCCCAGGTCAGGTAGATCGCCGCCCACAGCACCAGGCTGTGCATGCCGAAGAACGAGAAGAACTGCAGCGACGGGAAGTCCGGGCCGTTGAGCTCCGGGCTGAGAAACGCCTGCGAGGTGAGCGTCAGACCCCAGAAATAGGTCAGCGCGAACGCTGTCGGGGAGTGCGACCACAACGCCCACACCGCGGCCATTGCCGCCAGGTCACACAGTTGCAATGGCAGCGAATGGGCCATACCCGATTGCCCAGGCACCAGCCCGTAGACCTCGACCGGCACCAGGAACGTGGCGAACACCACCGCGAACGCCCGGCTCAACGTCAGCTCGGCCGGGGTGCCGTGGTGCCGCCGGCCCAGGACCACCAGCGCAGCCGCGACCACGGTGAGCACGATGACCACCACACCGTGTGACAACCCGAAAGCCACGAATTGGCGCGCCGCCAGCAGCGGGTCCACATCTGGGAGCGTAGCGAGGCCGACGCGCTGCTGGAGCGTTCCCGGTCCGGTTCACGCTAAGTAGCACGCTACTGTCGGTCAGTCACCGGTGCGGGCTGGAGGCCGGACCTGCGCAGCGACGGGATCGAGGGGGCTGAGCTCGCGCGATGACATCGCGGGGTCGCATCGCCGGGCCGCCCCCCGCGGCCGAGCCAATGCCGCGCCCGGCTGGCAGCGGATGGCGCACCGCCCTCGCTGCCTACCGCGAGCCCCGGCTCGTGATCATTTTCCTGATGGGCTTCGCCAGCGGGCTGCCGCTGGCGCTGACCGGGGCGACCCTCGCCATCTGGCTGACGGACCTGGGGCTGTCGCTCACGTCGATCGGCCTGTTCGCCGCGCTCGGCGTGCCCTACAGCGTCAAGTTCGTGTGGTCCCCGCTCATCGACCGCGTGCCGATTCCCGTGCTGACCCGGCGGCTGGGGCGGCGGCGAAGCTGGCTGCTCGTCATCCAGCTCGCCCTGGCCGGCGCCGTCGTGGCGCTTGGTGCCACGCGGCCCCGGGAGGCGCCGTTGTGGACGGCGCTGGCCGCGCTGGGCGTCGCCTTCCTTTCCGCCAGCCAGGACGTCGTCATCGACGCCTACCGGATCGAGACGGCGGGCGAGCACGAGCAGGGCGCGGCCGCCGCCATGACGCAGTACGGCTACCGGCTCGGGATGCTGGCCAGTGGGGCGGGGGCGCTGTTCCTGGCCGCGCTCCTGCCGTGGTCGTGGGTCTACGCAGTGCTGGCGGGACTCCTCTCGATCGGGGTGCTGACCACCCTGCTGGCTCCCGAGCCGAAGGCCGGTGCAGTGGCGGCACCGGGCGCCGGCTTCCTCGGCCGTCTCCGGGAGGCGGTCATCGCGCCCTTCACCGAGTTCCTCGGCCGGTCGGGGGCCGCGGTCGCGCTCCTCATCCTGGCTTTCACCGTGCTCTACACACTCGGCGACGCCTTCGCCGCAGCCATGGCCAACCCCTTCTACGTCAAGACCGGCTTCAGCAAAGTCGAGATCGCGACGGTGACCAAGGTCTTCGGCCTGGGCGCCACGCTGACCGGCGTCTTCCTCGGCGGCCTCGCCGTAGGCCGGTACGGCGTGCTGAAGGCGCTGCTGGTGGGCGGGATCTGCCAGGCGCTCTCGAATCTGATGTTCGCCGCCCAGGCGCTCGCCGGTCCCGACGTCCGCATCCTCGCCTGCACGATCGCGATCGAGAACCTGACCGGTGGCGTGGCCTCGGCCGCCTTCGTCGCGTACCTGTCGGTGCTGTGCAACGTGGCCTACACGGCGACTCAGTACGCTCTGTTCACCTCGTTTGTGGCCGTCGGGCGGACGTTGGTCGCCTCGACCAGCGGCTGGGTCGCCGACCACGTGGGCTGGGTGACGTTCTTCCTCATCTCGGCCCTGTTCGCGCTCCCAGGGCTCGCGATTCTCGGCTGGATGATGCACAGTTTCCCCGCCGCCGGCCGCCCGGCAGACCGCACGTGAGCGCGCCTACACCGCAGAGGCCACCGAACCCGACCGTTCGCATACAGCGCCCCAGACATCATGATCTGCGTCGTGAAACAGTAGGCGACAAGGTCAACATCTGTTGGTGGAATAGGGCCTGAGTAGGGAAATATCATCGAGCACCCGGTCAAGACAGACCCCACAATTACCTCTGGAGATCACGGATGAGCGACCAGGCCGACCGGACGATCACGGCACTGCCTCCCGGCGGTGCGTTCATCGTCATCGAGAACCTGATCGACGACGACCGGCGGGAGAACGTCCTCGGGCTCATACAGTCCCTGAACATGCTGATTGAGTTCGGAGACGGCTTCGACTACACCGGCGCCGGCTTCCGGTCGTGGTGCACCGACGTGGGCTTCCGGTCGGTCGAGGTGCTTGCGCTGGGCCGCCCGGCCAGCGCCGGAATCGCCTACAAGTAGCGATCCGGCTTTTCCAGGTCGTCGAGCAGCACCGGCGTGACGTGTTCTTCCGGGACGGCGACGGCGCGCTCGGCCAGCGCCGCGGCGAGGTCGGGGTCCCACGGTGCGTTAGTCAGCCGTCCGGGCGCGGGGCCGTGGTCGGTGACGGCTTCGAGGTAGTCGGCGGTCGACATCCGCCACGGCAGCGCCCTGGTCCGGTCCATGACGTAGGCGGCGATGCGCAGCCCCTCGCCGTCGAAGTCACCGTGGTAGCGCAGCGCCGTGCCGGCCGCCGTCAGCCCGCGCAGCAGCGTGACGGCCGCGGTGTTCGGCCACCCCGCGGTGCACACCAGCGGCGGGCACGCCGGCCCGAACCGGTGCACCGCCATGGCGAGCACGGACGGGTTCTCGACCACGTGCACCGCCGTCACGCCCGGCAGTTCAGGCGCCGCGCGCAGCTGCGCGAGCGTCACGACCACCGCCTGCCCGGCGGCTGCCCAGGCCCGCAGCGTGGTCGCGAGCGCACCCGGGCCGGGCGGGGCGAATCCGGCGACGAGCACCGTGGTGGACAGTTCGTCACCGGTGACGCCGTGCAGCGCCCACAGGTCGCGGCGGCCCGCCGCGTCGGTCGGCGGTGGCTCGTCGTGCAGCGCCGCCAGGGCGCGCAGCACGGTGTTCGACAGCCGGGTGCCCTCATCCAGGGCGTGCGGGTCACCCAGGACGCGCTGCGCCAGCACCGGCAGCGGCGCCCCGCCCGCGGGCAGCTCCGCGAGCACGGCCAGCGCGGCGCGGCAGTGCTCCCGGGTGGCCGTGACGGAGCCGCCGATCAACCCACCGCGGCGCAGCCCGTCCACCCAGCCGTGCAGCGCGGGAAGCGCGCTCACCAGTGGGTGGCCGCCGAGCTCAGCCCACAGCCCGGCGCGCTGGGCCGCGGCTGCCGCCCGCTCGGCGGGCCGGTCCCGCAGCGGGCCGTGCAGGTGCTCGGTCAGCTCCCGGG
>JBOHFT010000087.1:0-17707 GCA_050699815.1 Pseudonocardiaceae bacterium | reverse complement strand
AACCGCTCCAAGCGGTTCATACACCGGATCGGCACGCCGGTCACGGTCTCACCCACCCGACCGGAGCCCGCTCACCCAAACCGACCACCCACACGCTTCGTCGGGCTGGGGCGCAGCCCCGTTAGCTCTGCCGGCAAGCTCACCGTCACCCGCTCGTTCATACTTCCACCGTATTTGATGCATACTCGCGTTGGCGAGCGGGCCCGGCTGCTCGGCTCAGCTGGGTGACAGGTCGCGACACTGCAGATCCCGCGTCCGATCGACCGGCACCGTGCCCTACCAGACACCGAGATCGCGGCGTGGCTGTTCACGCGCCTACTCGTCGATGGTGTTGTCCGCGCCCGAAGGCGAGAGCACGTTGCGGCAGCGCGTGGGGGATTTGGTGGCGTCCTTGTCACCGGCTACCGTTGCGCGCGTGACTCAGCCGCATCAGCTCGACGCAGAGGGCCTGCCGCCGCTGCCGTCACCGTTGGCTAGTCCCGCCGAGCGGGCTGACGCTGTGATGGACCGGCTTGTGGCCCGGCTGGGTGGTATGCCGAGTCTGGAGGATTACCGCCGCGCGTACGCGTCATGTGGGGCACCCTGGCCCGGCGATGACGTGATCCGCCAGCAGCACCGCGTTGCCCCCGCCGCGTGATCGGCGGCAAAGTTCTCGACGCCTCCGCGCTGGCCGCACTGGCGCGTCGCCGACACTCCGTCGGTTTCTCCAGGAACAGGCAGGACGTGGTGCTCTCCAGATACACGATCGGCCGGAACTCGGCGAACTCCATGAGCCTGAACGCCCCGGTCATCGCGGCGTACGCGCCGAGCGACGCCGGCACCACCCGCAGCGTGAGGTAGGGGCGCACCGCCATCCGCAGCAGGTGGTGCAGCTGATCGGACATCACCGCCGGCCCGCCCACCGGCAGCCGCAGCACGAACTCGTGCACGTAGAACGTGAAGCGCGGCGGCCGCTCCCGGCTGAACAGGCTCTGACGGGCCAACCGGGCCGTCACCCGGTCGTCCACTTCGTCGGCTGGCACATTCCCGGAGCGGCTGAGCACCGCGCGGGCGTAGTCGCCGGTCTGCAACAGGCCGGGCACGCCCGGCTCCTCGAACTCGCTGATCGCGATCGCCTTGTTCTCGTGGTCGATCAACGTCGTGAGCTGCTCGGGCAGCCGCGCGCCGTGCTGCTGGAGCCAGCCCGGGGTGTGCTGGTCCTCGCACAGCGCCATCAGCCGGTCCCGCTCCGGGCCCGCTACCTGGCACACCGCCAGGAACGCCGCCACGTTCACCGCGGTGGCGTGGCGCTTGCCCGACAGCAGCCGCGACACCCAGCTCGGTGACCAGACGAGCAGCTTCGCGGCGTCCTTGCCGGTCAGCCCGGCGTCCTGCATTGCCTGGCGCAATCCCTCGCCGAGTTCCCGGCTGCGGATCGTCGGCTCACGATCTGGCATGATTACCTCCCGTAGCGGCCCTATACCCGCTGGTCGGCAGATTCCGCAACGGCACTCACCTCGTCACCGGATCGGGCATCGCGTGCCACCGTGTCAACCGTTTTGGCTGATCATCGGCGGGACAGCGGATCTCACCTCGGGGTGAGGGGCAGCTGTCGGGACACCGAGCTCCGCCTGACGGCAGCAGCCACCATCATCCGATCTTGCCGGGCAGGTAGTCGTTGGAGTAGGTCTTCGCCAGATCGATATCGGCCTGCTGGACCTCGGGGATGAACTGGGCGAGCACCGCCTGCACCGCCTCGGCACTGTCGGCCTGCATCGCGCCGTCCTCGGAGTATGCCTCCTTCGCCCTGGCGATTGACGCGGCGTAGACCTCCCGGCTGCCTTGGGCGTACTCCGGGGGCATCTTGTCGGCGATCTCCTCCGGCGAGTGCTGTGTGATCCACTGCAGGGGCGAGACGGCCAGGACCAATGACGGGTACCGCTGCATGGTGACGAACGACGTCACGTCGCGCTGCTTGGCCTGCATCTGGATGGTGTGGTCGTAGTAGCCGCTGACCACGTCGACGCTGCCGCCCTGCAGTGCTTTCGAGCCGCCTTGCAGGTCTTCCAGCTTCACCTGCAGCCCTTCCTGCTCGTAGTGGCCGAGCTGCTGGGCCAGCGTTGTCGGCAGGTACACCAGCTGCGGCCGCCCACCGACGCCGATGGTGATCTGCCCGCCGGTGGGCGTGGCGCCCGGCTTCCCGGCGCACGCGGCGGCGGCCATCGCCAGTACCATGGCGAGCACCAGCGCACCCAAGCGGCGAATCCCTGCCGCCATCACTAACCTCTCGCAGCGTCGATGCCGGGCCGGACTGGTTTCCAGCGCAGCAGGTAGCGCTCGACCTGGTTGACCGCGAGGTCGACCAGCAGCACCACCACAGAAAGCACGACCATCCCGGCGAAAACCCCGGTGGTGTCGAACGTTCCCTCAGCCTGCGCGATCAGGTACCCGACACCGGCAGCAGCACCGAGGTACTCGCCGACGACCGCGCCCACGATGGCGAAGCCGACGCTGATGTGCAGGCTGGAGAAGATCCAGGTGAGTGCGCTCGGCAGCAGCACATGCCGGGCGAGCTGCCGCTCGTTCGCCCCGAGCATCCGGGCGTTGTCGATCAGTACCCGGTCGACCTCGCGCACTCCCTGGTAGGTGTTGAAGAAGACGATGAAGAACACGAGCGTGACGCCGAAGGCCACCTTGGACCAGATGCCGAGCCCGAACCAGAGCAGGAAGACCGGCGCCAGCACCACGCGCGGCAGCGAGTTCAGGATCTTGATGTAGGGGTCGAAGACTGCCGCGAGGAACTCCACCCGCGCGAGCAGGAACCCGATGGCCAGGCCGAGCACGCCGCCGATGACCAGTGCCAGCGCCGCCTCCATCAGGGTGATCCGCAGGTGCTCCCAGAGGTAGCCGGTGGCGAACCAGCCGATCACCCTGGTGGTGATGTCGCTGGGTTGGGAGAAGAAGAACTCGTCGACGATTCCCGCGCGAGTACCCAGCTCCCAGCCCGCGACGACGGCGACCGCGAGACCGATCTGCGTGGCCACCACCACCGGCTTGCGGCGTCGCCACCGGCGGGTGGCAAGCGCCGTGGCCGGTTCAGCGTGGGGTGCCGCCGGGGCGGAGAGCGCCGATGGTGTCGCGGTCATAGCTCTTCATCACCTCGTCTCGCAGGTCCGACCAGATCGCGCGGTAGATCTCGGTGAACTCCGGGCTGGTCCGGATGTCCCACAGGTTGCGTGGCCGGGGCAGGTCCACCGGGTAGCTGCCGACGATCCGGCTGGCCGGCCCGGCCGAGAACAGCACCACCTCGTCCGACAGCGACACGGCCTCGTCGAGGTCATGCGTGACGAACAGGACCGTCTTCGCGCTGCCGGTCCACAGGTTCAGCAGCTCGTTCTCCATCACCTGCCGGGTCTGCACGTCCAGCGCACCGAACGGCTCGTCCATCAGCAGCATCTCCGGGTTGCCGATCCAGGTCTGCGCGACAGCGGTGCGCTTGCTCATGCCGCCCGATAACTGGTGCGGGTAGGCGTCCTCGAAACCGGCCAGCCCGACACGCTTGATCCAGTCGCGGGCGAGCTCGAGCCGGTCCCGCTTGGCAACGCCGCGCAACTGGAGCCCGAACGCGACATTGTCGAGCACGGTTTTCCACGGCAGCAAAGCATCCTGCTGAAACAGGTAGCCCGCGTGCCGGTTGAGCCCGCGCAGCGGTGCGCCGTCGATGAGCAACCGACCGGCCGTGGGCGCGAGCAGCCCGGCGACCGCGTTGAGCACGGTCGACTTGCCGCAGCCGGTGGGTCCCACGATGGAGACGAACCGCCCACGCTCTACGGTGAGGTCCACATCGGACACCGCGGTGTAGTCACCGTCGCGGGCCCGGTAGGACATCGTGACCGATTCCAGCCGCACGGCCGCGTTTCTGCTGGACGGCAGCGCGGGTCACCGGAAGGTGGGGACGCTTGGCTGAGCCTGCTGCAAGTCGCGGTCCTTGGTCTCGGCGAGAGCCGCGGTGCAGAACAGGCTGAGCAGCGCGAGCCCGCACAGCAGAATGCCGATGGCGACACTGCCGAAGGCCGCCGCCAGCGGCGCGGCCACCAGCGGCGGGATCGCACCGCCCAGGATCCCAGCCAGGTTGTAGCTCGTACCGGCCCCGGTGTAGCGGTAACGGGTGGGGAACGTCTCGGGCAGGAACGCCCCGACTGCGCCGTAGCCGAGACCCTGGAGCCCCAGGCTGACGATCAGGGCGACGGCGAAGGCCACCGGGGAACGCGTCTCCAGCAGCGGGAACAGCAGCAGCGACCACACCACCGCGCCTGCGCAGGTTAACATGATCACAGTGCGGCGGCCGATCCGGTCCGAGGAGATCGCCGACACGATGACGCCCAGTGCCATCGCCGCTCCGGCGACGATCCCGAGGGACAGCACCAGGTTGCGGCTCAGGGCTGCGCCAGTGGGGCTGGTGCCGTAGCTGGTGAGGTAGGCCGTGCCGGTGTAGAACAGCGCGAACATGATCGTGAGGGACCCGGCCGCGAGCAGGATCTCCTGCGGCGCCTGGGCGAACGCCTCCCGCAGCGGGGTGCGCGTCGCCGGCTGTTGCCGCTCGCCAGCCCGGAACACCGGCGTCTCCTCGATCGTCAACCGGACGTACAAGCCCACGGCCACCAGCACGATGCTGATCAGGAACGGGACCCGCCACGCGTAGTCGAGGAACGACTGGTCGGTGTTCCCGAGGATGAGGCCGGTGGCCAGGAACGTCGCGCTGGCCAGCGCAATCGCGATCGCCGGGCCGAGCTGCGGGAACATCCCGTACCGCCCCCGCTGCCCTGGCGGTGCGTATTCCGCGGTGAGCAGCGCCGCACCGGCCCATTCCCCGCCTACCGCGAGGCCCTGCACGAACCGCAGCACGACCAGCAGGATGGGGGCCGCTATCCCGATCGTGGCCGCCCCCGGGAGCAGCCCGATCAGCACGGTCGCGGCGCCCATCAGCAGCAGCGTCGAGATGAGTGTTCGTTTACGGCCGATCCGGTCGCCGTAGTGCCCGAAGACCACCGCCCCGACCGGTCGGGCGATGAACGCCACCGCGAAGGTGGCGAAGGAGGCCACTGTGGCGGCGGTCGGACCCAGCGCCGGGAAGAAGACGCTCGGGAACACCAGCGCGGCGGCCGTGCTGTAGATGAAGAAATCATAGAACTCGATGGTGGTCCCCACGCAGCTTGCGATCGCCACCCGGCGCATCCCCGCACCAGCGGGCATCGCCCCTTGTGTGTCATTCATCCGTTTCCCCCAGATTTCGCGCACCACGGTCACTGAGTATCAGCTCGCCGGGTAGCCCCCTCATATCAGTAGCGTCAACAGCGTTCACCAAGTCAACAGCGTTCACCTATAGAGAGGAGCGCCGCCAGTGGCTGCCAGATACCTCCAGCCTTCGCGGATCGTCGCTCCGCCGGGCTGGAGCCGCTGGCTGGTCCCGCCGGCTGCCCTGTCGATCCATCTGGCGATCGGCCAGGCCTACGCCTGGAGCGTGTTCAAGAAGCCGCTGGAGGCGTCGCTGGGCATCTCCGGGGTCGCCAGCGCGCTGCCGTTCACGCTCGGCATCGTGATGCTGGGCCTGTCCGCCGCGCTGTTCGGCACCAAGGTCGACAGCAAAGGTCCGCGCTGGGCCATGTTCCTCTCGATGTGCTGCTTCTGCAGCGGGTTCCTCATCTCCGCGCTGGGGGTGTCGATCGGGCAGTACTGGCTGGTCGTCCTCGGGTACGGCGTGGTCGGCGGGATCGGGCTGGGCATCGGCTACATCTCCCCGGTGTCCACCCTGATCACGTGGTTCCCGGACCGGCCGGGCCTGGCCACCGGCATCGCGATCATGGGCTTCGGCGGTGGGGCGCTGATCGCGGCGCCGTGGTCGAGCTCGATGCTCACCGCGTTCGGCGCGACCGGGGCGAACCCCGACGCCGGGGGGATCGCCACGGCGTTCCTGATCCACGGCGCCGGTTATGCGGTGTTCATGTCGGTGGGATGGCTGCTCATCCGGGTGCCGGCCGACGGCTGGAAACCCGCGGGCTGGGAGCCCACCCGGCAGTCGGCCGGCTCGCTGATCAGCGCGGGCAACGTCGCGGCCCGCAACGCGATCAAGACCCCGCAGTTCTGGCTGCTGTGGGTGGTGCTGTGCTGCAACGTGACGGCGGGCATCGGCATCCTGGAACGTGCGGCGCCGATCTACTCCGACTTCTTCCCCGGCGGGGCCGGGCTCGCCGCCGCGGCAGCGGGATTCGTCGCGATCCTGTCCCTGGCCAACATGCTCGGCCGATTCGTCTGGTCGTCCACCTCCGACGTGATCGGCCGCAAGAACGCCTACCGCACGTACCTGGGCGCCGGCGCGCTGCTCTACCTGGCCGTCACGCTGACCACGAACACCAACAAGGTGGTGTTCCTGGTCTGCTGCATGCTGATCCTGTCCTTCTACGGCGCGGGGTTCGCCACCGTGCCCGCTTACCTGCGTGATCTGTTCGGCACCTATCAGGTAGGTGCGATCCACGGCCGGCTGCTCACCGCGTGGTCGACCGCGGGGGTGCTCGGCCCGGTGATCGTCAACGCGATCGCGGACGCCCGGATCGCGGCCGGGGTGACCGGCCCGGGCCGCTACACGCTGTCATTCTCGATTATGATCGGGCTGCTGATCATCGGGTTCGTCTGCAACGAGCTCATCCGCCCGGTCAACCCACGGTTCCACGAGCCGGCGTCCGAACCGGCGCCGGGGACGGCGGCGATGGCGGCATGACCACCGGATCGACTCCTCATGGGCGCGCGGTACTCACTGCGCTGGCCTGGGCCTGGGTGGCCGTACCGTTCCTCTACGGCCTGTACCAGCTGCTCATCAAGATCCCAGCGCTGTTCGGCAGCTGACCCCGCCACGACGCAATTCGGAGCCGACGCTGAGCGCCGGTCAGCCCCCGATGGTGGCGCACCGGAAGGCTGCCAGGATGGGGGCCCCGTCGACGGCGGCGGGCGCTGAGGAGGATGACGACGTGAGCGAGCTGACCCGCCCCGAGGTGACCGTGCCCGAGGGCCCGGCGCCGACCGAGTTGATGATCGAGGACCAGGTGGTCGGCGACGGCCCCGAGGCCATCGTCGGCTCGCAGATCAGGGCGCACTACATCGGCGTCTCGCACGCCAACGGGAAGCAGTTCGACGCTTCCTGGGACCGAGGTGCCCCGCTGGAGTTCCGGCTCGGCACCGGCCGGGTGATCAAGGGTTGGGACGATGGGATAGTCGGCATGCGGGTCGGCGGCCGTCGCCGGCTCACCATCCCGGCGCACCTGGCCTACGGCGACCGCGGCGCGGGTGCCGCGATCAAGCCTGGCGAAACCCTGGTGTTCGTCGTCGACCTGGTCAGCGTTCGCTAGCTGGGCGCTGGGCGTCAGCCGGCCTCCGCCCGCTTGCGGTCGGTGACGTCGCGGAAGCTCCAGACGCGCGCGACGACCGTCTCACCGATGCGCTGGGGCTGAGAGTAGCGCTCGAAGATCCTCCCGTCCTTGAGTTCCAGCACGTCGAAGCTGCCCGCCAGAGGCTGGGCATACAGCTCGCGCACTTTGGCCATGAACTCGTCAGAGTCTTGGAACTGATCGAGGACGAACATCAACGTCCTGGCATCTCGTGACGAGAGGACCTGATCCGGGATGCCCCACATCTCGACGAAGCGGGGGTTGAAGCACATGACCGTTCCCTCGAGATCCACGACCAGGATCCCGTCGGCGGTGGACTCGAGGATAGCGCTCAGCAGCGACAGGGCGCTCTGGAGTGGTGTGGTGTTGACATCAGCGGCGACGGTATCCACGTCGATGTAGATACAGGGCGTGTTCGAACCGCCCAGGCCCGATGCAGTTCCCGATGTATCCATGGCGACCCTCCTTCTTGGGGGGCCGCCGTGCGCAAGACCTACCACAACGAGGGACTCGGCGCGAGCAAGCCCACCCTGCCCGACACGGTGAGCGTAGTGGCAGGCGTCGGCAGCGCCGCGATGGCAAGTGGTTCGGCACCGGCCGGGTGATCAAGGCTGGGACGGTCGGCGTTCACTAGAGATCGCCAGCGCGATCCGGCCACGCCGTGCGCCGCACGAAAAACTTCTCGATCGCGCTGAACCGCTTGGCGGAAGCGTCCGTGTGGATGGTGTCGAACGGCCCCGCACACCAGGAGGTTTCCGATCATGACCCGCACCCGCACTGCCATCCTCGTCGCCGGCGCTGCCGCCAGCCTGATGACATTGTCCGCCTGCGGTGGTGGCGGCTACGGCGGCGGTGCCGCGCCGGTGAACCAGCCGCAGGCCAACCAGGAGGTGAGCCAGGCCGCGGGCGTGCGGCTCGCGGTCGCGCAGGTCGGCAACCTCGGCCAGGTCGTCACCGACCAGAACGGGCTCACCTTGTACCGCTTCGACAAGGACAAGGCCAAGCCGTCAGCGTCCAACTGCAATAGTGCGTGCGCCGAGGCGTGGCCGCCCGTGCTCGGCGACTCGGCCAACTTGCAGCTGCAGGGCGTCGACGCAGCGCTCGTCGGCGCGGTCACCCGCACCGACGGCACCAAGCAGCTGACCCTGAATGGGTGGCCGCTGTACACCTACGCCAAGGACACCGCAGCGGGTGAGGCCAAGGGCCAGGGCGTCGGCAAAACCTGGTTTGCGGTCACCCCGGCGGGCAAGAAGGCGCAGGCCGTGTCGAGCAGCGCGCCGGACTCCGGTTCCAGCAGCAGTGGTTCCAGCAGCAGTGGTTACGGCAGCGGCGGGTACTGAGCGGACTCCAGGACCGCCGGAGGGGGTCATCAGGTTCTCCTCCGTCACGGTGCCACGCCGCCATGAGTGTTCGAGTACTCTCCGGGCCGACCATCATGATGCGGTCGGGGCAGCCGGGTGCTGGCCTCGATCGGATGCCCGACCAGGTGAGGACCGGTGTGACGACCCCAGGCCGGTGGCTGCGTCGCAGGCCGAAGGCCCCCGGCGAGGATCTGGTCAGGTCGCTGTACGCCGAGCATGGCAAGAGCCTGCTGGCCTACGCCACCCGGCTCACCGACGATCGGGCGGCCGCCGAGGACGTCGTGCAGGAAACCCTGCTCCGCGCGTGGAAGCATGCCGACGCCCTGACCAGCGGGCCGGGCTCGGTCCGCGGCTGGCTGCTGACCGTGGCCCGCAATATCGTCACCGACCGGTACCGGGCCAAGGCAGCCCGGGCGGCCGAGGTGGCCGAGCAGGACCAGCACGTCCCTGCACAGCGCGATCACGCGGAAGAGGTGGTGAACTCGATGGCCGTGCTGGGCGCGATGGAGCGGCTGTCCCCGGAGCACCGGGACGTGCTGGTGCAGCTGTACTACCACGGCCGGACCGTTGGTGAGACCGCGGAGGTGCTCGGGGTACCTCCAGGTACCGTGAAGTCCCGTTCCTACTACGCGCTGCGTGCCCTGCGAGTCGACATGTCCGGCACCGGGGCGGAGGTGGGCAGGTGAGCGCGGTGGAGCACGACCACGAGTCGCTCGGTGCCTACGCCCTGGGTGCGCTGGCCCCGGACGAGGCCAGGGCGGTGGACGCGCATCTCGCCGAGTGCGCCGGCTGCCGGCGCGAGGTCGCCGAGCTGACCGAGCTGCGGGGCATGCTGGACTCGGTTCCGCGGGAGGCATTCCTCGACGGCCCGCCCGATGACGGCGAGCTGCTGCTCCAGCGCACGTTGCGCCAGGTGCGTGCGGATCAGGGAGGGCAGCCGGGCCGGGCCCGGTTTCCGGTCGCCGCCGCAGTGGTGGTGATCGCGCTGGCCGCGCTCGGCGGTGGTGTCGTGCTCGGCAGGCAGACCGCTCCCGGCGGCGTGGCCCAGAATCCGCCGACCCAGGGTCCGCCGAGCAGTACCACGCAGGCGCCGCCGGGCATCCGCAACGGCGCGGCCACGAACCCGGTGAGCGGCGTCAGCATGGCCGTCAGCCTGACACCGCTCACCGGGTGGGTACGGGTGCACGCCGTAGTCCGCGGTGTCCCGGCGGGCAAGCAGTGCCAGCTGCTCGTGGTGCCGCGGGAAGGTGATGCCGTGCTCGCCGGCAGCTGGCTGGCGTCCATTAAGGACGCGCGGGACGGCACCTCGCTGGACGGCACTGCGCTGGTCGATCCGAAGCAGGTCAGCTCCGTGGAGGTGATCACGATCGACGGTGAGGAACTCGTCTCGGTGAGCATCTAGCCGTCTAGAGGTCCAGGGTGATCCGGCCACCGCGGCCACGGGACACGCAGATCGTCATGGTGTCGGTGCGTTCCCGGTCGGCCAGCACCGCGGTTGCTGCGCGTCAGCGCGACCTCGAAGGGCTGGCCGCCCAGGACGGGCGGTGCGGAGAACCGCTCGAAGTGCACCGCCTCCGCGGCACTCGCCGGCAGGTCCCGGCGGACACTGGCGATCAAGGGCGCGGGCGCGCAGCAGTACACGGTGGCCCCGGTCGAGGCGTACTCCAGCAAGTCGGCCCCGGAGGGGAAGCCGTACTGGTCGTACGGCCGGATCCGGATGCGGGCTGGGTCCAGCGCGGTGAGCTCGTCGAGGAAGGGCATCGACGCCCGGGAATGCGCGGACCGCGGACGGTCAGCGTGCTGCCGGTGCGGACCGAGCCGTGCAGCTCCCGCGAACCGCCTGCGCCGTCGGCGATCCGTCGCACCGCGATGCGGTAGGAGTCGCGGTCAGCCGGCTCGCCGCACAGTGAGTACTGGCGGCGCCGCCCGGAGGGCAGCAGCACGTCGAGGTGGCAGCCCGGTTGCCAGGTGGGCAGCTCCGCACCCCCGGCGGTGACCAGCCGGAAGCTGCGGACGTCCGGCGCCTCGACTCCGACCTCGTCCACCACGAGGTTCAGGTCGCGATCAACCTGCTGGGTCGCCGGGCGCCGCCGGTAGCCGCCGCTGGCGAGCCACTCGTAGCCGGTGACGATGGCACCGACCGCGCTGAACAGCCGGTCGGGATGCGGGCGGCCCCTCAAGTCGGGCGGGGCGACGCGGTGGTTGTCCATGTCAGACCGCCGCAGCGATGGCCGCAGGTGACCTGGCGAGGTAGGCGACGGCCTGGCCGGTGGAGAACTCCTGCGACGGGTGGTAGGACGGCCGGGCGTAGTTCAGCGTCTGCCAGATCAGCTGACGCGCCGACGGCAGCAGGCGCCGGCGGCTGGCGCGGAAGTAGTGCCGCCAGCGTGGCTTGACCCGGCCGCCCAGCTCGGGATCGATGCGCATCAGGAAAACCACGCCGCGTGCCCACAGCCACAGCATGATCGGCGCCGTGATCAGCATGGCGCGCAGTCGCCGCAGGTACCGGCCGTCGAGGTGGGTGAACAGATCGAAGGCCACCGCGCGATGCTCGATCTCCTCCGCGCCATGCCAGCGCAGCAGATCCAGCATGGTGGGGTCAGCGTCGGCGGCGGATCATGGGGGATCTCCCTCCCGGGCTGTCGGGTGCTATCGAGGGTGGTCGAGTCGGGCCAGCGCGCGGACCAGCCCGGGAGTCAGCCGGGAGGCCAGCAGGCCGACCTTGGCCTCGGGGGTGATCGGGGCGATCGCGGCGTTGCGCTCGACTGCCCGCAGGATCTCCCGCGCCGCCCGGTCCGGGGTGAAGTTGCGGCGGCGGTACAGCGCGGCGATGCGCTGCTGGGTGGTGCGCTCTTCGGTGGTGTCCAGGCCGACGAACCGGGTCGTGCTGGCGATGTTGGTGTGCACAAAACCGGGGCAGACCGCCACGACGCCGACGCCGTGTTCGGCCAGTTCCCCGCGCAGGCACTGGCTCAGTGCGAGGACCGCGGCCTTGGTCGTGGTGTACGCCGGCAGCGCCCGCGACGGCAGGTAGGCGGCGGCGGAGGCGATGTTGACGATGGTGCCGCCCGCACCGCCTGCTACCAGCAACCCGCCCAGGACCCGGCATCCGTGGATGACGCCCCACAGGTTGACGTCGATGACCCGTTCCCAGTCGGCCACCGAGGTGTCGAGGAACGGCCCAGCGACGCCGATGCCGGCGTTGTTGATCACGATGTCCGGGATGCCGTGCTGTTCGCGCAGCACGGTGGCGAACTTCTCGACCGCGCCGCCGTCGGAGACGTCCACCGGGTACGCGTGCGCGCCCGGGCCCAGCGTCCGGGCCAGCGCGGCGGTGCGCTCGGCCGCCTGCTGGTCGATGTCGGTGACCACCACCTCGGCGCCGTGCTCGGCGAACTCCAGCGCGCAGGCCCGGCCGATCCCGCTGCCCGCACCGGTGATCACCACGAGGCTGTGCTCGAACCGCCCGCGCCGCGGCCCGGTGACCTGGGCACGACGCAGCGGGCGTGCTGGTGGCCCGCCCTCGGCGTGCTCGATCAGCTCGCTGGCACAGCGCGCCACGGTCTCCGGGTGGGTGCGTGGCAGCCAGTGCCCACCGGGCAGCACGCGCACCGCGAGGTCGGGCACCCACCGTCCGACGTCGGTCTGCAATGCCACCGACGCAAACGGATCCCGTTGCGGTGCAAGGACTTGCACCGGGATGTCGGTGGTCCGGGGACCGGGTTGGGCGAGCCGGGGCAGCATGTTCGCCCGGTACAGCGCCAGCCCGCATACCGCGTCTGACACCGTGGGGGTGCTGGTGGGTTCTCGCAGCGCTAGCACCCGCTGGGCAAGCCCGGTGCGCCAGACCAGCTCCGGCAGCAGCGGCAGCTGGAAGAACCCGACGTACCAGCTCGACACCAGCTGCGTGACCAGTTCGCGCAGCGCTCGGGGCGTCGGCCGGCGAAGCCGCGCCCGGAACCAGTGGCCCGCGTGGTCCAGGCACGGCCCGGAGATCGACGTGTAGGACGCGACCCGGCCGCGCAGCCACTCGCCGGTCACGGCATGCCAGGCCTGGATCGCTCCCCAGTCGTGGGCCAGCAGATGCACCGGACGGTCGGGGCTGACCGCGTCGATCACCGTGGCCAGGTCCTGCGCGAGCTGGTCGAGCCGGTACGCCTCGCGATTGCGGGGTTTCCCGGACTCGCCGGCCCCCCGGACGTCGTAGCTCACCACGTGGTAGCGCGGCGTCAGCCCGGCTACCACGCCGGCCCACACGGTGTGGTCGTCGGGGTAGCCGTGCACGCAGACCACCGTCGGCGCGGCGGCTTCTCCCGACTCATGGACCCGCAGCTGCACGCCGTCAGTGGCGGTTACTTCGCTGGTCATGACGCAGCCGCCGGTTCCCGCCAGCGGCGCACGTGCGGCAGATCGTCGTCCAGCCAGCAGG
Organism: Pseudonocardiaceae bacterium; assembly: GCA_050699815.1. Classification (GTDB taxonomy): domain Bacteria; phylum Actinomycetota; class Actinomycetes; order Mycobacteriales; family Pseudonocardiaceae. Next base: position 4,499 of record JBOHFT010000087.1, on the reverse strand, counting down.
CGCTGCCGGTCTCGGTCACCACGAGGATCTCCTCGAACTTCACCCCGACATCGCGGAAACCGATGTGCGGCTCGACTGCCCACAGCCCGGGAGTCGCCGGATGGTCGGAGATGTCGCCGTCGGCCCACAGCGGCGAGCGGTGGTGCATCCGCTCCACGATCAGGTCACCGACCAGGGTCTGCAGCGTACGAATGCCGAAGCCGGCCACGATGAACTTCGGCAGCCGCGAATGCACCTTGCCGACCTGGTGCCCGATGACCCGCCCGGGGTAGACGCGGTGCCGGTTATCGTACCCCTGCCGCGCGATCAGCGCATCGACGTCGCGGTAGATCTGCTTGAGTGGCACACCTTCGCGCACCTTGTCAACGATCAGCGTCCGGTACTCCGACAGGTCGCCCATCAGCTGCTCGTGGATCCGGTTGGTGCCCAGGCAGCCGGCGTAGCCGATGTCGGCCAGGTATCCGCCGCGCACCGGCGCACAGTCGAGGATGAACGGCATGCCGTCAGCCAGCCGCCGGTTGGTCGGGAAGAACTGGAGCGGCACCCGGAAACCGCGGAACGCGGTGCGGTCGCCGAACCACGCGAACGGGGTGTGGAACCAGTCCTGCACTCCACGTTCGACCAGATACTCGCGGATCCGGCGCGCGGCCTGCTTCTCGGTCACGCCCGGCTCCAGCGTTGCCGCAACCGACTGCGCCGCGGCATAGGCCAGCTGCTGCACCTCGCGGAACCTCGCCAGCTCGGCGGGATCAGTGACCCCCTTGGCTGCCACCTGCCACCTCCTTCAGGTCGCTTCCTACCTATGCGTAGGAACTTCCTACGTCCTGGTAGGTTTGTCAAGTGGCGAATCGGAAGGTGGTGCCGCTGGCGGCCAGCCGGCCCGGCCGCGCTCGGGCCGCGCATCTGGGCCCTGAACGCCGGCGGCCGCTGATCCTCGACGCGGCGTTGGAGGTCTACGTCGAGCGGGGTTATCGGGGCACGTCGATGCAGGCGGTGGCCGATGCGGCGGGCGTGACCAAGCCGGTGGTCTACGAGTGCTACCCGAATAAGGACGAGTTGCTGCTCGCGCTGCTGGATCGCGAGGAGCGTCGCCTGCTGGCCGCCATCTCCGAGGCGCTGCCGAGCAATCTGGTCCCCGGCAACATGGAGGCCGTACTGGCCGCGGGGCTCACGGCCTTTCTCACCGGGGCGGGTCAGGCGACGAACTCATGGCGGGTGGTCTTCGACTCCCGCTGGGGTTCCGATTCGGTGGTGGCAACGCGGGTTCGACGCGCCCGGGACATGCTGGTGGGTCAGCTACGCGAGCTGGTGCGCCAGTACATGGTGGTGGCCGAGCTTGACGACATCGACCGCAAGGCCCCCGTCGTCGCTGAGCTGATCACCTCGGTCGCCGAATCCTGCGCCCGCATGCTGGTGCTGGAGCACTACCCGTGGACCGCCGCAGAGCTGGCCACCTACGTGGCCCGCCTCATCACCCGCGGTGTCCGCCCAATCTGAGTGTGCAACACCCCGGAGCGCGACGTGCGCGGTGCCGCTGCCACGATGGCGCCGCTATCGGATCGAGGCTGACCCCGTCATCCGCTCGAAGCCTGCTCAGCTGGGGGTAGCGCCGTGCGCGACCACGATCGATCGGCCGGGGACCGCTGGCTGCGATTCCGGCACGCGGTCATCCTGCGCTGTGCCGCCCTCGTGGTGGCGGTGCTCGCTGTGGTGACACTGGTGACGGGCGCGGCCGCGCAGGCCGCCGCCCCGGTGCGGGTCGTGCCCTTCGAAACCCGGGCGGCCGACGGGACGGCCTTGCGGGGCGACGTCTACCTCCCCGATACCGGCGGTCCGGTGGCGACGGTGCTCCAGTTGAGCCCCTACTGGAACACGGTCAAGGGTCCCGGCGAGCTGCAGGCCGGCAGTGCCGCGGTGCGGCCCTTCGTCGAGGCGGGTTTCGCGGTGGCGCTGGTGAACCTGCGCGGAACCGGCGGCAGCGGTGGCTGCTTTCAGTGGGGTTCGCGCCTGGACTGGGGCGACGCGTCGACCGTCGTGGGGGTGCTGGCTGCGCAGCCGTGGAGCAACGGCAACGTCGGTATGTACGGGACGAGCTACGAGGGGTGGGCCCAGTACATGGCGATGGCAGACCCGCCGCCGTCGCTCAAGGCCGCGGTGCCGATCAGCGGTGTGATCGATGTCTGGAGCCTGCTGACCCGGCAGGGGGCGCCGATCCCGATCGGGCCGGTGGCCTCGACGGCATTCGGTGCCGCCACGAGCTTTCTGGGCGTCGAGTCGGCGGTGGTCGACCATGTCGGCTGCCCCGGGTACGTCACGCACCTGCGCGAGGGCATGGAACTCGTTGCCACCGGCGACCGCACGCCCTACTACCAGCAGCGGGACCTGCGCCCGTTGCTCACGGACTCCGCGGTGCCCGTCCTGATGGCCAACGGCCTGCGCTACGTCGACGAGGGGCACACGCTGCAATTCGAGGACCTGTGGGCGCTGCTGCGCAAGGACCGCACGCGATTCATGCTCGGTCAGTGGGGCCACGGCGGCGTGCGCCCGGACTTCACCCGGCTCGCGATCGGCTGGTTCGACCATTACCTGCGTGCTGGCCCGCAGGCCACCGCGCCCGGGATCGTCGAATACCAGGACGACACCGGCGCGTGGCACACCGCCCCGAGCTGGCCCCCGCCGACCGAGCCGGTGCCACTGTATCTGTCGGGCCAGGAGCTGATCGCGACCCGCAGCGCGGTGACGTCCTCGCAGCGCAGTTTCCCGTCACTGGATCTCGGCGCCCTGGCCGCGCTCACCTCCGCCACCGTCGAGGACCAGGGCCGGCGCGGGCCCGGCCGCACCTGCGGGCCACAGCAACTCGTGTACGTCTCCGCGCCCCTGGCACAGGAGATCCGCGTGGCGGGAAACTTCTCCGCCGACCTCACCGTGTCCAGCAGCCTGCCCGGTGGGAATCTGGTCGCCACGCTCTACCACACCTCGGGCCAGGGCTCCTGCGCCGAGCTGCTGAGCGGGGCGCAAGACTCCGGGCGGATCCAGCTCGACCTCAAGCACTGGCAGCAGCCCGGCACCAGCCGGCCCTTCCCGACCGGCACGCCCACCAGGGTGACTGCCCAGAGCCTGCCGCTGGCCACCGTGATCCCCGCCGGGGACCGTCTCATCCTGACCATCGGCGCAACCGCACCGGAGATCCTTCCCGACCCGCTCAAGCCGACGATCACGATCGGCACCGGCGAGGCGCTGCCCGGCTCGCTCTCGTTGCCGGTCGTCACCGGAAAGCTCCGATTCCGCTGAACGGTGGTGGTCGTCACCAGACGGAGGGCGCCGTCGGTGTTGCTGCCGGGCTGATCGAGCAGCTCGGGTTCGCCGCGGTGATCACCGGCGATCTCGCCAACGGCGGTCCGGGACGCCGGTGTATGCCACGGACCTCACCCCGCAGCAGGCCGCTGCCGTGCTCACTGAAGGGTGCGAGAGATGGCCAAACCCGTGCTGTTGACCGTGGCGTGCGCTGCTCACCGCCTACGCCGACACCGACGCGGCTATCCAGGCGATCAACGTCGTCGATGTTGATCACTACCTGTTGAAGCCGTGGGACCCACCTGAGGAGAAGCTCTCCCCGGTGGTCGACGCGCTGGTGGAGACCTGGCGGGCGATCGGGGAGACCGGCGTCGAGCAGACCAAAGTGATCGGGCACCGCTGGTCGGCGCCGTCCTACCAGGCACGGGACTTTCTGGCCCGCAACGCCGTGCCGTATCGCTGGTACAGCGTCGACGATCCAGAGGGCCAGCGGCTGCTGACGCGGTCGGCGTGACCGCCCAGGACATCCCGTCGTGATCACCGCGGACGGGCGATCCCTGCGCCAGCCAGGCGACGCCGAGATCGCCGCTGCGGTCGGGTTGTCCACCCAACCGGCGGCCGAGTTCTATGACTTGATCGTGGTCGGTGCGGGTCCGGCCGGTCTGGGCGCCGCGGTCTATGCCGCCTCCGAGGGGCTGCGCACTGTTCTGGTGGAGCGACAGGCCATTGCCGTCATGATCGAGTCAACTATGGGGTTTGAGTCGGCTCCAGGGCGATAGTCGGTCAGTGCCGCGCTCCGTGCACTCGACGCCACCGACGTTTGCGGCGCTGGGAACGTCGGCCGCGCCGAGTTCACGGACAGTGCCCCGGGCAAGCCAGCCAGGTGCACGCCTTCGGGCATGGGGCGAAGCCCGGCTAGTTGCTGGACCTGGGTGATCCTCACCCAGGTCCAGCAACGGCCCTAGAATGTGAACGCCACGGTGTTCGACGTTGACGGTCCGAAGGCTGCCGGGTTGGCAGGAATGAACATCGCGGTGATCGAGTGCGGGCCCACCGGGAGGCTCAGCACGCCGCCGAAGGCAAAGCCGACGGTCACCGGCACCGGGGCGCCGAGGTTAGTGGTCCCGTCTTTGAACTGGACGGTTCCAACCGCGTTAGCGGGCGCCACGTTCGCGAAGAGGACCGCGAGGCCCCCCGTAAAGGGA
>JBOHFT010000086.1:0-17718 GCA_050699815.1 Pseudonocardiaceae bacterium | reverse complement strand
GACGAGAAGAAGCTCAAGATCATGGCCCGGGACCATAGAAACACCACACGGCTCAGCGCAAAACGGAAACCCCAGGACACGAGCCCGCTAGATCGGGAATCGCCACACGACAACTAAGCAGAGAGAACATGCCTGAGGTCATGCGGGCGGAGCGGAGACAGGTGACGGGTGGGGTCGGGGTGCTCGGCGTCGTGCCAGCGGCCGATCTGTTGGGGTGCCGGTAAGGAATCTGCCAGGAGCCGCAACCGGTGGTATGTCGCCTGGTCAGCGCATCGCCGACGCAGCGCTTCGGTACTTCAGGCAGAGCCCAGCGCCGCCCACGGTCAGGGCTTTGACCAGCAGCAACAGCCGCGTTGGCGGTTCATGACGCCGTTCTTACCGGCATCCCCCCAAGCCGAGCACCTGCTCGATTGGTTCCACATCACCATATGGATCACCGTGATGACCAAGAACATGGCCAAGTCCCTGCGACCCCCACCGCCGGATCCGGACCTGGAGCCCTCCGCCGAGACGGCCACCACATTGGTCACCGAAATCGGCACGGGCCTGGAGCGGCTGAAGTGGTTCCTCTGGCACGGCAACGTCTTCCGCGCCCTGCACACCGTCGGGGACATCACCACCGGCCTGGAGACTCTCAACCCGGACGGCGAGCCAGCCAAGCTGCTCAAGGCGGTGGGTGAGTTCGGCAGCTACCTGCGCGCCAACGCCGGGCGCATCCCCCACTACGGAGAACGCCGCCGCGTCGGCGAAGCCATCTCCACGGCGTTTAACGAGTCCACGGTCAACCAGGTGATCAGCAAGCGCATGGTCAAAAAACAGCAGATGCGCTGGACACCACACGGTGCCCACCTGCTGCTGCAGGTCCGCACTGCCCCTGTGCCCACGTCAGCACGGCCGCGATGGCCGGGGAAATGGTCCCCGCCCGCGCGGGGACGGACCCGCTCATGATCGGCACCACACTGGCGGGCAGCCAATCGCTGGAGAGGGCACTGCCGTAGCGTGGTGCTGGCCGCACGTCCGGAGAGGCAGGTGCCAATGCCCGCCGAGGGTGGACACGGGTCGCGCCTTCGCGCGGTCGCGCTTGGTGCCCTCATCCGCGAGCTGCGGGAGTCGTTGGGCTGGTCGCAGTCTCGGCTGGCTACCGCGTTGGGCAAGGTTGCCCAGCATGAGACGGTGACCCGTGAGATCGTCTCGCGCTGGGAGACTGGCAGGCGTGTTCCGGGCCAGTGGTGGCTGCGCCACCTCGCCACTGTCTTGCAAGTCCCCCTCGAGGTCTTGGAGCAAGCTGGCGTGGATCGTCGTCACTTTCTCACCGATGTTGTCGGCGGGAGCATCGCGCCGCTGGTTGCCTCGGATCTGGTCGAGCATGGCTTCGCCGCCGCCCTGCACGGCGGTTGTCTCACGGCCGATGACTGGGGCCATGTCGTGGACACCTACGGCCGCGACTACATGACGTCAGGCGCTGGTGAGATCCAGCAGTGTTTGGCCGCTGACCTCGTCGTCCTGCAACAGCACCTGGGCTCCCCGCAGCTGTGGGCCGTCGCTGCCACGCTGGCGACGCTGTACGGCAAGACGTTTCCCGGCCTCGACGGGGCTAAAGCGCTCGGGTGGTATCGGAACGCGGCCACCTTCGCCGACCGGTCCGGGGACGTGGGCACCCGCGTCTGGGTGCGCGGGCGGGCGGCCATCGCGCTGGGCTACGAGGGTGCGTCCCTCGACGCTGCCGACGTGCTGGCTGAGCAAGCCATTGCGCTTGACCAGCGGCCTTCGCCCGGGCGGCTCAACGCTGTCATGGGCAAAGCCCACGTTGCTGCCCTTCGTGGTGACTCCGCCACCGCGAAGGGGCTGCTCGATGAGGGGCGCAGAGTGTTCGACGCCGCCGGGTCCGATGACGCCGAGTCCGACTACACGGTGCCGTGGTGGCGGTTCAACGTCTTCATCTCGCTGATGGCCGCGCGGCTGGGTGAGGAGCACCTGGCGCTGCAGGCTCAGGACGAGGCAGCCCGGGCCTTGCCGGAGTCACTGCCCCGGTTCCGTGCTCACCTGGAGATGCACCGGGGCCTGATGCTCGTCCGCGCCGGAGACCGCGAAGGCGGAACAGCCCACGCCCGAGCAGCACTCGACTCGCTGCCGGCCACGAAGCACTCCCTGACGCTTCGGATGCTGATGACGGAGATCGAACGTTCCTGACCGGGGCCACTAGGTTGGCCACTCCCGCGCCTGCATGCTTTCACCCGAGACTGAGACGCATGCACGCGAGGACGGGATCCCTTGGGAGAGGCAGGGCCGGTTCGGCCGGATGCCGGGCCTGCGCAGTCTTGTCCACCCTGCTGTGCAATCACCCGGTGGATCGGCAAGGCCGATGCCGTTCCTGCCGCCGCCCAGGTGCGGTGCCCGGGGGTTCGGCGTGGACACCGGCGGCCCCGGCACTGAATCCTATCCAGACTCCGGCTGTCCCGCCTCCGTCTCCGTGGGGCTGCCGCGGGATGGGATGCCTGGATCCTGCGCATGGCGGGGCCGGGGATGAGCGTCCCACGCGGCGGGCTGTGGCGGTGACGGTGACCTGTGCCCGGGACGGCCGTGAGCACGTGGTGGCGGACGAGGCGATGACGCCCGGGAATGCGGGCCGCTATCTGGCGTTGTGTGGGTGGCCGGTGTGGACGGCGGCGCTGGTCTGTCCTCCCGGTCCGCGGTGCTCGGCCTGTGTCGCGGTGCGGGCCGCCGATCTAGGGAGTGCGCGCCGTCGTCGCCGGCGCGGGTTCGGAGTGTGGGCCTGGTTGAGGCCGGTTCGGCGGCGTCAGCGCCGTGCCGCGGGGTCTGCCCCGTTCCCGGACGTCAGGCTGCCGGTGCGCGAGCCAGAATCTCCCCGGCCCATGCAGGGGGCTGGTGCTGCCACCTCCGGTGCATCGGAGCCGGCCACGGTGAGCGGAGGGATGCAGCATGCCCTGGGCTCGAACTGCGGCCGCGACGGACGAACGCAGAATACTCGCCCGAAAAACTGGAGTCGCGCAGTGATATTCCGGCGGAAACACTACGTTTCTGTGAGAAAGGCGCATCTCTTCCTCAGCTTATCAGGTTGGCTGATATCGGAAAAGTCTACGGTGCAACCATGTTTGACATCCCAGGAAGGTGCTCCCATGCCCGTACCTGTGCCGCGATCGGCTCATCACCGACGGTGCGACGTCGACGGTACCCAGATTGCCTTGTTCTGCTGGGTCGAGCAGGTTAGGGAACACCCGGAGCCCGGGATGCTGCTTTCCCGGCTGCACCAGCAAGGACACGTCCTGGGCCGCGGCACCACCCGCCTGACCGTGCAATTCGACGGCGAGCGCAAACTGGTCAGCATCCGGCCCCAGGTGGTGCGCGTGCTCACCACACCCGGCGGTGGCTGATGCCCCCGGCACCGCCTGCCCAGCCCGGGAACAACCCGGCGGGATCCGTCACGCCACTGCCCGGGGTGGACGCGGCGCTGCACCTGTCCGCCCGGACCGTGGCCTGGCTGGCCGATCATCCCCGGGCTTACCGGTTCGTGCGCTCGGTGGGCGACACGCTCACCGAGCTGGAGCGATCCGGCCAGGACCCCGGCGTCATCGACGCCCTGCGCCGGATCCTGGCCTGCCACCAGCCGACCTCAGCGGGCCGGTGCCGCGCCTGTGCCCGGGTGACAGGGCGCCGCCGCCGGTTTCCCTGCATCGTGTGGCACGAGATCCGCTTGGGCCTGCTGGGCTCGTTCGCCGCCACCGCGGCCCTGCGACCGGCCGGTGACCGATGCGCGGTACCCTCGGCGATCCTCCCGAGCTGGTCTTCACCTGCCAGGCCGGAGCTGATCTGCACGACGACGGCCGTCGGGTAGCCCCGGCTCCTGCGTGTCTGGCCCGCGCGATGAACGGGGGTGGGGGCCGATGGGGGTGGACAGCCCGGATGTGGTGATCGCCAAAGGGCTGCTCGACCAGGCCAGGCTGCGCGGCTTCGCGTTCTGGCGGATCGCGCCGGGCGAGGACGCGCCGCTGGTCGGGAGACGGGTGGGCGCTGACTGGGTCGATGTCCTCCACCTCGCGGGATTCAGCCGGGACTGCCTGGCCCTGCGCCAGCGGACCTCAGCACTGATCCTCCTCGGCGGCGCCCTGGTGCAACGCCGGGTCGAAGGCAGCGCGATCGACGTGCTCCACGAGGTGCTGACCTGGGAGCCGCCACCGTGACTGCCGGGCGGTCGGCGGGGATATGCCCGCGCTTGCTGCCCTGACTCGGGGTGGCCGGGGGCCTGGCCAGCTGCTTCCGGCATCCGGTGGGCAACTCCTGGGAGAACCACGTGAAACGCACCGTGCGCCACGGCCGGCCTTGCAAGAGCAACAAGAGCAGAGGACTGGCCACCAGGAGCATTTTATACCGGAGCAGCAAACGTCCGCATGATCGGCCCCAAGAATTGACAGTGGACGTGCCGCGCGGAGAAACAATAGATGCCAGTTACGCGGCTGCGATGGTGGCGGTGCGGACCAGCATGCCCCTGGCGGAGGTGAAGATTGTCAAGATATCCGGGCTGGACGAATGCGGCCAGCTCCTCACCGGAGAACACATCGCGGGTCGACACCCAGACCCCCAAGCTGTCAGCACCACCACGGCCGACCGCACTCTAGACCCAGCAGGCTCCGCCGACCCCTGACGTTGTTTTTGCACCGGTTGGACCCGCTACCCGGGAACCCTAGGCCGTGATCGGGCTGTACATCGCCTTCGCCATCCCGATCTACCTGCGGCTCCGCCAGGGCGATCGCTTCGAGCACGGTGCCTGGAGCCTCGGCAGGCACTACCGGTGGATCGGAATGCTCGCGTTGGCCTGGATCATCGTGGTGTGCATCCTGTTCCTGATGCCGGTGTCGCCGAAGGGAATCCCGGGCAACCTGAACTTCACCTGGGAGGCCGTCAACTACCGGGCCGCCGCTGAGGATCGGGCGATCCATCCCACCGTGCTGCGGTCGATCGCCCCCACACCGGCGGACCCGCCGAGCGGGCACACCAGACCGGGCATGGCATCGATCCACAGCATCGGCCGCTGAGCCAGTACTCATCTTTCGCGCAGCAGGAAACGAAGATCGCACGAATCGCCTATGACACAGCAAGGCTTTAGCCGCAGGCTGCCGCACCTGCACTTATTGCCAAATTTCCCCTGATCGGCGACGGCAAACGGGTTGCTTAACTCGTCGAGTGAGCACGTGAACAGGGCTTAGATCAGCTCGTGGTCAAGCGGCGAAATAGGATCACCATTCCGCGTAACAAGAAAACCCGGTCGAGGATTCGGCACCTCACGGAGGCAGTTGTTGACACTGTTGTATGTCGTGAACAACATCGTGCGGTCGAACGGCGACATATTTTGCGGGGAGCCGTGGACGACATTCGGGGCGAAGAGCAAAACCGTCCCCGGTTCCCCCATTGCGGCGGTTATCCCATATTTGCACGCCAGTTCGGCAACAACCTGGTTGGGCACAGTATAATTGACACCCGCAGCGAAGTTCGAGGCCCCACGCTGCGCGCCTGATGCAGCCGGCCCGGACCGCTCGACCGGTATCAAGCCCGAGCGGTGCGAACCTGGTATCAGCAGAAGTGGTCCATTGGTTTCGTCCGCCCGATCAATGAATATGACGGCGGTCAGAGCCTGGGGAGCGGGCATGCCGTCCTCGTGGTGCCAGTAACTGAAGTCCTGGTGCCATCGCCACATATCCCCCTTGAAGGCCAGCTTCATATTGATCTTGAATTGGTAGACATAGACATCTGAATCCAGCAGCCGCTGGGCAGGGATGAGTATTTTCGGATGCCGGACAAGCCGCGCGAAGAACTCGTTGGTAAAATGCGTCCCGCGCAGTCCCCGCAGCGTGTGGCCGTCTTTTTCAAGCGCCCGTCCCGGTGTGGCATCCACACTCGAACGCTCAATGTTTTCCCTGATCACCCCGACTTCGTCATGCATGAGATCAGGGAGGAGCAAAAAACCTTGCTCGGCATACTGCTCAATCTGGCCGAGAGTAAGATCAGCCATCATTTTAATCCTCTCCGAGAATGTAAGTTTATGACACAAGAAATTTAAGCAGCAGCGAACCACCCATCCGGCAACTTATTTGCATTGCTGATCGAGCGTAGCATCACCCAGGAAGTTTCCCTTCGGAAATTTTCGAGGGATTCCCGATAAAGGGGCATGGTCACAAACGCAGATCGTAACTATCCAGGTTTCGAAACGCCGCTGGTGCTGAACCCCCCGGAGGACGACCTGGTGCTTTGCTTGCCATGGTTATGCCGCCGAGGCGCCAGCGGCACCCGGCGGACTGAAGTTAATGGACAGACCAATGGACAAGATCTACTAGTGCCGAGTTTCGCTAGCCAGGTGCGGCTCTTCTCCAGAGCCAGCCGGGCCTTGGCATCAGAGAAAGCGTCGTTATCGAGGCAGCGGCGGCGGAGCGGCGTTAATCAGCTCCAGGTGGCCCGGACCCGCTCGACGCTGAGGCCCAGCATGCGCCTGCTGTTGGCGCGGTCGAAGTCTGCTGACCGGGGGCGTTCGTGACGACCGCCGTCACGTCCGCGCGCACGAAGAGTTGCGGCTCGACCTGGACCCGGTCGGCCGGGTCGGCGTTTCTGAATCTTGGCCGCCGGCGTCGCGGCCTCGATCGGGGTCTGCGGGCTGGTGACACGATGTACGATGTATGGTGGACGGGGGTCAAAATCGTGAAGGGCCGAGGTTAACTAGGGACGAACAACATAGAGCCATCTTCTCGTAGCTTAGATGGCGACCTAGCATCCCTTCTTGTCGCATCGTAGCCTGTCGAGCACTGTTGTGCGTGATCACTCTTCGGTGGTCGATCATTGTGAATGGAACAGCTCGGAGGACCCGTGGCGGCGAGCCGTCTATTCCATGGCCGACGGTGCGGTATTCCGATGCCCCGCGCTGCCCGTTCCGGCGGTCGACGGGCACTACTCGTGCTCTTTTCTCCCGGCACCGGTTGGCGAGGCCGACAGGTGCCGGACCGGCCGCCGCGGCGTCGTTGTTGAGAGGTGGACGATGAGTGAGCCGATATCGGTCATGGTCAGGGCGTTCGACCCGATCTCGCAGGCCGGCATCGCAAGCCAGCTGCGGTTCCGGTCAGAGATCCGGGTGGTCGGGAACGGCGAGCCGGCCGCGGTAGCCGTCGTGGTCGTGGACCGGATGGACGAGCAGGCCGTGCAGGAGATCCGCTCGGTGAAGCGGCACGGTTGCTCCCGGGTGGTAGCGGTGGCCAGCCACGTCGAGGGCAACGACCTGCTGGTGTCGGTCGAGGCCGGCTGCTGCGGGCTGCTGCGCCGGGTGGAGGCGCAGCCCGAACGGCTGGTCTCCGCGGTGCTGGCCGCCGCTGCGGGCGACGGGACCTTAGCCCCGGACCTGCTCGGCCGGCTGCTGGAGCAGGTGGGTCGGCTACAGCGCGACACGCTCGCCCCGCGCGGGCTGACCGCCGCCGGGTTGACCCACCGGGAAATCCAGGTGCTGCGAATGATCTCCGAGGGCCAAGCCACCAGTGAGATCGCCCAGCAGCTGTGCTACTCCGAGCGAACGGTGAAGAACATCCTGCACGACGTGACCACCCGCCTCCAGCTGCGCAACCGGTCGCACGCCGTGGCCTACGCGGTGCGGGAGGGCCTCATCTGAATCTGACTATCTGTATCTGTGCGCGGTCAACAGGGCGCGCTCCAGCAGCGTTGCCGCCACCGTGATCGGGTCATCACCCTCTGGCCGGGCGATCACCTCGAAGCGTTGTGGCCTGGGCGCACCCCGCCACCGCAGCCGGCGGGAGCGGACCCGGATCCGGCTGGTCGCGGTTGTGCCGGGGAAGACGGTGAGGGCGGGCGGCGAGCAACTGATCGCCAACGCGCCGTGCGGGTCCCGGCCGGCCAGGGCGAGGTGCAGGGTGCTGTTGCCTGCATTGCGGACCGACAGTCGGAAGCTCGCCGATCGTCCTTCATGGACCCGGGGAATCAGCTCGGCTGAGACCTCAGCGAAGCGTCCCAGCACAAGCAGTTCCTCGGCGACCGCGCACGAGCCGTTGCGGTGGGACAGGGCCAGCAGGCCGAACGGGGTCGAACCGGCCCGCACGTGCGCGGCCCGCGGGGGGTGCAAATGCACCCGCAGCATGCCCGATGCGCCGGCGGCGAGTGCCAGCGCCGGCGGATCCACCGTGGTCCAGCTGCACGCCGCACCGAGCACCTCGAAGGTGAACCTGTCCGCGGTCTCGCCGGTGTTGGCCACCGCCACCTCGCAGGTGGACTCACCACCGGGGTCCAACCGGATGGCCCCGACTGGGAGCCGAACCTGCACCGGCATTCCTGCTCCCGTTCGTCAACCCTCGAGCCGGCCGGAGAACGAGGCCGACGGGCGACAGTTGCCGGCCGGGTTCTGGCATCTCACCGCAAACATGACCGGCTTGTCGGGAGTGAACCGCAAGGCCTGGACGTAGTGGTAGTCGAGGTCGCGGAAGTTGTTCAGGCCGACCTCGAGCAGGACCTCGTCCTCGCCCCGCAGGATCTGCACGATGCCGCTGTCCCCGAACGGGTTCTGCAGCACCAGGTCGGTGACCAGCAGTGTCTTGTCGGCGGGCAGCGGCGGGTCGGCGGAGAACCGGTTGAACGTCCCCGGCCCGGCGTTCGAGGCGATCCGGAAGGCGACGGCCGCCGCGCCCGGCTGGTTCGGACCTCCGCCGCCGGGTGTGCCCGGCTGGGGTGTGCCCGGCTGGGGTGTGCGCGCGCTGATCGCATCGTCGACCTTCTTCTCGGCGGCCATGACCCGCTGCCTGGCGTCCTGGGCCACCGCCGTGACCTGCTGGGCCTGCTCCGTCGCGGCCTCCCGTGCGGCCGACTTCACCGCCGGCTTGAGCACGGTGAACCACAGCACGATCGCGGCGGCCAGCAGCGCCAGCAGCACGCCCAGCGCGGGCAGCAACCACTTCGGCAGCAGGGCGCGCTGCACGAGGCTGCCGGGCAGGGCGAGCGGCTGGAGGTCCGGCTGACGAACGATCACCTGGAACGGGTGGGTCCGGTCCGGCCCCCGGGTGAACAGGCCGACGGGCCGCACGCGCAGCCGGGCGAACTCCGCGGTGCCTGGCTCGATCCGCAGCGCCGGGCGGTCCAGATCGAAGCGCAGCACGTCGCCGGGCTCCTCGACGGTGAGCTCGACGTCCAGCGGGTGGTTTCCCAGGTTGTCCACCGCGAGCAGGTGGTCGCCTCGGCGGCGGCCCCGCGAGGTGGACGGCACCAGGTCGGCGGCCAGTTCGGCGAACGGCGCCACCTCGACGACGCCCTCCTCCACCACGCTGCCGTCGGCGTCCTCCCGCGAGCGCACCAGGACTCCGAACGGGACGGCGCCGGCCCGCACCGCCGGGCTGCGCGGCGGGTGGAACCGGACGGTGACGGACGTCGCGCCACCGGGCAGCAGGTTCACCACCGGTGGGTCCACAGTGGACCATGCCGCGGCGTCCCCCAGCACCTCGACTGCGAACTGGTCGACGACCTGGCCGGTATTGCGGACCTGCACCTGGCAGCTAGCCTCGGCGCCAGGCTGGACGACCAGGCTGGCGGTGTCCAGCGACATGGTGGCAGCCATGCGAGTAGTGTTTCCGGCGAGCACCGTCAGCGGGCAGCGGCGAACGGGAGCGGCGGGGTGCACCGGGCCGTGCCCGAACGGGCAGCGCGGACTGGCCGGAGAGCCGCCCCTCGGCTGGCTGGTCGGCGCCCGGTCGGCTCCTACCGTTGCGGGTGTGCGGATCTCGGCTGGGGTTGTGCACCGCGTGGTGCTGCTCGGCGTCGTGCTCGCGGTCGCGGCCGCCGTGGTCGCGGTGGTGTCCGGTCGGCTGTCGGCGGCGCAGGCCACGGTGTCACAGGTCACGGTGTCACCGGGGCTCACCCAGCGGGCATCGGTGGCCGACGACGGGTCCCAGCTCGACCGCGGCGGCGACCAGCCGACGATCTCGGCAGACGGCCGGTACGTGGCCTTCGTGACCACAACGCCGATCGACCCGCTGGACGCGACGAACGACGTGTCACCGAGTCCGTCGAACAGCTGCTGCCCGACCTCAAGTCCCGAGCCGGTCCCGCCCGGCGACTCCGACGTCTACGTCCGCGATCTGGCGGCCCAGCGGACCACGTTGATCACGGCGGGCTACGCCGAGCCGACCGACGGCGAACCGAACGGATCGGACCGGCCACGAGTTGCGGCCGATGGTGACAGCATCCACCCGTCGATCTCCGCCGACGGGCGGTTCATCGCCTTCCACACCACCGCGAGCAACCTGACCGACAGCCGGGACGACCTGACCGACAGCCGGGACGAGTACAGCCAGGTGGTGGTCTGCGACCGCGGTCAGGGCTTCGACACCGCGGCGGTGCCGCCCGGACCAGCGCCGTGCCAGTTCACCGGGATCTCCTCGGATTTCCTGTTCGCCGACTTCACCGACTCGCAGCCCAACCTGGCCGCGGACGCCAGCGCGGTGGCCTGGGTGGCCGACGACCAGGAGAACGTCGTGGTGACCACCCTGACACCGGGCACCGGCCAACCGGCCGGGCAGCGCGCCGTCCGACCCCATCTCGATGGCTTCACCCTCCGGGGAGCGAGCGAGCCGCAGCTCTCCGGTGACGGCCACCGGCTCGTGGTGACTGCGACATACCGCCGCCAGTTCTCGCCGTCTCCTTCACCCACGCCGTCTCCTTCACCCACGCCGTCACCCTCACCCACGCCGTCACCCTCACCCACGCCGTCACCCTCACCCACGCCGTCACCCTCACCCACGCCGTCACCCTCACCCACGCCGTCACCCTCACCCACGCCGTCACCCTCACCCACCCCGTCACCCTCACCCACGCCGTCACCCTCACCCACCCCGTCACCGTCTTCGTTTCCGTCTCTGTCGTCGACCGACAGGGATTCCTCCGAGGAGTTCTCCGCGGTGATGGGCGTCGACCTCACCGCGCCGACGAGCCCGGATCGCGAGGACGACCCGGCGATCCGGCTGGACGTCGACGAGAACGGCCGGTTCGTGGGCGGATCGGGGGTCCGGGCGGGACAACCAGCGATCTCCACCGACGGTCTGGTCGTGGCCTACACCGGCGGCCTGCTCGTCTACACCCTCGGTTGGCCCACCGGACCCGGGCCAGCGCGCGCCGAGCTGGTGTCCCGCGACGTCGACGACAAACCGGTGAACGGCATGAGCCCGTCGCTGTCCAAGGACGGCCGCTACCTCGCGTTCGTCACCGACGCCGGTAACGTGCACAACGGCGTGGACGACCCCACCAGGGCTTCCAGCTGCCTGTCCGAACCGGTCAGCAGTACAGCCGTCGGGTCGTCGGCGGCGCTGGGGCGCTCGCACTGCGATGTCGTGGTGCGCGACCTGGTCGAGTACGCGCGCACCCCGCCCCGCCCGCGGGCCGAGCTCGCCTCACCCAGCACGAGCAGCACATGCTCGACGAGCCTGCCGCCCGACGCCACCTGCGAGGGCGACGGCGAGAGCGAGACGCCGGCGATGGCCGCCGACGGGCGCTCGGTCGCTTACTCGTCGGACGCCACTGAACTGGTCACCGGCGACACCAACGACGTCCGCGACGTGTTCGTCCGGCGGTTCACCCCAGGCCTGAGCGCGGAGCCGGTGGACTTCGGCTCGGTGGTCATTGGGGGCGACGACACCCGTACGGCGACGGTGCGGCACACCGGCTTCGGCCCGTTGACGATCAGCGCAACCTCCGTCACCGGCAAGGATGCCGCGGACTACGCCATCGGCGGGGACACCTGCATCCGGGCCGCCCTGCGCGCCCTGCGCCCCACGCCCGCCACGCGCGCCACGGATGGTACGTGCGAGGTCTCGGTGCGGTTCACCCCAGCGGCCGCCGGCGAGCGACGGGCCGAGCTCACCGTCGAGCATGACGGCGTGCCGACCCCGCTCTCGGTCCCGCTGCGCGGCATCGTCACGCCCACGCCCACGCCGGGAGTCCCCAGGCTGCGGGCCACGCCCGACCCGCTTGATCTCGGCGAGCGACTGGTCGGCACGGCGAGCCCGCCGGGTACGGTGACGGTCGGCAACTCCGGGACGGCGCCGCTGACCGTCGGACGCATCGGGCTGGACCCCGCAGCGCAGCTCTTCGGCCCGGACTACGCGATCGTCGCGGACGGCTGCACCGGCCGACCCGTGCCGCCCGGGGGGGCCTGCCAGGTCAGCATCGTGCACACCCCGCGCGGCGCCGGGCCGCGGCCCGGGGTGCTGCGGCTCGACGCCGACGCCCCGGGAGGGCCCTTCCTGGTGGCGCTGCGCGGCGCAGGCACCGTGCCGGCCATCCAGGTGAACCCGGGCGTCGCGCGGCCGGGCCGGGTCACGCTGGTCACCGGGCAGGGGTTCCCGCCGGGCGCTGCGGTCACCGTGCGGCTGATGGACTCCCCTGAGTCGGTGCAGGCCACGGCGAGCAACACTGGCAGCTTCGGGATCCCGCTGCTGGTCTTCCCCCGCGGCGAGCCAGGCCTGCGCACCGTCGAGGCGGGGGCGGTCGGGCTGGACGTCGCCCCCGTCACCAGGCTGCTGGTCGTGCCCCCGACCATCCAGCCGCCCGACTTCGCCAACCGTGGCTGACGTCCCCGCAGCTCAGGTGGGGAGCACCTGCACGGTGTGCGGCAGGTGCGCCGGCTTGACCCCGGCCACCAGGGCGTCCAGCCGACGGAGGTCCACCGTGGACGGGTCGGGCACCCGCACCCGGACGTGCAGGGCGGGGGTGTCCGAACCGGGCAGCGGCGCGCGCGGGCGGGCCGACCATGCCGCCGCGCCGCTCTCGACGACCTCCACCTCGCCGCCGGTCACCAGCCGGACGTGCTCGGCCAGCCCGCGCCGGGTGCCCCGCCAGCGGTGCAGCTGCACCGCCCGGCTCACCAGCTCCCGGCGGCGCTGGACCGACCAGCTCTCGTCCAGCTCCAGTCCCACCCAGCTGGCCAGCCAGTCCAGGAAGTCCTCCGGTGTCAGGCCCGGGTCGAGGTAGGCAGGCAGGCAGTCCAGGGTGGCGAAGATCGGCGCCAGCATGTAGTCGAAGGCGGTGACGAAGCGCTGGGCAAAGTCGTCCTCGACGTAGAGCCCGGGCAGCCGCATCCCGATCGGGTGCGGACTGTCCAGGCCCGTGATCAGCCCGCGCACGGCTCCCCCTAGACCGGTGTGACCCGGATCTGGTGCTCGTAGGAGAAGACCAGCGCCTGCGGTCCGAGGTCGATCCGGCTGGCTGCCTCGCCGCGCTGTCCGGTGGTCGGGTCGGCGCCGAAGAGCCGGACATCCTCCACCATGTCCACCCCGGACAGCCGCTGCAGCACCGCGAACACCTCCCCCGACTGCACCGGCCGCCCGAACGGCCACCCGGTTCCCTCCGGACCACCGCTGATCGGGTTGAGGTAGCGGTAGAGCGCCTCGATCGCCCGGGCGCGCAACCGCTCCACCGAGGTCCGCGGCCGGGCCAGCAGCTTGGCTACCACGGTCACGCCCTGGTAGTGGGGCGGCTCGACCATCACCCGGGCGCCCAGGCAGCGCCGCATCTCCAGCTCCGCGCTGATCGCGGCCAGGGTCTCGTCGGCGGGCAGCAGCTGATCGAACCGCAGCCGGCCGGTGCCGTCGTCGCCCACCGCGGGGATGACCAGCACCCGTACCCCACCGGCGGCGGCGTCCGGGCCGGCGGCCACGCAGCGCACCCGTGCGACGCCGGGGGCGGCCGCCCGGGCCAGCAGCTCGTAGTCCTCGGCGGTGACCGCGCGGTCCCGGGTCCGCAACAGCAGCGGGCCGCGCAGCGCCGCGTTCGGTACCGTCTCACCCTCCACGCCGCCGGCTGCCGGGTGCCGGTTCTCCACCCGGGTCACGAACGGCACCGGGTCGCGCTGCACAGACAGCAGGCCGCGGGCCACGTTGCCGCGCCGGCCGCCGCCGGTGCGGTAGGTCGGCAGCCGCAGCGGCACGCCCTTGGGCGGCACCGCGCCGTACTGCCGCAGCGTGCCGTCCGGTTGCCGCACCGCCGGCCCGAGGATCAGCTCGCCGGCCACCTGGTCGACCGTGAAGTGCCGGTCGGACGGGCCGGAGGCGGCGAAGTGCTCGACCGGCAGCCACTGCTCCCAGCCCTCGCCGCCCGCCACCTCGAGCACCAGCGGTTCGCCGCCGGGCACCACCGGCCGGTGCTGCAGCGTGAACCGCTGCCCCGGCACGCCTTCGGAGAGCCCTATGACCTCGTCCCGGATCGTCTCCGCGTGCACCGCCTCGACTGTCCCGCCGATCGTCGCGGCGGTCGCGGCCCGCACCCGTGGCGGGGCGCTGTAGAACGGCCGGCCGGCGCCGGGCTCGGTCACCCGGCAGCGCAGCCAGCCGGCCCGCTGCCGGGTGACCACCGACGCGGTGTGGCTCGGCGGCACGTGCAGGACGACGTCACCGGGCCGGTTCAGCCCGCCGGTCTCGTCATGGTCCAGCTCGCAGGCCGTCCATGCGGAGCCGTCCCAGGCCTCCCAGACCAGCGGCGGATCCCGCGGGTCAACGCCGACGCCCTCCACCTCGCAGTCCAGCCGCAGCAGCACCGCGCAGCCCGGCACCGGGTCGGAGAGCCCGACCAGCAGGGCGTCCCCGGGCTGGGGCGGGGCGCCGAAGGCCGCGAAGCCCTCGTCGAAGGCCAGCCGGTCGGTCCGGTCCACCGCGTCGCCGGAGCGCTCGACGGTGAGCAGCTTCTGCAGTGAGCACGGCACGATCGCCAGCTCCCGCGCCGTGCTGAACACGACCACGTCCTCGGTCTCGGTGCCGCGGGTGCAGATCGGCCGGTCCGCCGCGACGAGGACCGGTCCGGGCTGCGGCGCGGACAACCAGAACGTGATGTCACCGCGGGCCGCCGTCGGGGGGTAGAGCCGCACCCCGATCAGGTCGAGGAAGCGCAGGTAGTTCGCCTCCGGCACCCGGTTCAGCCGGTAGAGCAGCTGGTCCACCATGGACGCGAACGCCTCGATCAGCGTCACGCCCGGGTCGGAGACGTTGTGGTCCGTCCACTCCGGACAGCGTTGCTGCACCAGCCGTTTCGCGTCGTCGACCAGGTCCTGGAAGCGCCGGTCGTCGAGGTTCGGGGCGGGCAGCGCCATCACGCACCTCCGTCGGGTGTCGGCTCGTGGGAAGGGATCACGTAGAACGGGAAGACCAGGTTGCGCGGGTCGTTGGTGTCGCGCAGCGAGTAGCGCACCTCGATGAGCAGCCGCCCGTTGTCGGTCTGGTCGAAGCGGACCACGACGTCGTCCAGGTCGATGCGCGGCTCCCAGCGTTCCAGCGCCACCCGCACCTCGAAGGCCAGCGCGCCCGCGGTGCTGGCATCCGCCGGGGCGAACACGAAGTCGTGGATCGCGCAGCCGAACTCCGGGCGCATCGGCCGCTCCCCGGGCGCGGTGCCGAGGATGATCCGGATGCTCTCCTCGACCTCGCGCTCGCTGCGCACCAGCGCGATGCTGCCGGTGGCGTCGGTGTGCAGCGGGAAGGCCCAGCCCGCGCCGAGGAACTGCTGGTTCGCGGCCACCTGTCACCCTCCTATCAGGACGGTCATGGCACCCATCACGATCGGCGCGCCGCAGCTGGTCAGGTCGCCTATCCGGGCGGCCGGCAAGCCGCCGATGAGCACCGTCAGGCAGCCCGGCGGCGCGATCGGAGCGCCCGGGTGCGGCCCGGCGGGCGGTGGCATCGCGCAGATGTGCGGGGTGCCGACGGTCGCCGCGGGCAGCCCGCCGATGAGCACCGTCGGCACCCCGGGTGGTCCGATCGTCCCGGGGTGTCCGGTGGGGTCGCCGACCCGTGCCGCCGGTGGCATCCCGCTCCCTTCAGTTGATCTTCACGATGGCGCCCTGGACGGTGACCGGGCCGGCGGCCTTGAGCTCGGCCGAGGCCTGGCCCTTGACCGACACCGTGGCGCCCTCCAGGCTCGCCGCCGCCGTCGCCTTGATTGACACGCTGGTGCCTTTGAGTTCCAGCGGCCCGGTGCCGGCGTCGATCGTCATGCCCCGCTTGGCCTCGATCAGCACGGTGCCGTCGCTGTGCAGGGTGACCTTGGTGCCCTTGCTGTCCAGCTCGAGGGAGTTCTTCCCGTCGCCGGTGACCAACCGGACGCCGTTGGCCGCGCCGGGCGTCTCGGCCAGCTCCAGCCGGTGACCGGTCCGGGACACCAGGCGCCGGCCGTTGATCTGCCCGCTGTTGGCGTCGATGAGCTCGTAGGAGCCCGACGCCGGGACGTCCGCACCGTTGTAGAGGCCGCCGAGCACGTAGGGGCTGTCGAAGTCGCCCTGCTCGAACCCGACCAGCACCTCGTCGCCGACCTCCGGCAGGATCATCGCCCCCCGGTTCTGGCCCGCGCCGACCTGCACGGTGCGGGCCCAGCCGCTGGCGTAGTCATCGGCGAGCCAGGGGAACGTGAGCTTGACCCGGCCGAGCTTGCGCGGGTCCCGGGCGTCGGTGACGATCGCGGTCACCAGCCCGGAGGCGGTGTCCCGGCCGTTGCCCTGGTGGCCGCCGTGGGTCAGCCCGTAGAGCGAGCGCTCCTGCCGGCCGCTCACCGTGAACGCCGTGCTGTAGCCGGCCTCCTCGGAGAACAGGTGCCGGGTCGAGGTCAGCGTGTACTTGCCCTCGAACGGCTTGCCCACCGCGGACAGCGACACCGAGCTGCCCGCGCGCAGCTTCGGGTTGCCCTTTGCCACCCCCTCGATCTCGGCGAACGCGCCGGCGATCTGGGCGGCCAGCGCCTTGGCGGCGGCCTGCGCGTCGCCGTGGGTGCGGTACGGCACGTCAGTGGCGCGGAACGTGCCGTTGCCGAAGCTGCCCGCCAGGGCCCCCGGCGTGACGCCGGGCAGCTCCGCGCTGGTCGTCTCGGCGGGTGCGGTCGCGGTGACGGCCTGCTTGGTGAGGTAGTCCCAGCCGCGCACCTCGACCTGCTTGACCTGCTCGGCCGAGCTCACCGTGGCGCGCACCGACATCAGGTTCTGGCCCGCCTCGAGCACGAGCGGGTTCTGCCGGGCCCGGGCGGTGGTGTCCGGCGCGGCGGGCTTCGTGGGCTTGCGGAAGGACAGCTTGCCGTCGGCCACGGCGAGCTCGGCCCCGGTCGCGTCGGCCAGGCGCTGCAGGAACTCCCAGTCGGTGAGGTTGTCCTGGGTGATCTCGCTGTCGGCGGGCGGCGAGCCGAGGCTGTCCACCGTGCCGACCGGCAGGCCGGCCCGGGTGGCGACCTTGCGCACCACCTCGCCGACGCCCATGTTGGCGTAGGCCGCCACCTGGCGTCCCCGGAACAGCCGGTGCGACTGGTCGTATCCGCGTACCTCGGTGACCGTGCCGGTGCTATCCACGTCCACCGAGAGCGCGGTCACCTCACCGGAGATCAGCAGCTCCGGGCTGGGGCTGTCGCTGGTCTGCACCCGCAGCCGCACCGGGGTGCCAACCTGCAACCCGGTCTTGTCGAGCACGGTGCGGCCCGGGTCGCGGAACCGCAGCACGAACATGTCCGGCAGCACCCGGCTGTCGTCCACGTAGGCGTAGGTCATCAGCACCGCGAGCTCGGGCGGCAGCGGCGCGCCGCTCACCTCGACCAGCAGCGTGTTGGAGAAGCTCTGATTAGCCACCGGCCGGCCCGTTCGTGCGGTCCAGCTCCTCGAGGGCGGGCACCAGCAGGGTGCGTCCCACCGGCAGCCGCATCGGGTCATCGATG
>JBOHFT010000085.1:0-17748 GCA_050699815.1 Pseudonocardiaceae bacterium | reverse complement strand
CGTCTCTACCGCCCCGGGCGGCCGCACCCCCCGCGGGACCCCCACACGAGCCAGCTACTACCGGGTGTCGCCCATCGCGAAGGCGAAAACCATAGCGAAACATACCATCCGGTGTGTTTGAACCACCATCCGAGCTACCTGCGACCCGGCGGGCGTGAGACAGGTAGCTTCGAGGCGTCATGTCCAGCACCGCTCCCCGCGAACCCGGAGCAGCCGACGGCGACACGCCCGCAGGGCGGGCCACGCCGCAGCCGCGGGCCCGGGCCACCAGACTGGCGATCCTGACTGCCGCCGCCGAGCACTTCGCCCGCCATGGCTACCACGCCACGTCGTTGGACCGGGTATTGACTGACAGCGGCGGGACCAAAGGCGCATTGTATTTCCACTTCGCCTCCAAGGAGGCCCTGGCGCGCGCCGTCATCGCCGAGATGGAGCAGCAATGGGCGACGCTCCGGACGCAGGTCAGAGCCCGTGGGCTTGATCCGCTCTCGACGTTGCTGGCGCTGGTCGACGAGGTGATCGCCCAGCTGATCGACAGCCCGATCGCCCGCGGCGGCGCGCGGCTGCGCAACGATCTGCCGATGCGCGGGCACGACGACTTCGGCGAACGCAGCGCGCTCGCTCTGCTGACCGAGGCGGCGCAAGCCGGCCTACTCCGCCAGGGTGTCGAACCCGCACAGGTGGCCCGGCAGATCATCGCGCTGCTGGTCGGGCACCGGCAGATCTGCGAGGCTATGGGCGGACCCCAGGACCTCTGGCAGCGAATCGATGATGCCTGGAGATTTCTGCTTCCAGCAATCGGCACCGATGCCTGGTTAGCCGCCTGGCGCGCATCGGGGCAGGCGTCGCGGCCCAGACCACCGGCGCACGAAGAGGGAAACGGACTGGAGGATCAGCCCAGGTGATCGGATCTTCTCAGCGCGGTGGGAGTGCCCGGAAAGTGTCCACCACCCGGTTCACCTGAGGAAGCACGATCTTCGGATCTGAACCGGCTTCGGTGAACACGGTGATCGCGTAGTTGACGGGATCGTTCTGAATAGTGATCGCCAGGAAGCGGATGCGGACGTTCTGGGGATTGGTCCCCACCCCGCCGTAGATCAGGGCGGGCAGCTCGCCCACGTGCTTGCCATCCGGCGGGAACACCTGAACGTCGCGGTAATTGCCGCCGACCTGCTGGAAGAAGACCGCTCCGGCTACCGGCAGAGATCCGGCGCGGCCGAAGCCAAGGGTGATCACGGTGGCCCGGTCCGGGCTGGTCACTGTGGTGGTGCGGTCGGTCTGGATGGTCGACCACCCATCGGGTGCTTCGAAGCGGTACCCACCGGCGGTGTTGACCACCTCGCGGGTACCGACCGGGTTGCTGCCGCCAGATAACGAAGCGACCACCCCGAATACCCCAGCCAGCAGCAACGCCACCACGCCGATGAGGGAGACGATCGGCCGACTGCGCAGCCGGGAGATCACAGTATTCATCAGGTCGCCGATCGTAGCGGGGACAGTGGGGGGACATGGGAACGGGGGCCGACGAGCTGCTCGTCGGCCCCCGTCGAGTGTTGCGTTACAGGGTGTGCTTGCCGACCCGGCGGCGGGTAGCCGCGACGGTCAGTGCGCCCAGACCGGTGAGCAGGAAGCCACCAGCCAGCAGGGGAGCGATGTCGGCACCGGTGAAGGCCAACTCATCACCACCGCCGTTTTCGTCACCCTCGTAGCCGCCTTCGTCACCCTCGTCACCGTGGTCCTCGGGGTGCTCTTTGCCCTTGTCGAAGCCCTCGGTTTCGTGCGCGAGGGTCTCGGCCTGGCCAAGCACCACCAGGAGCGTGCGGTTCAGCAGGTCAAGACGCAGCATCTCCTGCACGCTGCCAGCACCCTGGGGGTTCTTGAAGATGACCGACCTGCCCTGGTTGAAGAACAGGCACAGCAGGGCAGAGTCGCCGCAGCCATCCGGGAGAGCCAAGGCCGTGGGACCGTCCAGGATGTAGGTGGACGAGCCGCTGAGGTCGAGGCCGAGCAGGTAGGAACCACGAACGGTATCGGGCTTGTCCGACTTAGAGGCAGAGTCGGCGTGCACCGCCTGGAGACCGATCCCGTCACAGGGCGTGGTCAGCTTGTCGCGCTTGCCGACGCAGAGGTTGAGCAGCTCGTTGGCGGACTCGGCCTTGGTGTGGCCGTGCTCTTTGTCCCGCTCGGCAATACCCAGGCCCTCAGCGACACCCAGGGAGAGCAAGCCGTCGCACTCGTAGCTGGGAGTCACGTCATCTTTGTCGCCGCCCAGGCACAGGGCCAGGACACCGCCGCGGGCGGCAGCCAGTGCCGAGTCGTGGTCCTCAGCGGCGATAACGTCGTGGTAGAGCAGGCTCAGGCACACGAGCCCGCCGGTGGGCCCGCAGAGACTGAGGAGCTCACCACTGTCCTTGTGATTGTCCCTGGAAGACGCACTGGAGCCAACGATCCGGCTACCGCCCAGGCCGAGCACTGTCGAGTCAGAGTGCGCGCTGCCGTCTTCCTCAATGCTGGCGTCGTACCTGGTGATATCGAGGAGGTGAGACTTGAGCAGGTCGACTTCGGCGACAGCGCCTGACGCGTGGTCAGGAGGATAGGGGTCATCGAGATGATCACTGTCCGGAGTGTCACCGCGGAACTCGTGATCGTCATCACCGAGAGGTTTTGGGGCACCCGGCGTGCCTTTACCGCCTAGAGCATCGTTGACGAGTTCAGTCACAGAATCAGCGGGGCCGTTTGGCGCAGTGGGCAGACCTGGTGCGGGGGCGCTGGGGGCATCGCCGGGCACGCCGGGCACTGCCGGGTCACCGGGCGCGCCGACGAACTGCTGCGCGGTGTGGACCACCTGTGCCGAGGCAGCACCCGGCAGCAGAACCATCGCGGCTGCCGTCCCGGCGGCCATGAGAGCCAGGCGGCGATGCCTCCTGGGCGTGCGTGACGTCATGTTCCGGTGTTCCTCCTCGGTCGAGATCTCTCCGCGAGAGGGCGGTACGGCTTTTCCCTGAGTGGTGGCCGCAGATCCCTCGCACCTGGCGTTCGACGCTCCGATGCGACCGGTAGTCATCGACCTCTAGGCATCCAGGTACCGGCTCAACGATGCGAGACTCGGAGCAGATACGACCGGTGCCCGGACTACTCCCCGAACGTGATCTTTCCTTCGATCAACACCTCTGCTATGCGCACTGACAGTGATTTCACTGCGCCTGCGAGTGAGCCTCAGCCCCACATGGGGACGCCGACCAGGAGGCTGATGTTGCGCAACGTGTTAGATCCTGAGCGCACGTACGGGCCGGCGGCCCCAGGAGAAGGAAAGCGACCCGAGCGCGGCGCGCCATCCTGGTCGTGGTTCACTGCCCGCCGATATGTCGTCAGCCAGCTGCATCAGGCCCGTCGCCGCCGTCGTGAGCGGGCTGCTCGCCGTCGCGGCCGGGGCTTGCGGCGGCGTGCGCGCCGCCCCGGACCCAGCCGGGTCGCCGCAGGCCAGCCAGCCCGTAGCGGCGCCCCCAGGGACGCAGATTCCAGTGCCGCCGCCCGCACCCCAGCCGGTCGCGGACGGGCCGTGCAGCTACCTGACCACCGCCGCGGTGCAAGCGGCCAACGGGCAGCGGGTCGGCGCGGTGCGGATCTCCGCGGACCAGCCGCATCCGGCCTGTTTCTTCCTCAGCCGCGACGGCAGGCTGCAGCTGCGCACCTGGATCGTGGTGGCCACCCCTGAGGTAGCGCGGGCAGCAGTCGACGCCGCCGCCCCGGTGGCCACCTCCGACCTGGCCGAGCTTCCCGGTGGGTGGTCGGGCGGGTCGCAGCCGACCGCTGAGGGAGCTGTGTTCGCGGTAGCCCGCCAGGGCAGCGCAGTCGTGATCACGACTAACCAGCGGCAGACCATCGCCGCCCGCCAGATCACCGAGCAGGTGATCACCACCCTGGGTCTCTGACCGCAACGTGCGTGCTGGCAGGATGGGCCCGGTGACCGAGGTCAAGAAGAACGAGACGCAGGTCATCCTGCACACCAGCGAGGGTGACATCCGCATCACCCTCTTCCCGAACCAGGCCCCGAAGACCGTAGCGAACTTCGTGGGTCTCGCCGAGGGCAGCAAGGACTACTCCCAGCGCAACGCCAAAGGGGAGCTGTCCGGGCCGTTCTACGACGGCTGCCTCTTCCACCGCGTGATCAAGGGTTTCATGATCCAGGGTGGCGACCCGACCGGCACCGGCCGGGGCGGCCCTGGCTACCGCTTCAACGACGAGATCCACCCCGAACTGCGGTTCGACCGGCCGTACCTGCTCGCGATGGCCAACGCGGGCCAGCACACCAACGGCTCGCAGTTCTTCATCACGGTTGGCCCCGCGACGCACCTGAACCGCAAGCACACCATCTTCGGCGAGGTGGCCGACCAGGCATCCCGCATCGTGGTGGATGCGATCGCACACACCCCGACCCGCGCGGACCGCCCGCTGGAGAACATCGTGGTCGAACGAGTGACGGTCGAGCCGGCCGGGGTGTGAAAGATGACCGGTCCCGTATGCGTCCGGCACCCGAGCCGGGAGACCGGGGTTCGTTGCACCCGCTGTGACCGCCCCGCCTGCCCCGACTGCCTGCGTGAGGCGCCGGTCGGCTACCAGTGCGTGGACTGCGTCGCCCAAAGTGCCCATACGCAACCACACGTCATCACCGCCCCGTGGGCGCAGCCGACCGAACGCTCGGTGGTGGTCCTGGCGCTGATCGCGATCAATCTCGTGATCTTCGCCGTCACCGTGATGCAGGCCGGCAGCCTGGCCGACAATGCCTCCGCGGCGCTGTTCAGGCAATGGGCGATACGGCCGGCGGCGGTAGCCGACGGCGCGTGGTGGCAGCTGTTCACCTCGGGCTTCCTGCACATCGGGCCGATCCACCTGGCCTTCAACATGATCGCCCTGTGGATCATCGGCCGGGATCTCGAGCAGGTGCTGGGCCGGGCCCGCTTCCTGGTGGTGTACCTGATCTCGCTGCTGGGCGGGAGCCTGGCGATCTTACTGTTCTCCGCCCCGGGCATACCGGTCGCGGGTGCCTCCGGCGCGGTATTCGGCCTGATGGGCGGGCTGGCCGTGGTTCTGCTGCGGATGCGCCGCGACCCACGCCCGGCGCTGACCATCATCCTGATCAACGTGATCATCAGCTTTGTGGTGCCGGGTATCTCTATTCTCGGCCATCTCGGCGGGCTGGCGTTCGGCGCGGCGGTGACAGCCGCGCTGGTCTACGCCCCGAGGTGACTTCTCCACAGGTTTTGTCCACAGTGGGGATGAATGGCACCCGTGTCGTTCGCTATCAACGCCAGCGCATGGTCATCAGCAGCCCGATGATCATCAGAGTGAAGCCGATCAGGAAGTTCCAGTTGCCCAGGTCGCTCAGCAGGGGGATCTTGTCGACGGCCAGGTAGTTGACCACCAGCCACAACAAGCCCAGCAGCATCAGGCCCAGCATGACCGCGACGTAGACCGGGTGGGAGGGGCCCGCAGCCCGGACCTTCATCGGTGTGCGCAGGTCAGCCGGCGTGGTGTAGACCGACTTCTTCCGGACCTTCGACTTCGGCATGGTCGTCCTCGTTCGGCGTGCGGGTCAGCCCAAGTTGCCACTCTAGCCCGACTGTCACTCTGGGCATCCATCGAGTGGTTCGCTACGGACACGTTAACCTAGCGCGGCTGGTATCGCTCTTGGCCGGCCTGGAGGAGGTTTCGTGAGCCATGCGCTGTCCCCCATGCGGGGCTCCCCGCACCGGGACACCACGCGGACGGCGATCCGCGGGGTGGGCGAGCTGATCTTGACAGCAGGCCTGGTGGTGCTGCTGTTCGTGTTCTACGTGTACTACGTCACCGACTGGTCTTCCGCGGTGAAACAGCGCGAGGTCACCGCCACCCTGGAGGACACCTGGCGCAACCCTCGGGACCTCGTGGACCGCCCGGTCAACGGCGCGGGTATCGCCAAGATGCACATCCCCGCGTTCGGGCCCGATTTCGTGTTCACCGTGCTGGAGGGCACCGAGCCGGACACCCTGGAGGCCGGTCCGGGCCACTACCGGGGCACCGCATTGCCGGGCCAGCCAGGAAACTTCGCGGTCGCCGGGCACCGGGTGGGCAAAGGGTCCCCGTTCAACGCCCTGGACCTGCTGTCGTCCTGCGACGCCATCGTGGTGGAGACGGCCGACCGCTGGTTCGTCTACCGGGTTCTGCCGCTGCAGGGAGAGTCCGCCGACTGGGCGGCCGGCAAGGCCACCGCGCCGCAGTGCCGGGGCGTCGACCCGCTGCCTGGGCGCTATTCGGACGTGGTCGGCAAAGCTATCGTGCGGCCCACCCAGACCGAGGTGATCGCTCCGATACCCGGCCATCCCGGTCGGTCCGCCAAGCGCGAGATCGGGTTGATCACACTGACCACCTGTCACCCCCAGTTCTCCGCCCGGCAGCGGCTCATCGTGCACGGCATCCTGGTCGCCCAGTACGCCAAGATTCCTGGTGAACGGCCCGCCGAGCTGACCGTCAACACCTGAGGAGGCGCATGTACGGCTGGATCTGGCGGCACCTGCCCGGGTCGCCCACGCTGCGCCTGCTGCAATCACTGATCCTGGTGGCGGCAGTGGTCACGCTGCTGTTGCTCGTGGTGTTCCCGTGGGTGGAGACCCGGCTGCCGTTCAATGCGGTGACGACCGGCTGAGCCCTATGCTGGTCGGCGTGCGCATCCTGGTGATTGACAACTATGACAGCTTCGTCTATAACCTCGTGCAGTACCTGGCCCAGTTGGGAGCGCAGTGCGTGGTGCGGCGCAACGACGCGGTCGAGACCGGCGACGTGGCCGCCGCGGACGGGGTTCTGGTCAGTCCCGGGCCGGGTACCCCCCAGCGAGCCGGAGCGAGCATGGACATCGTCCGGGACTGTGCCGGGCAGGGCCGCCCGGTGCTCGGGGTCTGCCTGGGACACCAGGCCATCGCGGCGGTCTGGGGAGCCACCGTGGCGCGGGCGCCCGAGCTGCTGCACGGCAAGACCTCCGTGGTTCACCATGACGGCGCCGCGGTGCTGGCCGGGTTGCCACGGCCCTTCGTCGCCACCCGGTATCACTCGCTGACAGTGCTTCCCGAGACCATCCCGGACGAGCTCGAGGTCACCGCGCGCACCGAGTCGGGGATCGTGATGGCCCTGCGGCACCGGGAACTGCCGGTGTATGGAGTGCAGTTCCACCCCGAGTCGGTGCTCACCGACGGCGGGCACCGGCTGCTGGCGAACTGGCTGCGGATCGCGGGTGCCGAGGTGGCCGAGTCTCGGGTGGCTGAGCTGGAGGCTGGGATGCGCAAGCTGGCCTCCGCCGCGGCGGTGCGCTGAGCACGAGGTCAGCCTGGTGGGGTGGGCGATGGGCCAAAGATCCCGCTGCTGCTGCTGGTCGTCGTGCTGCTGGTCACGGTGTCCTCCCCGACGGTGACCGTGATGGTCTGGTCACGGGCGAACCCGGTACCGGCCCGGACGTCCTGAGCGACGATGCTGCCGACCTGATTGGGATCCTCCACCGGGGTGCGGACCTGGCTGAGGGTGCCGACCCAGCCGAGCCGCTGCAGGGTGCTCAGGGCCTGGTCCGGAGTCTGCCCGCGGAGCTCGGGCATCTGCAGCTGGTTACCCCGGGATACCGTGAGCGCCACCGTGGTGCCTGCCCTGACGTCGGCACCCCCGGCTGGGTTCTGCCTCAAGACCTGACCCTTCGTGACTGCCGAATCGACCTCCTGGATCTGCACGACGAGACGGTTGCCGGTGATGTTTCGCTGGGCCTGGTCGATGTTGGTGCCGACGACGTCGGGCACGGACACGGTGGCCGGCGCCACGCCGACGGTGATGATCACTGATTTGCCCTTGGCCAGCCGCCGACCGGCAGGCGGATCCTGGGCGGCCACCCGGCCGACACCTCTGTCGTCCTGGACCACCTGCTGGCGCTGATCGGGGGACAGCAGCAGACCCACTCCCTGCAGCGAGGCTTGGGCCTGCACCCGGTCCAGCCCGAGCAGGTTGGGCACCTCGACCTCGGACGGCCCGGCACCGACGTCCAGCCGGATCGTCGAGGCCGGCAACGCCTGGCCGACCGGGCTCATCGCCACCACGCGGTCGAGGTCTTTCGGGTCCGACTCCACAAGGCGTTTCTCGGTCCGGAAGCCGTCGGCGAGAAGCTGCGCCTCGGCCCTCGCCGCGGGCTCGCCGAGCACGTTGGGCAGCGCGATCGGGGTGGGTCCGCCATCGAAGAGACCGGTGAACAGCAGCAGGAGCAGCGTGATGAGGGCGCTGGCCACGACCGTGGTGAGGACCCAGATACCCCGCCCGGAGCGTCGCGGCTCCGGCGGTCCGACGGCGGGCTCCGCGCGGTGCCGGCTGGCCCTGGGGCTGATGGCCACCGTGGGACCGGCGTCAAGCATGATGGTGCGGTCCGCGTCGGTCATCACCGTCGGCGCCAGCTGCCGCTGCCCGGACAAGACTCGGACCAAGTCAGCGCGCATCTCGGCAGCGGACTGGTAGCGGTTGACCGGGTTCTTGCTCATCGCCTTGAGCACCACGGCGTCGATTGCCGCCGACACGTCGGGGTTCTGGTGAGATGGCGGTATGGGATCCTCGCGGACGTGCTGGTAGGCCACCGCGACCGGGGAGTCACCGGTGAACGGGGGATCCCCGGTGATCAGCTCGTAGAGCACGCAGCCGGCGGCGTAGACGTCCGACCGGGCGTCCGCCAGCCCCCCGCGGGCCTGCTCCGGGGACAGGTACTGGGCGGTGCCGATCACAGCGGAGGTCTGGGTCACGCCCTGCCCGTCGGCCAGCGCCCTGGCGATGCCGAAGTCCATCACCTTGACCGCGCCGGCAATCGTGATCATCACGTTGGCCGGCTTGACGTCACGATGGATGATGCCGTTGCGGTGGCTGAAGTCCAGGGCGGCGCAGATGTCGGCCATCGTCTCTATCGCGCGCTGCTCGTCCATCGGGCCTTCGGTCTTGACGATGTCACGCAGCGTCCGGCCGTCGACGAACTCCATCACGATGTAGGGCAGCGGGCCGTATTCGGACACCGTCTCGCCGGTGTCGTACACCGCGACGATCGCCGGATGGTTCAGCGCGGCCGCGTTCTGCGCCTCCCGGCGGAAGCGGTGCTGGAACTGGGGGTCGCGGGCGAGATCGGCGCGCAGTACCTTGACCGCGACGTCGCGGTCAAGCCGGACGTCACGGCCGCGGTGCACCTCGGACATGCCCCCGTAGCCGAGCGTCTCGCCCAGCTCATAACGCTCCGACAGAAGTCGGCGAGTGGTCATTCCTCGGCCGTCCCGGTCCTCGTTCGTGGCCCGCGTCTCGTGGCGGTCCGGGCCCATCATGCCTGCCGTCCGGTTATCACCCGATCGGGGTTGGCCGCTCACCGGGCCCTCCGGCAGATCAGCTCGAGGGTGGACCCGCGGGGTACGAAGGCAAACCGTGGGTTGACCCCGACGACCCGGCACTGCGACCGCCGGTCGCGGTCGACCTGGTCGCCGTCTTCGTCGACCACCTCCGGCACCAGGCCTGCGGACTTCGCGGTGACCGCGGCGTCGCTGCCCCGCTCCCCCACATACGCGGTCGGATTGATGAACACTCCGAGGAGCTCTTCGGCGGGGCTGGCCGGCTCTGCCGGAGGCCGCTCCTCGGTCGGCTGAAAGGGCCGACGCTCCACGGGCGCACCAGGCGCCGTGACGGTGTCGGTGGTACCTGGCGTGGTGTCGGCCCGCAGCGCCTCGCTGACCAGGTAACCGGCGAGCACCAGGGCGAGCACACCGAGCAGGGCCATCGTGATTCTCGGTGCCGCACCGCGCCGGCCGGGGCGGCGCGCAGGCGGGTAACGCTGCACAGTGTGCTGGCCGGTCGGTGGGCCGGAAATCCCCCCTGGCGGCAGCAGCGCGGTCGGCGGCGGCTGGCCTGCGGTCATCCCCGCGGTCATCCCCCCGGTCATCCCCCCGGTCATCCCCCCGGTCATCCCCCCGGTCGCGCCCCTGGCCATTCCCACCGGCAGCGGCAGCCGGTGCCCGGCTCGGACCGCGGCGACCGCGGCGGCGAACTCCCCGCCGGTGCCGTAGCGCTGCCGCGGGTCTTTGACCAGCGCGGCCTCGATCAGCGCACGGGCTCCCGAGGGCACCTCCGGGGGCAGCGGGGGAGGCCGGTCGCGGATGTGCATCATCGCCAGGGTGACCGCGTTGTCGGCCTGGAAAGGGCGCTGCCCGGCGAGGCACTCGTAGCCCACCACGGCCAGCGAGTAGACGTCGGAAGCCGGCCCGGCATCGTCCCCAGCGGCCTGCTCGGGGGCGATGTAGCTCGCGGTGCCCAGCACCATCCCGTGCCGGGTCACCGGGGCTGCGTCAACGGCCCTGGCGATGCCGAAGTCGGTGAGCTTTACCTTCCCGGCGGGGGTGATCAGGATGTTGCCCGGTTTGACGTCGCGGTGCACCAGACCGCGCTCATGCGCCGCCTGGAGCGCATCGGCGGCCTGCCCGAGGATGCCCAGCGTGCGGTCGGCGGGCAGCCGCGGCTGCCGCATCAGGACAGTGGCCAGCGGATCACCGGCGACCAGCTCCATCACCAGGTAGGCCACCTGATGGGGCGCTCCCGAGGGGTCGCTGGTCGTCTCGCCGTAGTCGTGCACCGCTGCGATGCCAGGATGGTTCAGCGACGCGGTCATCCGGGCCTCGGTGTGAAAGCGATGCCGGAACTCCGCATCGCTGGACAGCTCCGGCTTGAGTACCTTGACGGCGACCTGCCGGTCCAGCCGGGTGTCCGCGGCCTCCCAGACCTCGCCCATCCCGCCGATGGCGATGCGCCGGCCGAGCCGGTAACGCTGCGCCAGCAACTGGCCGCTGGTCAACGTCATCGACCACCCCGCAGGGCCGCTCCGATGACCGCCCGGCCGATCGGTGCGGCCAGGGAACCACCGGTGGCCTCGAGATCCCGGTCCCCGCCGTCCTCCACTACCACCGCGATCGCCACCTGTGGGTTGTCGACGGGCGCGAAGGCCACGTACCAGCCGTGCGGCGGGGTGTTCTTGGGGTCGGCGCCGTGCTCGGCGGTGCCGGTCTTCGCGGCGATGCTGACGCCGTTGATTTTACCTTCGTTTCGGTAGCTGTTCTCGGCGGCGAACATCATGTCGCGGATCTGTGATGCGGTGGCGCGGGACATCGCCGTGTCCGCTCGCTGCGGTGTGAACCTGGTGAGCACGGACAGGTCCGGGCCCAGGACGTTACGCACCAGCTGGGGTTTCATCCGCACCCCGCCATTCGCGATCGTCGCGGCGATCATCGCGTTCTGCAACGGGGTGAGCGCCACATCACGCTGCCCGATGCCGGACTGCTGCAACGCCGCGACATCGGCGATGGCGCCCACGGTCGAGGGCGCCACCTGGATCGGGATGGTGAGGTCCTGCTGCCCGATACCGAACAGCTGGGCCTGCTTGCGCAGGTCGTTCTCGCCGACGATGGCGGCCAACTCAGCGAAAGCGGTGTTGCAGGAGCGCACCAGGGCCGCCTTGAGCGTGGTGGTGTCCCCGCCGCCGCACCGCTGGTTGGCGAAGTTGCTCAAGTCTGTCGTGGTGCCCCGCAGCTGCAGTGCCGCGGCCGCCGTCAGCGGTGTGTCCGGGGTGGCCTTCCGGTTCGCCAGCGCCGCCGCGGTGACCACCAGCTTGAAGGTCGACCCCGGTGGGTAGATCGACGCGACCGCGCGGTTGGTCAGCGGTGAGCCACGCTCGGCCGACGTAGCCTCGTTCCAGGCGGCTCCCTGCTGCGCACCGTCGTGCGCGGACAACCGGTTCGGGTCATAGGACGGAGTCGACGCCATCGCCAGGATCTCGCCGGTACTGGGCTTGATCGCGACCACCGCGCCGGTGTAGCCGCGGCGGGTCAGCTGCTCGTAGGCGGCCCGCTGCACGGCGGGGTTGATGGTGAGCTCGACGCTGCCCCCACTGGGCTCCCGGCCGGTGACCAGGTCTGAGACCCGCCGCACGAACAGCCGGCCGTCGGAGCCGTTGAGCACCGGATCCATCGAGTTCTCGATGCCGCCCGCGCCGTAGCGCAGCGAGTAGTAGCCGGTAACCGGGGCGTACAGCGGGCCGTCCAGATAGGTGCGCAGGAAGCGCAGCTGCCCGCCGGTCTCCACCGAGCTGGCTATCGGCAGCCCGCCAGCGATGATCTGCCCACGTTGCCTGCTGTACTCATCGAGCAACACCCGCCGGTTGCGCGGGTCGGTGCGGTAGGCGTCGGCGCTGACGACCTGGATGTAGGTGGCATTGGCCAGCAGCGCAACGATCATGACCATGACGGCCAGCGCGACCCGGCGAAGCGGTGTGTTCACGGGCGCGCCACCAGCTCGGTGTGCGCCTGGGCAAGCGGGGCCACCGGCTTGCGCGGCACCGCCGCCGCCGCCGGTGCCCGCGCCGCATGAGAGATCCGTAACAGCAGTGCCACCAGAATATAGTTTGCCAGCAGCGAGGAGCCGCCGTAGGACAGGAACGGCGTGGTCAGCCCGGTCAGCGGGATCAGCTTGGTCACCCCGCCGACGACGATGAACACCTGCAGCCCGATGGCGAAGGACAGACCGGCGGCCAGCAGCTTGCCGAAGGTGTCCCGGACGGCGAGCGCGGTGCGCATCCCCCGCATGACCACCAGCAGGTAGGTGAACAGCACCGCGGCCAGCCCGACGAAACCCAGCTCCTCGCCGATCGCCGCGGTGATGAAGTCGGTGTGCGCCTCAGGCACCAGGTCGGGACGGCCGGCCCCCAGCCCGGTGCCGAACATCCCGCCGGTACCCAGCCCGAACAGCGACTGCGATATCTGGTAGCCGGCATTGTCGTAATCGGCGAAGGGGTTGAGCCAGGCGGCCACCCGGCCTTGCACGTGGGGGAAGAACAGGTTGGAGACCATTGCACCCCCGACGAAGAAGATCATCCCGATCACCAGCCAGGCGACCCGTTCGGTGGCGATGTAGATGAGCACCAGCACGATGCCGAAGAACAGCAGCGAGGTGCCCAGATCCTTCTCGAGCACCAGGACACCCAGCGAGAGCCCCCAGGCCATGAGCAGCGGGGCGAGGTCACGGGCCCGGGGCAGCTCCATGCCGAGTACCTTTCGGCCCGCGGTGCTGAACAGGTCCCGCTTGGTCACCAGGAACGCGGCGAAAAAAATCATGAGCAGGATCTTGGCGAACTCGGCCGGTTGGATGCCCAGCCCGCCAAACCGCAGCCAGATCTTCGCGCCGTTGACCTCGGAAATGGCGCTGGGGAGCAGGCCGGGCAGGGCCAGCGCCACCAGCCCGGCCAGCCCGCAGGTATAGCCGTAACGGGCCAGCATGCGGTGGTCGTGGACCAGCACCAGCACCGCCACGAACAATCCCAGCGCGAGCGCGGTCCAGGCGATCTGATATGGGACGGTGCCAGCCGGGGCATCGGCGCGCACCGAGCCAGCCGCCGCATTCTCGGCCAGGTCAAGCCGGTGGATGAACACCAGTCCCAGCCCATTGAGCAAGGCAACGCAGGGCAGAATGAGCGGGTCGGCATAGGGCGCCAGCCGCCGCACCGCAACGTGGGCGGCACCGAACAAACCCAGGTAGGCAGCACCATAGTACAGCAGCGAGCTGGTTACCTCCTCGTTGCGCTGGTTGAGTTCCACCAGCACCAGTGCCGTGGTCACCACGATCGTGGCGAAGGCCAGCATGACCAGCTCGAGGCCGCGCTTGGTAGGCGGTACCGGCGCGGGCTGTAAGTCCGCGTCTGGGATGGGTAATGGGGTGGCCATCAGCTCACTGTCCGGCAGTCCACTCCAGGCTCGGCGGGCTTGTCCAGCAGTGCTGTGCCGGTGGTCGTGGATTCGGGATGCTGACCAGAAAGCCCGCCGCTGGGTGCGGCCGTGGTTGTCGGGGGATCGGTGGCCGGGGGGACGGCCGGCTGTTCGGGCGTGATCGTGGCCTCGCCGCTAGCCGTCCCGGTACTGGGGGTTGGGCTGGGGGTTGGGCACAGTGGCAGCAGATCGTTGGTGCGCAGCCGGCCGATGATCTCGCGGGCACCGTCCAGCCCAGCGCTGCTGATCATTCCTCGACGCACGTTCGCCCGGGCGTAAGGCTGCAGGTCACGCAGGAGGATCGGCTCGCAACCCCGCACACCATCCCGGCAGCTGCCTTCGGCCCGGGTGTGCAGTGGCATGCCTAAGACCTCGCCCCGGACCCCCTGGAACACCGCCACCTCGTCGCTGTCGGCCGCTCCCACGTAGTACTGGC
Source organism: Pseudonocardiaceae bacterium (assembly GCA_050699815.1). Lineage (GTDB taxonomy): Bacteria > Actinomycetota > Actinomycetes > Mycobacteriales > Pseudonocardiaceae. Next base: position 3,480 of record JBOHFT010000085.1, on the reverse strand, counting down.
CGAGCACCAAGATCGAACCGGTCGCAACGAAGACGCCGAGCAGCGCAGCCAGCACCGCCAGCACGAGCAGCGTCCGGCGCTGCTGGCGATGGCGCAGCTGGGGGTCCGGAGCAAGGGGTTCGATCCGCCGGGGCTCCGGGCGGGGCAGCGTGGTCGTCGCGGCCCGGGAGGCCGGCGAGTCCGGCTGCGGCTCCTCGACGCCGTCACCGGCAGCTCCGCCGATGATGGGCGCGTCCTCGCCGTACTCGACGTCCACCACGTCGGCCACTATGCAGGTGATGTTGTCCGGCCCGCCACCTTTGAGGGCCAGCTCGATGAGGCGGTCGGAGCAGTCCTGCGGGTCGGGGATCGTCAGCCCCTCGGCCAGGGTCTCGGCGCTGACCACCCCGGACAGCCCGTCGGAGCACAGCAGGTAGCGGTCCCCGGCGCGGGCCTCCCGGACGGTGAGGGAGGGCTCCACCTCGTGCCCGGTGAGCGCCTTGAGCAGCAGCGAGCGCTGTGGATGGTGGCTGGCTTCGTCCTCGGAGATCCGGCCTTCGTCGATCAACGACTGGACGAAGGTGTCGTCGTGAGTGATCTGGCTGAGCGCGCCGTCGCGCATCAGGTAGGCGCGGGAATCGCCGACATGGACCAAGCCGATCTTGTTTCCGGCGAAGAGCACCGCGGTCAGCGTGGTGCCCATGCCCTCCCGTTCCGGGTCCTCGCGGACCAGCTGGCTGATCGCGGCGTTGCCGGCCAGGGTGGCCTCGTGCAGCTGGTCCAGGAGATCGTTGCCGGGCTCGTCGTCGTCCAGCGGGGCGAATGCCGCGATGACGACTTTGGCCGCCACCTCGCCTGCCGCGTGACCGCCCATCCCGTCGGCCAGGGCCAGCAGGCGGGGACCCGCGTAGACCGCGTCCTGGTTGTTCTGCCGGACCAGGCCGCGGTCGCTCCGGGCTGCGTAGCGGAGGACCAGAGTCATGAGCGTAGCTCGATCACCGTCTTGCCGATGCGGATCGGGACTCCAGGAGGAACCCGGGTAGGTCCGGTGACCTTAGCTCGGTCCAGGTAAGTGCCGTTGGTGGAGCCCAGATCCTCCAGGAACCAGTCCCCGGCCTGGAACCCGAGACGAGCGTGCCGGGTGGACGCGTAATCGTCATCCAGCACCAGCGTGGAGTCGTCGGCCCGGCCGATGAGGATGGGCCTGCCGTCCAGCGAGATCCGGGTGCCTGCCAGCCCGCCGGCGGTGACCACCAGCTGGCGGGGCGTCCGGTTGCGCTGAGCCCGAGCACCGCGGCGGGACAAGGGCAGGCCGGCGCGCAGCCCGGACGCCGCGGACAGGTCGGAGCGCACGATGCGCAACGCCACCAATACGAACACCCAGAGCAGCAGGAGAAAGCCCGCTCTGGTCAGCTGCAGTACCAGCTCCGGCACGCTCTGGTCGTCTCCGCTAGGTCGCGTGGTAATCGATCGGGTCAACCTTGGGTACGGAAGACCAGCGCAGAGTGCCCGACCCGGACCACGTCGCCATCGACGAGCTGCCAGGTCTGTACCGGGGTGCCGTTGACCGTCGTGCCGTTGGTCGACCCGAGGTCGGCGAGCATCGCGGTCCGGCCGTCCCAGGTGATTTCCAGGTGCCGCCGGGACACCCCGGTGTCCGGCAGCCGGAACTGCGCGTCCTGGCCGCGCCCCACCACAGTGCTGCCCTCGAGCAGCTGGTAGTGGCGGTTGGATCCGTCGTCCAGAGTGAGCGACGCCGCCAGCTGCCGGGGGCCCGCCTGCACGGCGGGAGGCAGGTAACCCTGGGTCCCGTAGTTCTGGTCGTTCTGGTCGCCGTAGTTCTGGTTGCCGTAGCCCTGGTTGCCGTAGTTCTGGTTGCCGTAGTTCTGGTCGCCGTAGTGCGGCTGGTAGACCTGCTCGTAGCTCTGATTGCCGTAGTACCCGCCGTGACGGCCGTGCTGACCTCGCTGGCCGTCCTCGGGGTGCTCGCCTGGTTGCTGGGTCATGGCTTGGTCTCCTGCAGTACGAGGTTGCGGTGCGTCGGGATCAACCGACGAGCTGGTACGGAATTGTCCCGTGTGCAGCGTCGCAGACCGCTTCAGGGCCACCACAACGTCTCCGTAGATATCCCAGCCATGCTCCCGGAGATGGCTCTGGACGCAATCCTTGAGCATCCGGATCACCCGCTGCTCGTCGCCGACGAGCCGGTCGTGGTCGGTCGCCCCGAGTGTCACGGTGTAGCGGTTCGGTGCGAGCACCCGCCCGCCCGCGAGCGGACGTGCGTTGTCCTCGGCTTCGCGTTGCAGCGCCTGGGCCACCTCCTGCGGCACCACGCTACCGCCGAAGACCCGGGCAAAGGCGTCACCGACCATACCTTGCAGCCGGCGCTCGAACCGCTGCGCCTTGCCCACGGCACTCTCCTTTCCCCGGCTCTGTCGGGATCTCGCTGCCAAGTCTGCCCCGATCGTATCCGGGAGGGCCAGCGAGCGGGGCCCGCTGCGTCCGGGCGAAGCAGGGTGCATGCTAGGCTTCCGCGGTCACCGGGGCGAGTGGCGGAATGGCAGACGCGCACGGTTCAGGTCCGTGTGTCCGTAAGGACGTGGGGGTTCAACTCCCCCCTCGCCCACTTCATCTTCTTCTCTTGGGCAAGCGCGGCACCGGCGGGCAGGGTCACTCACTCAGCGGGGCGGTGTCGCGGTTAACCCAGGACATGTCCGGATAGCGCTCACCGGCCGGGTTCAGATCGGACAATCGGGCCAGATCCTCGGCACTCAGTGTGATACTCAGCGATCCGGCGTTCTCCTGCAGGTACCGGCGCCGTTTCGTGCCGGGGATCGGTACCACGTCCTGGCCGCGGGCCAGCACCCAGGCCAGCGCCACCTGCGACGGCGTGGCGTCGTAGCGGGCCGCGATCGAGCGGACCTGAGCGACCAGTTCCAGGTTCGCCGCCAGATTGCCGGCCTGCCACCGGGGCTGGCCGCGGCGGAAGTCGTCGGCGGCCAGATCGTTGATCGAGGACGTGGCACCGGCCAGCAGCCCACGGCCGAGCGGGCTGTAGGCAACCAGCCCGATGCCCAGTTCGCGGCAGGCCGGCCCGACGGCGTCCTCGATGTCGCGGCTGAAGACCGACCACTCGGTTTGGACCGCGGTGATCGGGTGCACCGCGGACGCGCGGCGGATCGTGGCTGCCGACGCCTCGGACAGCCCGAGGTGGCGCACCTTTCCGGCCGCGGCGAGTTCGGCCATCGCGCCGACGGTCTCTTCCACCGGCTCATGCCCATGCAGCCCAGGCCCACCGCTGAGACGGTGAGCCCGGGCCGACCGAGGGTTCGTGTCGTGCTGGTCATGTTCTTCTTCCTGTTGCTAGGGGAACGAAGTCAAGCAGGACGCACCCAGAAGGAGAAGGAGGGGTGGCCGTTTCCGGCCACCCCTCCGTTGCCGACGAGCGCCGCAACCGATCATCTGATCGCGCGGCGGCACTGCACGACTGCGTTGCAGTCG
>JBOHFT010000084.1:0-17809 GCA_050699815.1 Pseudonocardiaceae bacterium | reverse complement strand
CCGCGGGCCTGGCGGGGCTGCGGGCCGCGGCGGCCGATGCGGCGGCCGAGCTACGCGCCGCCCACGGACGGGCCACCGGTCTGCAGGACCGCCGCGCGGAGCTCCGCGGGCGGTTCGAGGCGTATCGGGCCAAGGCCACCCGGCTCGGGCACGCCGAGCGCCCCGATGCCCTCGCCCTCGACGACAGAATCCGGCAGCTGCTGTGGGCCAGGCCCTGTGACCTCGCCGCCGCGACCCGTGCCCTGGCCGCATACCAGCGGCTGGTGCGGAGCGGCACGGGCAGGCCGGCATGACGGCGGCGGCGAATGGGTCCCTGTGCGGCCGGCCCGGCTGCGGCGGCGTGCTGGAGGACGGCTACTGCAACGAGTGCGGGCACGCAGCGTCGGCCACCGGGCCCGCCCCCCTGCCGTCCGGGCGCGCCGACCGGCCCGGATCTGCCGCGGTGACGAGCAGCCGGGCGTCCCGGCACGGCTCAACCCGGACGTCCGCGACCGGCACGTCGTCGCGCGGCCGGTGGGGCGCCGGTCTCGTCGACGTGCCGCCGGTGCCCCGCATCGACCCGGCGAGCGCGCTGCTGGCCGACCCGCAGGTGGCGGAAGACAAGCGCTTCTGCAGCCGCTGCGGGCACCCGGTGGGGCGCAGCCGCGACGGCAGGCCGGGACGGGTGGCGGGCTTCTGCCCGCACGACGGCGCGCCGTTCTCGTTCGCGCCGAAGCTGACCCCCGGGGTGCGGGTGGCCGGGCAGTACGTGGTGCAGGGCTGCCTCGCCCACGGTGGCCTCGGCTGGATCTACCTGGCGATCGACCGCAAGGTCAGCGACCGCTGGGTGGTGCTCAAGGGCCTGCTCGACTCCGGCGACGCCGACGCGATGACCGCGGCAGTGGCCGAGCGGCAGTTCCTCGCCCAGGTCAACCACCCGAACATCGTCACGATCCACAACTTCGTGCAGTACCCCGACGGCGACACCCCAAAGAGCACCCCGGTCGACTACATCGTCATGGAGTACGTCGGCGGGTTGTCGCTCAAGCAGCTGCTGGAGGCTGAGCGCCGACCCGACGGGAGCCTCGAGCCCCTGCCGGTCGCGCAGGCCATCGCGCACGTGATGGAGATGCTGCCCGCGCTGGGCTACCTGCACGCGCAGGGACTCGCCTACTGCGACTTCAAGCCCGAGAACGTCATCCAATACGACCGGCAGCTCAAGCTGATCGACCTGGGTGCGGTGATCCGGATGGACGACCAGCTCAGCCCCATCTACGGCACGATCGGCTACCAGGCCCCGGAGATCGCCACCCACGGCCCCTCACCGAGCTCGGATATCCACACCGTCGGCCGCACCCTCGCGGTGCTGGCACTGGGCATCCCCCCGGCCCGCCACGGCACGGCAGTAGACCTGCCCGAGCCTGCCGAGCACCCGGTGCTGGCCACCCACGAGTCGTTTTACCGGCTGCTGCGCCGCGCCACCGACCCCGATCCGCTGCGCCGGTTCGGCTCCGCGGACGAGATGTCCGAGCAGCTCGGCGGGGTGCTGCGGGAGGTCCTCGCCGCCGAGGACGGCCGCTCGCGGCCCGCCCTGTCGTCGCTGTTCGGGCTGCCGCGCGGCAGCTACGCCCCGGGCCTGCTGCTCGGGCCGACCGGCCCGGGGCGACCGGACGCCGCACGGGTGGCGGCGGTGCTGCCGGTCCCGTTGGCCGACCCCGCCGACCCGGCCGACCCGGCCGACCCGGCCGCGAGGCTGCTCGCCACGGTGTCGAGCGCCGACCGGGATGAGATCGCGCACATCGTGGCGCGCACCCCGCAGCCGAGCCTGGAGCTGCGGCTGCGGCTGATCCGGGCCCATCTGGAAGCGGGCGATCCGGATGCGGCGGCCGCCGGCATCGACCAGCTGGCCGCCGATGACCCCGACGACTGGCGGCTGGACTGGTTCCGGGGAGTCACCGCACTGGTCGCCGGTCACCTCGACGCGGCCGGCTTGGCGTTCGACACCGTGTACGCCACCCTCCCCGGTGAGGCGGCACCCAAACTCGCGCTGGCCGCCACCGCGGAGTGCGACGGGCACGACGAGCTCGCGCAGCGGTACTACGCGCTGGTCGCCCGGCCCGACCCGAGCGTGGCCGACGCCGCGTTCGGGCTGGCCAGGGTGCGGCTGCGGGCCGCAGATCGGGCGAGCGCGACCGTGGCCCTGGAGGCCATCCCGGAGAGCTCCAGCTGGCACGTCACCGCGCAGCTCTGCGCCGTGCAGGCCACCCTGCTGGGCCGTACCGGCATCGAGGTGGGCGAAGACGAGCTGCGGTTAGCCGCGGCCCGGGTGGCGACGCTCCAGCTCGACCCGGCCACCGAGCAGGAGGTGCACGCCACGCTGCTCGCCGCGGCCGTGAAACTGCTGTCCACGGCGAACGGGGCGGGCGGCGCGCCATTGCTGGGATGCCCCTGGCGGCAACGAGATCTGCAGCTGGCACTGGAGCGCTGCCTTCGCACATCGGCGCGCCTGGCCGCCGACACCGGCGAGCGGATCCGGCTCGTCGACCGCGCCAACGCGGTGCACCCCCGGACCTGGCGGTAAGCGTGGGCGAGCGCTGCCCGCACTGCGCGGAACCGATCCGGACCACCGACCAGTTCTGCGAGGGCTGTGGGGCCGGCCTGCGGGTGCGCCGCGGCGGCACAGTGGCTGCCGCGGGCGCGGATCGGCCCTGTCCCCGCTGCGGCCAAGCGGCCGACCCGGCCGCCGAGTACTGCCCCTCGTGCGGGCTGCGCCGCCGGGACGGCACCGACCGCGTCGAGATCGACCTGGGCGCGCTCGCCGGGGTCAGCGACCGCGGGCACGTCCACGTCCGCAACGAGGACGCGATGGCATTGGGGCGGCGAACAGCGGGCCAGCCCGCCGCCGGGCTCGCTGCGGTGGTGTGCGACGGGGTGTCCACCGTGCACTCCCCCGAACTCGCGTCGCGGGCCGCTGCCGAGGCAGCGCTCGGCGTCTTGCTGGATGCCAGCAACGCGGCGGAGCGGCACAGCCGGAACGCGGTCGCCGCGGCCGCCCAGGCGGTGGCGGCGCTGCCGGCGCCCAGTGCCCGGAGCGCGCCGTCCTGCACGCTGGTCTCGGCCTTGGTCGACCGGTCCGGCCCGGGCCTGCCGGAGATCACCGTGGCGTGGGTCGGCGACAGCCGCGCCTACTGGCTCGCCGCGGCGGGCGCCGCGGAACCAGCGCGCCTGCTGACCACCGACCACTCCTGGGCCGCCGAGATGGTCGCCGCAGGCCTGCTCGACGACGCCACGGCCATGACCGACACCCGAGCGCACGCCATCACCCACTGGCTGGGTGCCGACGGGGTGCCCGAACCGGGCGTGGTGACCCTGCGGCCAGCCGGGTCCGGGGTGCTGCTGCTGTGCAGCGACGGGCTGTGGAACTACCTCCCCGACGCCGAGGGGCTGGCCGCGGTTGCCCTCCCGGCGCTCGAACAGGGCAGCGGGTCGCTCGACGCGGCCACCGCGCTCACCGCCGTCGCCCTGGCGAGAGGCGGCCGCGACAACGTCACCGTCGTCGTCATCCCCATCACCGTGAGGAGCCCGTCATGACCGGCACACCGGGATTCACCGTCGACGTCGACCAGAACAGCTACCTGCCCGCGGGCGGTTCGCAGGTCGACGCGATCGTCACGGTGACGATGGCCGGTAACCCGGAGGCCGGCGGTGCCGTGCCGGCGCCGACCAGCGGCGGTCTCGAGATGATCATCATCGACTGCTCCACGTCGATGGATGGGGACAAGATCGTGTCGGCCCGGCGCGCCACCGCGGCGGCGATCGCGGAGCTGCGCGACGGGGTGTCCTTCACCGTGATCGCAGGCACCCAGAACGCCAACCAGGTCTACCCCCCGTTCGCCGGGACCGCGACGGCCGACGTCGGCACCCGCGCCGAGGCGACGGCACAGGTGGCGCGGCTGGTGGCGAACGGCGCCACCGGGATCGGTGCCTGGCTGACGCTGGCCGGTCAGATCGCCGACCAGCACCCGGCCGCGGTCAAGCACGCCATCCTGCTCACCGATGGCCACAACGGTGAGCACCCGGCCCAGTTCGCGGCCGCGCTCGGCGCGAGCCTGGGCAAGTTCACCTGCGACTGCCGCGGGGTGGGCACCGACTGGAAGGTCGACGAGCTGCGCGCGATCTCTTCCGCGCTGCTGGGCACCGTGGACATCGTCGCGAACCCCGCGGACCTGGCCGCCGACTTCCGCGCGATCATGGGCGCGGCGATGGGCAAGGTCGCGGCCGACGTGGCGTTGCGGCTGTGGACGCCGCGGGCCGCAACCGTGCGGTTCGTCAAGCAAGTGGCGCCGGCGGTGGAGGACCTCACCGCGCGCCGCACCGAGTCCAGCGCGCAGCGCGGCGACTACCCGCTTGGCTCCTGGGGGGCGGAGAGCCGTGACTACCACATCGGGGTGCAGGTGACGCCGGGTGAGGTCGGCGACGAGATCCTTGCGGGACGGGTGAGCCTGGTCCGGGCCAGCCACGACGGCATGCTCGCGCAGGGCCTGATCCGGGCGATCTGGACCGACGACACCGCACTGTCCACCCGGATCAGCCGCGGCGTCGCCCATTACACCGGGCAGGCCGAGCTGGCCGAGGCGATCCAGGACGGCCTGGCCGCGCGCAAGGCGGGCGACGAGCCCACAGCGACGGCCCGGCTGGGCCGCGCCGTCGCGCTGGCGGCTGCGTCGGGCAACGACGGCACGGCCCGGCTGCTGGCACGCGTGGTCGAGGTGATCGACGCGCCGTCGGGGACCGTCCGGCTGCGCGCCGGCGTGACGGCGGCCGACGAGATGACCCTCGACACCCGGTCGACCAAGACGATCCGGGTCCGCGGCGAGTCCTGACCGATGGCCTCCTGCCCGGCCGGGCACGACTCGGCCGCCACCGACTACTGCGACGTCTGCGGCACGCCGATGACCGGCGATGGCCCGGCAGCCGCGGCGGCGGCCCCCGCGCAGCGCTGCGCGAGCTGCGGGGCGACCCTCGACGGGCGGTTCTGCGAGGTGTGCGGGCACGACGCAGCCAAGCCGACCGACCCGATGCCGGCCGGTGCCGTGGCCGGGCCCGGCGAGTGGTCGGCGCTCGTGCGGGCCGACAGGTCCTGGTTCGAGGAGGTCCGCAGGCGCAACGGCCCGGACGCGGCGACGCTGGAGTTCCCGGGGTACTGCCCGCAACGGCGGTTCGTCCTGTCCGGGACGCGGCTGGCGATCGGGCGACGCAGCCGGTCCCGGGGCATCGAGCCGGAGATCGACCTCTCGGGGCCGCCCCTGGATCCCGGCGTGTCCGCGCGGCACGCGCTGCTGGTGGCCCGGCCTGGCGGCGGCTGGGAGCTGATCGACCTCAACTCCACCAACGGCACCACCCTGGGCGACGCGACGGACCCGATCGCGCCGAACTCCGCGGTGGCGCTGGCCCATGGCGACTGCATCAAGCTGGGCGCCTGGACGACGATCACCGTCACGTTCTCTGAGCGGCCCGGTTGCGCTCAGTCGCGGTAGCGGGCGGGCGCGGGCTGCGGGACCGGGTCGAGCACGTCGAGCCAGCGCTGGTCGCTCGCCGCGAGGCTGCCGTCGGATCGGGCGCGTTCGAGCACGGCGTTGACGAAGCGCACCAGGTCGGGCGCACCCTGGCGGATGCCGACCGCGTAGCGCGCGCCCTCCAGTGCCCGGCCGACGACCCTGGTCTGCGGGTCCTGCGCGGCCAGCCCGGCCAGGATCACGTCGTCGCTGGACACCGCCGCAACGCGGCCCCGCTGGAGTTCCACCATGCAGTCCGGGATGCCCGGCAGCGACACGACATCAAGGCCGATCGGCAGCTCCCGCAGCACCACCTCCGTGGTGGAGCCCCGTGACGTGCACACCCGGGCGCCGGCCAGGCCCTCGATCTCGGTCACCCCGCTGGCGGTGGGCACGAGCACCCGCTGCGAGGCGGCCAGGTACGCGGTGGAGAACTCGATCTTCTGCTGGCGCTCGCAGGTGACCGTGAAGGTGTTGACCACGAGGTCGACCTGCCCCCGCTCGATCGCCCCCACCCGGTCGGCGATGTTGAGCACGACGAACTGCACCCGGTTCGGGTCACCGAAGATCGCTGCCGCGATCTGCCGCACGACGTCGATGTCGGAGCCCTCGAGCTCGCCAGTGCTCGGGTTCCGGTAGCCGACACGGTACTTGCCCTGGTCCACGCCGGCGATCAGCCGCCCGCGCGCGGCGATCGCTGCCATCGTCGAGCCCGCCGGCATCTTCCCCGGAGCGGGCGTCGGGCCGGTCGGGCGCAGGCTCTCCCTGGTCTGCGTGCACGGCGGCGCGGCGGCCGGCGGGTTAGTGGGGGCCGGTGGTGGGCTTCCGGGGGGCGCCGAGCCACCCCCTGTGATCAGCAGGCTGCCCAGGGCGAGCACGGCGGCCACGCACAGATAGCCGGCCGGTCTGGCGACATTGACGTTCGTCATCGGTATTCCCCCACCCGCCAGCCGATCCCGGCGGTCACTGCCCCGGCCGCGAGCAGCGCCAGCACGGCCGGACCTGCCGTCAGCCCGGTCAGGGCCGAGTCCGCCCGCCCGACCTCGACCGTGAAGGCCCGCCGCTCGACGTCGATAGCGTTGGCCAGCGCCGCGTCGAGACGCCCGAACGCAGCGCCGGAGCCCGCCGGGTCGGCCCCGGTGACCGAGTCGACGGCCGGCCGGTACTGGCCACCGTCGTCCAGCTCCCGGACGCGGCGATGGGCGTCGCGCCAGCTCACCAGCGCGGTCCGGACCGCCTCGATCCGGACCGCGGAGTCGGGGGCGTTGCGCTCGGCGTCGGCGAGCAGCCCGCCGTCGCCGAGCACGCGCTCCACCTGCGTGGTGAAACCCTGCTCCGACGATCCACCGCCGCCGCGCGCGACGAGCACCAGACTCTCGTTGCTGCGGGCCTGCAGGACGGCGATGCGGGCGCGGTCCAGCGCTGTCGCGGCGGCACCGTGCCGGCGGGCGCCGTCCAGCCGGTCACCAGCGACGGCGACAGCCACCACCCACCACAGCAGCGCGGCCACCAGCGCCGCACCCGCGGCCAGCAGCCCCGTGTTGACGACCCGGTTCGTCCGCCGCCGCTCCAGCACCGCGTGGTCGACCACCCCGGCGAGCACAGCAGCGCCGATCAGCACGATCGCGAACGGGATCGCACCGCCGCGCTGATAGGCAGCCGCGAGCGCCGCGGTCTGCAGCTGTCTCAGGTTCTCGGCGGCGGGCAGGATCGTCGCGCGCATCAACCGCGACGCACTGTCCAGGTAGGACTGACCCAGCGGCAGGCATTGGCGGTTGTGCGCCCTGGCGGTCTCGACGAGTCCGGTGTAGACGGGCAGCTGGACCCCGATCGCCGCGACCGGGACGGCCGCCGGGTCGCCAGCGGGGAGCCGGCCCGCCGCGCGCACCACCAGGTCGGCCGCCCGGGCGATGTCCGCGTCGTAGCGGGCCCGCACCGGGGCGGGCTCGAGACCGCCCGAGACGTACCCGCTCGTCACCGTCGCATCGGCGTCGGCCAGCGACCGGTACAGCTCGGCGGCGTCGGCGGTCAGTGCGGCGATCCGGGTGCCGCTGTCCCGCACCGCGTCGGTGCGGGACAGCCCGCCCAGGAAGCTGACCACGGCGGTCACCAGGCACCCCACCACCAGGCCCGCGGCGACGCGACGCAGCCGCTCGGGCGTGGTGGAACCGGCCTGGAGCATCCGCTGCGGACGCCCCACCGTGGCCGCCGCGTCGCGCGGAGCGGACGCGACATCCAGGCTCACCGGCACACACTCCTACCGGAACTATCGGCCACCGCTGCGCCAGTCGTCATGTCATGGGGGACGCTGCGGCCTGGAGGTGAACAGGGAGAGTCCAGTAGTTGGCCAGGGAATTGCGAAAAACCTCACAAAGGACAGCTATGCCAGCTCACGGCGGCCGTCTGGCGCGTGATCCGCAACGGCACAGAGCTGCTGTGCGTCCATACCCGTGGCGGCGAATACGCCAGGATCGACGGGTTTGGTAGCCGTTTGCGGTGCCTCCAGGGCGGGTTGGTGGCCCTTGAAGGGCCACCAACCCGGGTGCTCACAGTCCTCGGGATCTGCCGGGAGTGGCGAGGCCATGCAGGAATGGGTTGCTGGTGCGTTCCCGGCCGATGGTGGTCTGCGGGCCGTGGCCGGGCAGCACGACGGTCTCGTCGTCGAGCACGAGGATCTTGTCCCGCAGCGAGGTGAGTATCTGCTGGTGGTCACCGCCGGGTAGGTCGGTGCGCCCGATCGATCCGGCGAACAGGGTGTCCCCGGAGACCAGCAGGCCGGGCCCGTCGCCGGTGGCCGATCGGAACGTCACCGATCCTCGGGTGTGGCCCGGGGTGTGGTCGACCATGAAGGTCAGCCCGGCCAGTTCCAAGGACGTCCCGTCGTCCAGTGTGCGCACTTCACGTGGCTCGCGCAGGGTGACCCGGCCGCCGAAGAACTGCCGCGCCTCCAGTGACAGCGCACGCAGCGGGTCGGACAGCAACACGCGGTCCTCGGGGTGGATCCAGGCCGGGATGTCGTGGCCGTCGCAGACCGGGGTCACGGCGAAGATGTGATCGAAGTGCCCGTGGGTGAGCAGCACCGCCACCGGGTCGAGCCGGTGCTGGCGCAGCAGCTCGTCCAGTGGCTGCTCCGCGCCCTCCCCCGGGTCGACCACCACGCATGGGCCGGGCGCCTCGGCAGCGAGCACAAAGCAGTTGGCCTGGAAGGAGCCAGTGGGAAAACCTGCGACGAACACGATGACCCTCTTCCGTGAAAGGTGAGGACTCGCCCAGCCTAGGGCAGCGCACGTCAGGGAGGCTGACGTCCGCCTCACCCGCGGCCCACTTAGACTGCACGGCGATCGTTGCCCGGTCACAATCGCCCCCAGTCGCGGTTGTCCCCAAGTCACAGTTGTCCCAGTCACAGGAGTCCTGGTGCCCACGAACGAGCAGCGCCGCGAGGCGGCTAAACGCAAACTGGACCGCCAGCTCGCCCGCAGCGCGGAGCGGGCCAAGGCGCGCCGCCGGTACGCGGTAGCGGGAAGCGCCGCCGCAGTGGTGCTGGTCATCGGTGTCGTGGCCCTGATCGTGACACTGGGTGGCGGCGACCCGACGGTCAACGCCGGCACGAACCCGGCGCCCTCGGGGGAGACCACCGGCACGCCGCAACCTCCCAGCAAGCTGGCCGCCCCGCCATCCCGGCCGCAGCCACTGCCCCCCTCGGTCGATTGCCAGTACCCGGCTGACCAGCAGCCTGCGGCCAAGCCGGTGAAGGCCCCGCAGGCCGGTCCCACCACCACCACTGGCACGGTGTCGGTGACCATGCAGACCTCGGCTGGCCCGATCGGCCTCACCCTGGACCGGTCGCTTGCCCCGTGCACCGTGAACAGCTTCGTCAGCCTGGCTCAGCAAGGCTTCTACTCCAACGGCCCGTGCCACCGGCTGGTCCCCAACCCTGGGCTGCAGGTGCTGCAATGCGGCGACCCGACCGGGACCGGCGCCGGGGGACCCGGGTACACCATCCCCGACGAGGTGTTCGCGGAGCTGACCTACCCACGCGGGTACGTGGCGATGGCCAACACCGGCCAGCCCAACAGCGGCGGCAGCCAGTTCTTCCTGATCTATGGAGATTCCCAGCTCCCGCCCACCTACACTGTCTTCGCCACCATCTCACCGGACGGTCTCAAGGTCATTGATGAGATAGCCAAGGCGGGCAGCGATGGGTCGCTGGAACCGTCCCCCGGTGGCGGCAAGCCCAAGCAGCCGGTCACGATCACGTCCGTCGACATCGCGACATAGGAACGCGGCCCTGAAACGACGGATTCAGTTCGATGAGGTGACGCGGTAGACGTCGTAGACACCCTCGATGTTGCGCACCGCCCGGAGCACATGCCCGAGGTGTTTGGCGTCACCCATCTCGAAGGAGAACCGGCTCACCGCCACCCGGTCCCGGGTGGTGGTGACCGACGCGGACAGAATGTTCACCCGTCCGTCGGCGAGCACCTTGGTGACGTCGGACAGCAGCCGGTGCCGGTCCAGCGCCTCGACCTGGATCCCGACCAGGAACACCGAGGAGGACGACGGCGCCCACTCCACGTCGACAAGCCGCTCGGGCTGCGCCCGCAGCGAGTCGGAATTGGTGCAGTCCGTCCGGTGCACGCTGACCCCGCCGCCACGGGTGACGAACCCCAGGATCTCGTCGCCCGGCACCGGGGTGCAGCATCGGGCGAGCTTGGCATAGACCTCCCCGGCGCCACGCACCCGCACGCCGGAGTCGCCAGCTGGCTGGCGGTGCGCAACAGTGGAGGGGGTGGCCCGGTCTGCCAGCACCTCCTCAGCGCCGTCCTCCCCGCCGAGCAGCGCGACCAGGCGCTGCACCACATGACGGGGCGAGGCGTGGTGCTCGCCGACGGCGGCGTACAGCGCGCTGACGTCGGGATAGTGCAACTCTCGGGACACCGTGACCAGCGACTCCGCGGAGACCAGCCGCTGCAGCGGTAGCCCGACCCGGCGCAGTTCCTTGGCGATGGCATCCTTGCCGACCTCGATGGCCTCCTCGCGGCGCTCCTTGGCGAACCACTGCCTGATCTTGGCCTTGGCCCGCGGCGACGCGACGAAGGACAGCCAGTCCCGGCTGGGACCAGCGCCCTCGGCCTTGGAGGTGAAGACCTCGATGACCTCGCCGTTCTCCAGCTGCCGCTCCAGCGCGACGAGCCGACCATTGACCCGTGCCCCGATACAGCGGTTACCGACCTGAGTGTGCACCGCGTAGGCGAAATCGACCGGAGTCGAGCCCGAGGGCAGCGTGATGACGTCGCCCTTGGGGGTGAAGACGAAGATCTCGCGGGTGGCTAGGTCATAGCGCAGCGATTCGAGGAACTCCCCGGGGTCGGCGGCCTCCCGCTGCCAGTCCAGCAGCTGGCGCATCCAGGCCATCTCATCGACATCGACGGTTCCGTTGTGGGTGCCGCGGGTCTCTTTGTACCGCCAGTGCGCGGCGATGCCGTATTCCGCGGTCCGGTGCATCTCGCGGGTGCGGATCTGCACCTCCAGCGGTTTGCCGTCCGGCCCGATCACCGTGGTGTGCAGCGACTGGTAGACCCCGAACCGGGGCTGCGCGATGTAGTCCTTGAAGCGACCGGGCATCGGCTGCCACACCGAGTGCACCACACCGACCGCGGCGTAGCAGTCGCGCACATCGTCGACCATGATCCGCACCCCGACCAGGTCGTGGATATCGTCGAAATCGCGCCCCCGGACGATCATCTTCTGGTAGATCGAGTAGTAGTGCTTGGGCCTGCCCTCGACGTCGGCGGTGATCCGCGAACCGGACAGCTGCGCGGAGATCTCATCGCGCACGGTCTGCAGGTAGGTGTCACGTGACGGAGCCCGATTGGCGACCAGACGGACGATCTCGTCGTACTTCTTCGGATGCAGGATCGCGAAGGACAGGTCCTCCAGCTCCCACTTGATGGTGGCCATACCCAGCCGGTGCGCCAGCGGGGCGAATACCTCGAGGGTCTCCTTGGCCTTGCGTGCCTGGCTCTCCGGTGGCAGGAACCGCATGGTGCGCATGTTGTGCAGCCGGCCCGCCAGCTTGATCACCAGCACCCGCGGGTCGCGGGCCATCGCGATGACCATCTTGCGGATGGTCTCGGCCTCGGCGGCGGCGCCGAGCTTGACCTTGTCGAGCTTGGTGACGCCGTCGACGAGGTGGGCGACCTCCTCACCGAAGTCCGAGGTGAGCTGCTCGACCTCGTAGTCGGTGTCCTCCACGGTGTCGTGGAGCAGCGCAGCCACCAGCGTGGTGGTGTCCATCCCCAGCTCGGCGAGGATCGTCGAGACCGCCAGCGGATGGGTGATGTAGGGGTCGCCGGATTTGCGCTGCTGGTGGGCGTGCTTGTCCTCGGCGACGTCGTAGGCCCGTTGCAGCAGTGCGAGGTCCGCCTTGGGATGCAGGTCCCGGTGCAACACGGCGAGCGGTTCGAGCACCTGCCGGACCGGGCCGGACCGCTGCGCGGTGATCCGCCGCGCCAGCCGCGCCCGAACCCGCCGGGTCGCCGACGGCAGCCGCGCAGGGACCGCAGCCGCGTCCAGCCCGACCGGCGGGGCAGCGGTTCGCTGCAGCTCCTGGCTCAACCACGCTCTCCCGCCACCTAGTGACCCGACAGATATACAGCGTACCGCCGCGTTTCACGCCGGTTCTAGCATGGACCGGGCGAATCTCGCGTTTGTCAGATTGTCAACAGAGCGTTCACCGACCGGCCACCCAGCCGGTCCCGACCCCGAAGTGAAGCGATCTCCAGCAGCACCGCGATGCCGCTGACTGCGGCACCGGCCCGCTCGACCAGCGCGCAGGCCGCCGCCACCGTGCCCCCGGTGGCCAGCACATCATCGACCACCAAGACGCGCTGCCCCGGCCGCAGGGTGCCGTCAGCCAGTTCCAGCGCGGCGTCGCCGTACTCCAGGGTGTACGCCTCGCGGTCGCAGACCACGGGTAGTTTGCCCGGTTTGCGGACCCCACCACACCAGCTCCCAAGGCATAGGCCGTGGCGGCACCGAGCAGGAACCCGCGGGCCTCCACCCCGACCACAACCTCGATCTGGTGGACCGGAGCGGCCAGCGCGTCCACCACCGCCTGGAACGCGACCGCGTCTGCGAACACCGGCGCAAGATCCTGGAAGAGCACGCCAGGCTCCGGGAAGTCCGGGACTTCCCGGAGCAGCGGCACGATCAGGGCACGCAGGTCATCCACGGTCGACCCCGGAATCGCACTGGGAATCTCACCGCCGGTGCTTCCCGCCAGCCGATTGCTCCACAGTGGACTCGCTGGTGTTCCCGGTATCCGGCCACTGCCACTCGGCCTGTCGGGCCGACGCCACCTGCTCCCACCCCCGCGAGGCTGTCCGGGACGGGAACTCCTTCAGGGGCTCGACGTCCTTCGAAACATCCTTCGGGAGCCGAGAACTCAAAGGTTGCACGTTCCCCCGAGACTGGAGGTCCTCCGGGAGCTGCACGTCCTTCGGGGATTGAACATCCTTGCGATGCCGACCCTGTCCCAGGACCGGAATCGACACCGGTACCTCAATCAGCGAAGGCAGCTCAATGGACGAGGGCATCTCTGTCGGCACCATTCCCGGTGTCGCCCCGGCCGTCCACGGCGTCCGTTCGTCCGGGGCCGACGCCGAGCAGGGCTGGTGCTTTGCCATCCGCATCGGAGTGCACGCCCGTTCCGGTGCGGATCGGGCCCGTGCAGCTTCGGCCATCTGGACCGACGGGTGTGGGTACTCACCTCTCGCGATCCGAGGATTGAGCCCGGGGATGGATGGTGCTAGCCGGTGCTCCTTGTCCGGCCGTGCCCTGGCAGCGGGAGGCTGCCTGACGGGCGCGGCCTTCGCAGCTGGCGCGGACTGCAGCGGGCCCTTGGTCACGGCACGCACCGGCGAAGTGTCGGGAACGGGTTCGGGAAACGCCCGCACCGGCGGCCTGGCACCTGAGTCGATGATGTTTCCCGGCAGGATGACCGCTAGCGGTGGGCTGGCCAGACCCGCGGCCAGCACCAGCGCACCGCCCAGCACCGCAGCCAGCCGCGGGCGCTCAGAGCCCGCGCGGTGCCGCCCGCGATCCCGCGCGACGATCTCCGGCAGGGCCGGCTGGTTGGTCAGCAGTCTGGCCAGCTCGTGTCGCCCGCGCTGCTCCCATCCAGCGCCCAGCGAGTGGGCTGCGACCGCAACGACATCGGCGAGGAAGCTCCGCACCTCGGGGCGGCGGCGTGGGTCCTTGGTAAGACCGCTGCGCACCAGCTCACGAACCGGCCCAGATATCGCGTCGATCGGCGGCGTGTTCTGTCCGTGCTTGGCCGAGAGCTCGGCCACATGATCGCTGTAGAAAGGTGGCGCCCCGACCAGGCACTCGAAGAACGTGACCGTAGCGGCGTACAGGTCCCCCGCCGGGGAAGCCAGCGGCCCATTCCATTGCTCGGGAGCCAGATAGAAGGGTGTCGACCGGGCGAGCAACCGCCGGCCGCTGGCGGTCCAGAGCCCGGCATCGACGAGCCGGACGCGACCGGAAGGCGTGACGATCACGTCTTCCGGTTTGATGTCGCCGTGAGCCAAGCCGGCGGCGTGACAAGCCGCGAGACCGCGCAGTGAGTCGCTGAGCACGACCAGCGCCGCCTCGGTGCTGATGGCGCCATGCGTGCGGAGCAGATCACGCAGCGACGTCCCGCGGACAGGGTCACCGATGACGGCAGCGCCCTGGTGGCACTCGACGTAGCGGTGGACGCCGGCGACCCGGGAGTCCCGGACCCGTGTCAGCCGCCCACACTCTCGGGCGAACCGGGTGCGGAACTCTGTGTCGGCGAGCAGCTCGTCCGACAGGTAGGTGACTGCGAGGGACCGGCGGGTGATGTGGTGACGGGCCACCACCCTCCGGCCCACCGGATCTTCACGCACCTCCCGGAGATGCACTACACCCGGAACGGACCACGCTGCCATCCCCGATCCTCCCTGGTCGCGCTGACGGTACCGCCCCGTTCCCCTCACTCCCCGGAGCGTTATCCGGCGCCTGACTACAGAGCGTTCCCTCAAACTGCGCCAGAGGCAAGTGCCTGAGGTGACGACTCACCAAATAGATGGTGGAGAGTGACGATAAAGTCACGCTTGGTTACGAGACTGCTACACTCAGTGATCTACACTCAGTGATCAATGAAACATCAACGAAGCTCAGCGTAGTTGATCGGCTTCGGCATCAGCAAGACGGGTTGCTGCCCTCCAGCCAGCCTCTGGGTCTGATGACAGCGGCGGCCTCCACTCCATTGACGGAAGTGGAGGCCGCCGTCCACACGCTCGCAAGGCTACCCAGTTGTGATCGCCCGTGCTAGGAGCGGTACCCGCAGTCGCGATGACCGTGCCGGTGGTAGCGGTAGTCGTGGTGGCGGTAGTCGTGGTGGTTGTGATGATTACGGCCGTGGTGGTGCTTATGGTCGTAGTCATAGCCGCGGGCGTAGACACCCATTCCGAAGATTTCCGTAATACTCAACTTACGTGCCCCCTTCTTGTTCTTTCCCCAGGAGCTTCTCTCCCCAGGAAGACACCTGGCAAAGGATGCCGGACGCCCGGGATCCGGTCGTCATCTCCAGAGGTGATCTTCCCCGTACCCCAGGTCGTGCAGTCCCGCTCAATGAGATGGTGTAGCCCGGGAGGCTTCTCCATCTGTGGGATGACTGTGGCCTAACGACGGCCTAACGACCCGACGATGACCTGCCGGCCTTGCCGGAGGGTCTGCTGCTCTTGCCGGTGGGGCGCCCTCGCCGTCGTCCTACCGGTGCGGTCTTGCCGACCCTGGCCGGCACACCGGCGGCAGCCGCCGTCGCGTCCTGCGCGCGGGTTCCCTGGTCGGTCGGCACCGAAGGAGCCTCGTCGTCGTCCTGGTTGGCAGTGGCTTTGCGGGCCAGCTTCTCCCGGCGCTGAGCCACCCGCTCGGCTTGCTGCCGGTAGGCCGGCCTGCGCATGGTGAGGTCAACCATCAGCGGCGTCGCCAGGAAGATCGATGACATCGCCCCGGCCACGATGCCGACCAGCTGCACCAGGGCGAGGTCCTTGAGCGTCCCGACCCCCAGCAGGCCGACGCCGATCACCAGCAGGCCCAGCACGGGAAGTACCGCGATCAAGGAGGTGTTGATCGAGCGCATCAGGGTCTGGTTGACCGCGAGGTTGGCGGCCTCGCCATAGGTTCGTCGGGTCAGCCCGAGCAGCCCACGGGTGTTCTCCTGGACCTTGTCGAACACGACCACGGTGTCGTAAAGCGAGAAACCGAGGATGGTGAGCAGCCCGATGACCGACGCCGGTGACACCTCGAAGCCGACCAGCGAGTAAATCCCCGCGGTGACCACCACGTCGTGCACCAGGGCCACCAGTGCGGCCAGCGCCATCCGAGGCTCGAAGTACACCGCGAGGAACACCGTCACCAGGGCGAGGAACACCAGCAACGCGACCAGCGCCTGCTGGCTGATCTCGCCACCCCACGTTGCGCTCACCGCGCTGTCGCTGATCGCCTGCTCGCTGGGCCGCCCGTCGCTGCCCAGCGGACGCAGCTGCTCGAACAGCGCCTGCTTCAGGACGAACGACTGCCGGGTGTCCAGCGCCTCAGTGCGGATCAGGATGCTCGCTGCAGCACCGGTACCGACGGTCTGCACCGACACTGGCGGCCGGCCCACCGTGTCGGTGACGACGCGCTCGACCTGCTGGGTGGCGATCGGGCCGCGCTCCCCCTGCGCCGGGAGCTGGACCCGGGTGCCACCCTCGAAGTCGATGCCGAGATTGAACCCGCGCAGCAGGATCGAGGCGAGACAGACCGCGACGAGCACGCCGGACAGCACGTACCAGATCCGGCGCCGCCCGACGACGTCGAACGCACCGGTCCCGCTGTAGAGGCGGCTCAGCGTGCCAGCCATCTCAGGCCCCCTTCCCCGCAGCCGCCAGCGCCGATCGGCTATCGGCGCCGGCCCGCTGCGCGGCCCCGAGCCCGGACAGTCCCGGCTGGGCCAGCAGCCGGGACTGTGACGCCATCGCCACCAGCGGATGCGTCACCAGGAAGACCACCACCAGGTCCAGCACGGTGGACATGCCGAGGGTGAAGGCGAAGCCCTTCACCTGACCCACCGCAAGAACGTAGAGCACCGCGGCGGCCAGGAAGCTCACCGCGTCCGCCGACAGGATGGTTCGGCGGGCCCGGACCCAGCCCCGCGGCACCGCGGAGCGGAAGGTCCGGCCGTCCCGGATCTCGTCCTTGAGCCGCTCGAAAAAGATCACGAAAGAGTCCGCGGTGATGCCGATGGCGACGATGAAGCCGGCGACACCGGCCAGGTCCAGGGTGAAACCGATCCAGCGCCCGAGCAGCACCAGCACGGCATAGACGATCAGCCCGGACAGCGCCAGGGACAAGATCGTAAGAACCCCGAGTGCCCGGTAGTAGAACAGGCAGTAGACGAACACCACGGCAAGCCCGATCGCCCCGGCGAGCAGTCCCGCGCGCAGTGATGCCAGGCCCAAGGTAGCCGAGACGGTCTCGGACTCCGAGGACTCGAAGGACAGCGGCAGCGAACCGTACTTGAGCGCGGTGGACAGCGTCTGCGCCTCGGCCTGGGTGAAGCTGCCCGTGATGCTGGTCTGCTGGCCGGGCGGGATCGCACCCCTGATCTGCGGCGCCGAGACCACCTCGCCATCCAGGGCGAATGCGGCCTGCTTGCCAACATTGTTCGCGGTGTACTGGCTCCAGATGTCCTCGCCCTGGCGGTTGAAGTTCAGCCGCACCTCGTATCCGGTGCCGTCTGGATTCAAACCCGACGATGCGTTGGAGATCTCCTCGCCGGACATGAACGCGGGCCCCAGCAGGTACTTGGCAGTGCCGTCCTGGTCACAGGTCACCAGCGGTAGCCTCGGGTCGTCGTTGCCGCGTAAGGGGTTGGGAGCGGCACAGTTCAGCGCGGCCAGCCCCTGCTGCTGCACCGTCGGGTCCTGGCTCTGCAGCCGTTCGCGAGCCTGCCGGATCTGCTCGGCGACCTGCGGGTCGGCCGATTCCGCCGGGGCCTCGCCGACCGGGGCCGGTGGGCTGGTCGGTGGCACGGCGGGCGCCGGAGATACCGGCGGGGCCGGAGGTGCAGCCGGCTCGTCCGACGGCGGCGGCTGTAGCTGCTGCGGCTGGACCGGTGCCGGCGGCTGGACCGGTGCCGGCGGCTGGACCGGTGCCGGCGGCTGGACCGGTGCCGGCGGCTGGACCGGTGCCGGCGGCTGGAC
>JBOHFT010000083.1:0-17853 GCA_050699815.1 Pseudonocardiaceae bacterium | reverse complement strand
CGTCACCACCGCGCCATCCGGTCAACCGAAGCGGTGTCCACGGCGACGGTCGTGGACACCGCTTCACCATGCCCACTTGACAAACCGCCCTCCATATCAGGCGGCGGCCCGGCCGTCATGATCGAGTCAACGGTGAGGTGTGAGTGCAACACAGGCCACCGAATCCGAGTCGCTGCGGCTGTTCGCGGACGTGGTGGGCCGGGCCGTGAACGCGCCCGTACCACCGCGCTTCCTCGGCTGGGACGAGGCGATCAGGTATCTCACTGCCGTCGATCTGGTGGTACGCCCGTTCGGCTACCCGCTGGCCGCCCGCTACTGGGAGGTGGCAGGCCCACGGCTGGCCGTCCAGCTGCACGCGGTCGTCGGCGGCACCCCCGCCTATCGGCGTTTCGTCAACGACGACAGCCCGCAGAGCCTGGCCGACTTCGATAAGTGGGTGCTGCGAGCGGTGCTCAACTCGGCCAGCCCGCTGTTCCGTGCGGCCCGTTACCTCCTGGAGGAAGCAGCCGACGTGCCGGGACACCGCGCTCTACCACTCCGTCCTGGCCGCGGTCGCGAACGGCAACGGGACCCGCGGCGGCATCGCCACCCGGGTTGTTCGGAACGCTGCCCGGCGAGGTCGGCGCCGCTGCCGACCCGGCCCGGCGCAGCCAGATCGAGATCGACGTCGTGGTTTCGCGCCCACGGTGCCCGGCGAGCCACGGCGGATCCTGTCCCTCGGTGAAGTGAAGTGGGGCGATGTCCTCGGTGCCCGCCATGTCGATCGCCTCCGCCGAGCCCGGGATCTGCTGGCTGGCCGCGGGTACGACACCCGCGACACCGTGCTCGCCTGCTACGGCGCAGCCGGGTTCGATCCCGATCTGCGTATTTCAGGCGACCATGTGCTGGCCGTCGGCCTGAACGACCTGTACGCGGAGACCAGGCCAGAGTGAGCACCTACGGCGCGTCTTTGATGTGGCGTGAAGTCTGGCGTATCTTTGGGTCATGAGTCTGGTGCCGGTCGGTGACGCACGAGATCGCTTCTCGGAGCTGATCGGAGAGGTGGAACGCACGCATGAGCGGATAGTCGTCACACGACATGGTCGGCCTGTGGCGGTCCTGATCGCACCCGATGATCTGGAGTCACTCGAGGAGACACTCGACATCCTGTCGGATCCTCGCGCGCTTGCCGAGATCCGGGAGTCGGCTGAGGACATCGCGGCGGGCCGGACGGTGACGATCGACGAGATCCGGGCGGAGTTCGGCTCGCTGCCGTGACCAGTGAGCAGTATCGAGTCGAGGTCACCGCCACCGCCCGCCGATGCCTGCGGCGGCTGCCCGAAAAGATCGTCGGAGCATGTGTCGAATTCATCGCAGGGCCGCTGGCGGCCAACCCGCACCGTCTTGGCAAACCCCTCGAACGTGAGCTGGCGGGCCACTTCTCCGCTCGACGTGGCGCTTACCTCATCGACGAGGACGCCCGCACGGTGACGGTCGTACGAGTAGATCACCGCGGAGACGTCTACCGATCTTCGTGAGTCAGGCTGCCGCGTTTGGACGGTTCAGCGCAGCAGGTCCAGTTGAAGCTGGGCGGCTGACACACGGCACTGTCGACGCCTATTAGATCGCGGTCGCGGACCAGGCCACCGACGATTTCGACGCCGGCCGCCGCCTGGTGGTCGCCGCGCTCGCATTCTTGCTGATCGGGGTGGGCGTGAGCTGGTGGGCGCCATCAGCCTCGACCGATCCGCCCGCTTATCTGAAGGTCACCTACAGCAACACCAGCGCCTGCGGGGCGCTGCGCTCACCCAGATCACCAACCTCACCATCGCCCCCACCTGCGACTAGCCGTGTTCGGGCCGCCCACCGGTAATGGCGCACTGGGCCGAGCGCGAGCGTTAGTCTGGAGTGCGCATGGACAGCAGTCCTAGGTGCGCGTAAGCGCTAGCTGATGGTGCGCGTCAACGGTAACCTTGCTGCTCGTGACCTATCTTCCGCGGATGGTCGATGGTCTCCTCGACGACGGGTGGTGGACGGCGCTGTGGGCACCGGCGCCGCGCTGAGACGATCCACGCCCCGATCAGCTGGAGACGGCTTGCTTGCTCCTGCCGCTGACCATGCCGTCGACGGAGTACCTGCTGCCACTGAATCCCACCGCAAGGGCCGCGGTTCCCAATACCAGCACATACTCGTAGCCGCCAGCCTGCGCGAACAACCCGGCCTTGGCGTGCACGAACACGAGCGCGCCGGCTGTGACCACGGCAAACAGGATCGAGACCAGTGGCATCAGCAGGCCGAGAATGAAGGCGGCCCCGCCGATTAGCTCCACCAATGCGGTAAACCATGCGGAGATCTCCGGCAGCGGGATGCCAAAATTGGTGACCGTGGCGGTTGTCTTGTCCATTCCATCGCTGAACAATTTCTGCCATCCGTGCGCGAAAAAGACCACGCCGATCGCGAGCCGGGCGACAAGCAGAAAAAATTCCTGGACGCCCTGTGGTGCCTTGATCATTGCTTCCCCTCACTTCACTGGTCTTACCTAGCAGGTCCCGCTCTGGGCTAGCTCCACAGTACCTACGAAGTTTCGACCTCGCGGAAGGACGAGGAAAGATCGAAAATACCATAGCCGAGGCCGATGGGCTTCGCCGCCAATACGACGCCGTGCTGGGGCCTTGCGCCGCGCTGAGACGATCCACGCCCATCGCGTGCAGCGGGACCCGTTCGTGCGTGAGCTGCTGGCCCAGGCACGCCGGGAGCTGCAGGTGATAGCCCACCGCGCCGACCTCAACTGCCCAGCAGCCGACACTCGGGCATACCGCCACATTACTACCCGTCCCGCATTCAGCGGGCTGAGCGGGGCTATTCGACCCGCCGTAACCCCGCTCAGCCCGCTGAATGCGGATGGTGGAAGCCTTTGGGTGGTGACGGGGTGTGGGTTGGGCGGCGCGGCGCTGACTGCGGCGCTGACTGCGGTGCGGCGCGGTCTGCTGCGGGTGCTCGTCTCGGGCCTGGTGGCGCTTGCAGCGTGCGGGGCAGCCGGACCGCAGCCTGCTCCGGTCTCCCCGCTGCCGGTCCTGTCGCCGAGCACGAAGTCACCGACGCGCGGGGCAAGTACGCTAGCGGCATCGGTGGGAATCACGGTGGTGCTCGACCCGGGACACAACGGCGCCAACGCCGCGCACCCGGCGGAGATCAACCGCCCGGTCCCCAACGGCCGGGGTGGCACCAAGGCGTGCAACACCACCGGCACCTCCACCGACAGCGGCTACCCCGAGCACGCCTTCACCTGGGATGTCGCGCTCCGGGTCCGTGACGCGCTGACCGCGCGTGGGGTGCAGGTGGTGCTGACCCGACCGGACAACACCGGGGTCGGCCCGTGCGTGAACGACCGCGCCGCGATCGCGAACCGGGCGGGCGCCGACGCGGTGGTCTCCATCCACGCCGACGGGGCGGCCCCGTCCAGGCGCGGTTTCCACGTCATCTACTCCGAGCCGCCGCTGAATGCCAGCCAGGGCCCACCGTCAGTCGCTTTAGCCGAAGCACTGGCCGGGGCGTTGCGCCGGGGCGGCTTCGCCGCCGCTGACTACGTCGGCTCCGGTGGCCTGGACGCCCGCTCGGACCTCGCCGGACTGAACCTCGCCGAGATCCCGGCAGCGCTGGTCGAGTGCGCCAACGTGCGCAACCCCCACGATGCGGCGCTGATGTCCACTCCGATCGGCCGGGCCCGCTACGCGGCTGCCATCGCCGACGGCATCATCGCCTGGCTCACCTCGCGGTGAGCACCCTCAGCAGTGCTCAGATCCATACTACGAATGGTGTTCACGGCCGCCCTCGGCCCGGCAACTCCCATGAGGAGAACGTGTTGCTGCTGAAACGGATTGAGCAGGCCTACGCTGGCTACTGATCCGTTAGGTGCCCTTGCGGCAGATCACCAAGGTGTCGTAGTCCCCGAGCGGCTGGTCAGTGACGGACGTGAAGCCAGCGGCCAGGGCGTTGATGCGCAATTCGCTCACCGGGTACTCGGAACCGCCTTCAGTGATCAGCATCATGTGCAGGCTCCTGAGCAGTTTCTCTACCTGGTGGTCGGGCTCGTCGTTGAGCATCTGGTCATAGACCAGCAGTGCGCCGCCGGAAGACACCGCGTGGAACGCTTTCTCTACCAGCATGCGCCGCTGTTCGGGGTTCCAGTCGTGCAGCACGTTTCCCATGATCACCACGTCGGCCTGCGGCAGTTCGTCGGTGAAAAAGTCGCCACCGTGAAAATGGACCGTGCCGAGGCCGTACTGGCTGATCAGCTCATCGAACAGCGGCGCCATCTGGGGCAGGTCGAACACGCTGCCGGTCAGCTGCGGCTGGGCTCTGACTATCTGGGCGACCAGGTTGCCCCGCGCGCCACCGACGTCCAGCACCGTCCCGCTGCCCGGCCAGCCGAAGCTCTCGATCAGCAGCGGTACCAGCACGTTCGTGAGGGCGTCCATCCTGCCGACGAATGGGGCAAGAAGGGCGGGGGTGTTCAACATCGTCGTGAAGCCGATGTCGGCCTGCGGCTCACCGGTTCGCAGAGCCTCGGCGAGCCGCCCCCAGGCCGGGTAGTGATTGCGGTTTACCTGCTCCAGGAAGTTACTGACGTAGGTTCCCTCGCCGGGCACCAGATACCGGTCTGCGCCTGCGGCGTTGCGGTACCCGCCGCCGGTGCGCGCCAACAAGCCCAGCGCGACCAGCAGGTTCAGGAAGTCCGACAGCCCGCGGCCATGCAGCCCGAGCCGCTGGCGGATCTGCTCCTCGGTGGCCGGCTCGTGATGCAGGACGGTGAACAGACCCAGCTCGAACGCGGTCAGCAGAGCCTTGGCCTCGCGGAAAGCATGGACCAGCCGTAAAATGCCGTCGGGCGTGCTGGTGTCCGGTGCCTTGCTCGTCATTCGCGCGGGTCCTTCATCGAGAGCGGTATGGTGAGACCACCATGTTCGGTGCGCCTGAAACACTGGCACTGCGGGGTGGAGTCCGGCTCAAGCGCTGATCGAGCCGCACTGCTAGGCATTTTTGAGCGGCTCTCGGGTCAGCTGCCGGATGCTCTCGGCAGGCATTGTTGTCTGCCCGCGTTATCTGGCCGCGGCAGGGACCGATCACTATCCTACAGCCGGAGATCCGCGCCCTGGAGATAGGCGACTGGCCCACCGCTTACGGCGTCAAACCTGACGGGGCTGTGCTGGTCCGGCCGGACGCCTTTGTGGCATGGCGCAGCACCGACCTCGATCTCGATCTTGACCCCGGCGCGGTGCTCGCCGAGGTCCTCGACCGAGCCACCGGTCGCGCGGTAACAGCCTCCCCGATGGCTCGCGCTGGTTGACCGGAGTGCTCAACGGCTGGGCGGCGCTGCCCGCGCAGGACGCACGGGCGACTACTTCCTGTTGTGGACCCGTCACAGTGAGCACGATAGTGAGCACGATATGGTCCCGGGATCGCCGGCGGAGAGGAAGGCCCACCATGTTGGGACGTTTCGGAGCGTGCCTCGCGGGTGCCTCGTCGCTCCTTGCCGTCGCCGCCCTGCCGGGCGCAGCGTCGGCGCACGACAACACGCAGCAGCAAGGCCCCGGCCACTTCTCCATCCGGCTGACCCCGGAGGAGGTCGCCACCGGCGGGAACCCCGGCGGGAGCGGCGAAGCCCGGCTCGACCTAGACCAAGCCCGTGAGACGGCCTGCTATTTCCTCGAGTGGAGGGGCCTCAAAGGCGACGTCACCGCCGCGCATCTGCACGTCGGCCCCCGGCTCCAAGACGGCCCACACGTGATCGATTTCTTCAACGACCAGCACTTCGCCGGACGGCGAAGCACCGCCTCGGGCTGCGTAAGGAGCAGCCAAGACACGATCCAGGCCATCATCGGCAATCCATCCGGGTACTACATCAACATCCACACGACCGAGTTCAAACCCGGAGCGATCCGCGGCCAGCTCGGCTAGCGCCCGCGCCCCCTCACCAAACCCATGGCCCCGCTTGCGATATGGATGCTTGTCGCTGTTCCCAAGCCCGATCCAAGCGCGCTAAGCATCCATATCGCGGTGTCCAAAGGTGTGTGTGGGAGGATGGGGCGCGTGGCTAACACCTGGGGCGACGGCGGGCGACTTACCGCCGTCGACGGTTGTGGGCAGGCCGGTAGCGACGAGCTGGTCGAGCTGCGCACGGAGTTGGCCGCCGTGGGTGTACCCGAGGAAGTGCTGCAGGCGCTGGACGGCGCGCGCGATGCTGACGAGGTGCTGCGGAAGCTGGCCGGGATGGGGGTGCTGCCGTCACCGGAGGAGGCGCTGGCCGGGCTGCTGGAGGGATGGGGGCCGCTGTGCAAGCCGGGCGCTGACACGTTCAGAGCGGAGTTGTCCGGGGCCGAATTCCTGGGCACGATGCGCCAGACCGCACCGGACCCCGACGAGGTCCCCGAGGTCCTCGCCGGGCTGATCGGGCACGCGGAGAGCACCGCCAAGCCTGAGGCATTGGCCATGCTTCGGGTAGTGGCCGTCCTGGGCCCGCCCGAGATTCAACCCGCGGCGGCCGCGGCTGCCGACCGGCTGGTCGCCGCCGGACTCACCGACCGTCCGTGGGTGCGCGAGCTGGGCGCGCCGCAGGTCGGCCCGTCTTTCGGGTTCGTTGATGACTTCGGCGCTCAGCAGGGGATCACGGTCACCTTCACCTACGGCCGCAAGGCCCACGCGTTCGTCGTGCTGATTGACTATGGTCTCGGCGGCGGGGTGAAAGACTGCTACCCGACCGACCGCCCGGACGAGATCCGCGCCGAGTACCAGAAGGTCACCAAGCGGCACGGGTGGGACTTCTGCGACTACGCACCCGCCGCGGCCCGTGCGATCCTGGACCGGGCGCTGGCCGCAGCACCCTGCCCGGTCGAGCCGGACCAGGTTGAAGACGTCGGTCAGTATCTGGACCTGCTGCGGCGGCGGGTTGCGCTGCTGCCCGACGATGTGGTCGCCCCGCTGGCCAAGCCCGGTGCCGCGGGCAAGCGCCGCGCACCGATCGCCACCATGCGAACCGTGCACAAGGTGAAGGTCACGCTGCGGGGCGCCCGGCCGCCGATCTGGCGTCGGCTGGAGGTCCCCTCCGGTATCACCCTCGAACAGCTGCATCACACCATCCAGGAGGCGTTCGGATGGATGGGCTGCCACCTGTGGGTCTTCTCCACGCCGGTCGGTGACTACGGCGTGGCCGACCCCGAGCTTGGGCACCGCAGTGCGGCGTCGACCAAGCTGGACAAGGCCGCCAGGCGGGCCGGCGATCGCCTCCGCTACACCTACGATTTCGGTGACGACTGGGAGCACGAGATCCTCGTCGAGGAGGTCCGCACCGCCGAGCCTGGCGTCGCTTACCCGCGCTGCCTGGCTGGCCGTCGGGCCTGCCCACCCGAGGACTGCGGCGGGATCGGGGGATACGAGCAACTGTGCGAGATCCTGTCCGATCCCAGCCACCCCGAGCACGCCGACCAGCTTGACTGGCTGGGCCTGGAATCGGCCGAGCAGTTCAACCCAGCCCAGCTCAGCCTCGACGAGGTGAACGGGGCGCTGTCGGGGATGGCACGGGTGCTGCTGAAGGGATAAGGCCCCCACCACTGGACCTTGCCGAACGCGGTGGGAGGTCACAACCATTGGGTGACGAGCGGGCGGGCCTGCCCGGGGTGCTGCACAGAGCCCTGGAGAAGGCGATCAGCATCCAGCGATCGCCCGTGGCCGGTCACGTGGCGCGGCTGCGCCAAGCGCGGCCCGACGCGACCCCGGCCGAGATCATCGCTGTCCTGGAGAAGCAGTACTTGACAACGGTCACTGTCAGCGGAGCCGCGGTGGGTGGCGCCGCTGCCGTGCCTGCTGTCGGGACTCTCGCCGCCCTCGCGCTTACTGGCGGGGAGACGGTGGTGTTCCTGGAGGCCACGGCGCTGTTCGCGCTGGCCGTCGCCGAGGTGCACGGCATCCGGGTCGAGGAGGTCGAGCGGCGCCGGACGCTGGTGCTTGCCGTCGTGCTCGGGGACCGCGGCGCCATGCTGGTGGAAAAGATGACCGGCCGGACGGGGCAGCACTGGGGAGATCTGCTGCCGGACATGATCCCGATGTCCTCGATCAGTGCGATCAACACGACCCTCGGCCGCTGGTTTCTGACCAGATACGGGCGCAAGCTGGGAGTCCTGGCGCTCGGCCGGGTCGCACCGTTCGGGATCGGAGCGGCGATCGGGGCCGCCGGGAACCGCGCATTCGGCCGCACGGTGGTGAACACCAGCCAGCGCGTCTTCGGCCCGCCACCGGCGCGCTTCGCCGACGGCGGCCCCGTGACGATCATCGACGGCACTGTTGGCTGAACGCTCCCGCCGCTGGCCTGATCAGCTCGCCGCGGTGATCGCAAGCGCCCCCGTGACGTCCGGCCTGCCAGTCCGGTCGGAGGTAGTGGTGGACGGTGGTGGTGTTCCGCGGAGCACCACCGAGCCCGATCGCGTGGGCGGACCGGCGGTGATCCAGCACTAAGGTTCAGACGGCACGGCCGTCATGATCGAGTCAACGGTGCGGTTGCTTCCACCGGCTGGCACCAAGCCCATTCCGCTCGTCACCGTCGGTGGTAGCTGGTGGCACGGTATCGGATGTCGAGCACGGTCACCACATGTCCAGCCTCGTCAATCTCGTACAGTACCCGCCACTGTTGACTGACCCGAGCAGCGTGGATCCCGGTCAGCTCTGCGCCGAGGGCCTTCCCGAGGCGCGGTGGATTCCTCACCAGCGGCCCGGTGATGAATTCCGCGGCCGCGGCGGCCACCTCTTCGGGGAGCTGCTCGCCGATCGCCCGGCGAGCTGTGCGGGACCAGCGCAGCTCATACGGCGGGCAGGTCACGCGCTGTGGCGTCGCCGCGCTGCGAGCACGGCAAGCACGTCTGCGGTCGTGGACACCTCCCCCCGGGCGACCTCCTCGCGCGCCGCCGCAAGAGCCCGGAGCGTGTCAGGATCAGACTTGATCTCGGCGGTCTCTCGGGCGGCAAGCCATGCTTCGACCGCCAGCACCACTGTCTGATGCACGCTCCGGCGATCCTCCTCGGCCGCCTCGCGCAACTCGGCGGCCAGGTGCTCAGGTAACCGGAGGGTCATTGCCATACCGGAATGATACCATACCGCACCACATTGGCATGTGGTGTCCGGATGCCGGATCATCGTGGACAGCCAGCCCCCGCGGGGCACAGTGAGTGGGCCGAGACCACGACGGACCGTAGGGGGATATTAAGGACCCCTGGGGCAACAGGGGTCCTTGGGAGCGGAGTGTCAGGACCAGCCGACGTGCCTCGCTCCACGGGGCCTGCAGCAGGTCCCGCTAGGGATAGAGCCTCCCCTGCTCGCCGCCACATGCCAACAGCCACGGACACTCCCGGATCATCCCGGACCACGTGAACAACCAGAAATCCCTCTGATCTGCGGAAACATCCCAGTTGTTCAGCCGGGAAAGGGCATGATGTCCGGCTCACGCAGCCGGACCGGGGGGGTTGTTCAGCCAGCGCGTCCGGGCTAGGTGGAGCGCTTGCCCGGCCCGGGGCGTTGTTCTCAATTACCGTTCCACAGCCGATCTTCGCTGTGTCAGCTGGACTTCGCTTGACGGTCTGGTAACACTGTGTAGCAGACGCCTGAGGCGCTCTGGGGGGCAAAACCAGCGCGGCTCACCTGTCAACGGGCGTCTTAAGGACCAGCCGACGAACAGGAGAACATCCTATGTGGTGGCCTGTACCTCGCGTGCCTGAGAACACGTGCTTCCCGCCAACAGCAGTGCGCGTCATCGTGCTCATCGTGATCGTCTTCGCAGTCGTCTCGCTGGTGATGCGCGGCAACGGGATCGACGCCGCGATCAGCGCTGTCGCGGCTGCCGCCATGCTCAGCGAGGAGGTCTTGCGCCGGTTGACCCGGCCGCAGCGCCCGGACATTGCCTGAGCTGCGCTGAAAGCCATGCCGTAGACAGCACCGGGTATTCAGGAGAGTGATCTGTGGCGCGTCCGGAGATCCCGATCGATCCGCGCACCGGCCCTCAGGCTGCGTTCGCGGTAGAGCTGCGGCAGCTGCGCGAGCTTGCGGGTGTGACCTACCGTGAGCTCGCGCAGCGGGCGCACTGCTCTCACGGCGCCCTGTGCGAGGCCGCGCGGGGGCAGCGGCTGCCTACCTGGGAGGTCACCCAGGCATTCGTGAAGGGCTGCGGTGGAGATCTGCAGCAGTGGCAGGCTCGCTGGCAGGCCGCCGCCGCGGGAGGGGCCGGCTCGGGCACGGCCACCGCACCGGGAGGGGCCGATCCGGGCACGGCCACCGCACCGGGAGGCGGCGGCGGTGCGGTGGCCGTCCCCTCGGATTCTCCCGGCGCCAGGGAGCACCTGCCGACCGGCGACGTCCCACCACTGAGTTCCCTCACATCCCCGCAGGATTTCCACCTGGCGCTGAGGGCACTGCGAGCCCGTGCGGGCAATCGCTCCCTGCGCGACCTCAGCGTCTCGGCCCGGAAAAATGGCGACCACACTCTTGCGCGCAGCACGCTGGCTGACGCCCTCGCCCACCCCGACCGCCTGCCGTCCTTGGAGATCGTTGCGGCCTTCCTCAGTGCCTGCGACGTGCCGGCCACCGAGGTGGACGCCTGGAAATCAGCCTGGGCCAGGGTGGCCTACCTGCTGCAGCGGGACTCGATGCCAGGAGGTACCCGCTGGCAGGACAGCTGCCCTTACCGGGGGTTGGCAGCGTTTCACGAGGACCAGGCTGAGGTCTTCTACGGCCGCGAGCTCATGACCACTCAGCTGCTGGCGCAACTGGCCGGCCGCGTGCGCGGCGGGGTGGGCATGCAGGTGGTGACGGGGCCATCAGGGGCCGGCAAGTCCTCTCTGCTGCGGGCCGGCCTGCTCCCTGCGTTAGCCAAGGGCACACTCGGGCCCGGGTCGCAGGACTGGCCCCAGCTGGTGATCACACCAGGGCCCGCGCCGCTGGACGAGCTCGCGGTTCATCTCGCTCAGCTCGCGAGTGTCAACAGCGCCGAGGTCAGGGAGTCGCTGGCCGAACATCCCGATACGGCACACCTCAACGTTCGGCAGGCACTGCTGGCCTGCGCTGCCCAGCATGCCGGATCCGAGCCGAGGATCTCGCCGAGCCGGCTGGTGGTGATCGTTGACCAGTTCGAGGAACTCTTCACCGTGGTCATCGACAAGGCCGAGCGGGAGGCGTTCATCACCAGCTTGTGCGCCATGGCTGGGGTGGGACGTCGCTCCACCGAGCTGCCCCCGGCCATCGTCGTGCTGGGACTGCGCGCTGACTTCTTCAGCGACTGCACTGCTTACCCGCCCCTGGCCGAGGCGGTGAGATCGGGTGTGTTCGTGGTGGGGCCCATGGCCGAGGTCGAGCTGCGGTCCGCAATCACCGGGCCTGCGGCAGCCGCCGGCCTGAGCATTGAGGCCGGGCTGGTTGACAACGTCCTCGCCGAGCTGCGCTCGACGGGGACCGCCGGTGGGTTCGACTCAGGAGCACTGCCGCTGCTGTCCCAGGCCATGCTCCTGGCGTGGGAGCACCGAGAGGGCACGACGCTCACCCGTCATGCTTATGCGGCTGGCGGGCTTCGCAACGGCATCCAGGTGAGCGCTGAGGATGCTTACCACAACCTCACTCCGGCGCAGCAAGAGGCTGCGCGGATGATGTTTCTCCGCATGGTCACCTTCACCGACCATGGCCAGCCGACCCGGCGCCGGATCCAGCTGAACGACGTGACTGTGGGCTCCAGCACCGCCGACGACGTCAGAGCCGTACTGGAGGAGTTCACCAGCAAGAGACTGATAACCCTCGGTGACGGCACCGCAGAGATGGTGCACGAGGTACTCGTGTATACCTGGCAGCGGCTGGGGTCCTGGATAGATCAGGATCGGGAGCGGCTGCGTCTGCACAGTGAACTGGCGGGCGCCGCCAGGGTATGGGAGGAGAACGGGCAGGATCCCGCGTTCCTCTACCGCGGCGCCCGTCTGGCGGCCGTCCTGGAAAATCTCGACGAGACAGCTTCCACTGCCCCGCTCAGTGTGCAGTCGTTCCTGGACTCCTCCAGGAGTCATGAAAAACGCAGAACACGCAAGCTGAACGGCCTCCGCAAATTGGTGGGCCTGCTGGCCGTCGTGGCGCTTCTCGCCGGAGGTACCGCCTTTCAGCAGTACCGTGCTGGGCTCAACTTAGCTAGCAGCCAGTTCGCGGCCAATTCCCTGTTGCTGGCCGCCGAGCATCCGGACGCTGCGATGTTGATGGCAGTGGAGGCGTTCCGCCTGGTGCAGGAGCCGGTGACGCGCGGTGTGCTGCTGAGTGCGCAATCCCAGTACTTCGCCGGCCAACTGGCCGGTCACGACGGTGATATCAACAAAGTGGTGTTCAGCCCCGACGGGAAAACCCTGGTTACCGCCAGCGCAGATCGCACCGTGCGGCTATGGGATGTAGCCAACCATAAGGAAATCACCCAACTCGGCAGTCCCAGCATAGTCAACGACGTCGAGTTCAGCCGGGACGGGCGCCTTCTGGTTACCGCTGGTGGGGATGGCATCGCCCGGCTGTGGGACGTAACCAGCCGCGAACCCATTGCCATCCCCGTCGGTGACCCCGGCTCCACCCTCTTTGCTGCAACGTTCAGACCCGACGGGCGTATTCTGGCCACCATCAGCGCCGATGGCACCGTGCGGCTATGGGATGTAGCCAGTCATCAGCTCATCGCCAAGATCGACATTGCCGACCCTGTCAACAAAGCCGAGTTCAGCCCCGACGGGAGCATTCTGGCCGTCATCGACCAAAATGGCATCGTGCAGTTGTGGGGCGTGACCGACCCACTTCACCCCACGCCGCTGGGCCCACCCCTGAAAGACCACACCAACTACAACTACGCCAACGCGATGGTGTTCAGCCCCGACGGGAACACCCTGGCCACCGCCGGAGGCAATGGCACCACGCGGCTGTGGGACGTCCGCGACCCGCGCCACCCCAGCGTCGTAAGTATCCTGCCTGATCGAGCCAAGATCGTCAATGAGGTGGTGTTCAGCCCCAACGGGAGCACCCTGGCCACCGCCGGCGCGGATGGCACCGCGCAGCTGTGGGATGTCGCCACCAGCCAGCTAGTTGGCACTCTCGAGGCCGGGGATAACAATGACTCCATCATCAGTGTGGCATTCCACCAGGATGGACATACCGTAGCCACTGCCGGTAAGGGAAAAATCGTGACACTATGGGACACGAATGGCCCGATCCTCTCTCCGCCCGCCATCGGCACCGCTGTTCACAATATGGAATTCAGCCCCGATAAGCGTATTCTGGCTACCGTCGGCGCGGATGGCACCGCCCGACTGTGGGACAGGACCAGCCGACATCTCATCGCCACACTGCCCGGCCCCATCGGCGCAGTGACGTTCAGCGGAGATAGCCGCCTTCTGGCTACCGCTGATGCGAATGGCGCCGCCGGACTGTGGGACATAGCCAGCCGACATCTCGTCGTCAATCTCGACAGTCCCGGCCCTGTCAAAAAAGTGGTGCTCAGCCCGGGCGGTGGCAGTCTGGCCACCCTCGGCAAGGATGGCATCGTGCGGTTGTGGACCGTGACCGACCCATTTCACCCCGCACCCTTGGGCCCATTACCGGACGGCCACACCAGCAACGCGGTGGCGTTCAGCGAGGATGGCCGCCTTCTGGCTACCGCTGATACTGATGGCGCCGCCCGACTGTGGGACATAGCCAGCCGACATCTCATCGCCCAGCTGACCACCCCCGCCAGATCCATCACAAAAGTGGTGTTCAGCCCGGACGGTGGCAGTCTGGCAACCCTCAGCGACAACGGCACCGTGTGGCGATGGGAGGCGAGTACCGGCAGGCCCACCGCCACTGCGGCCATCCCCACCCTGCCCCCCGGGGACTATCCGATGGCGTTGAGCCCCGACGGCCGCACCTTGGCCACCGGCAGCAGCGACGACAACACGACCAAGCTGTGGGACATGGACCACAACGGCGAACCTATCGCCACGCTGGTCGGCCACACCGGCTCCATCAACACTGCGGCGTTCAGCCGGGATAGCCGCTTACTCGCCACCGCCAGCGCCGATGGCACCGTGCGGCTGTGGGATCTCGACACAGGCCGGGTCACCGACCACCTTTGCGATATCATCGGGACCGTCAGCGAGGAGCAATGGGACAAAATCACCCGCAAGCAGCTTCCTTACCGACCCACCTGCCGCTGAAGCCCCCCAAGGCACGGAGTCCTGCGCGGGTACCTCGTCGGGTCACCGGTCTTCTCGACAGCGGCCCCGGCTCCTGGCTCGACAAAGATGCGCCCGGGCTGACGGTGCTGGTGCGACGAGATTTTCAGCCCGCACGGGCGACCCGCCAGGGGCGCTCGCGTCCCCCATGATTACTTCCTGTACGCTGCCAGCGTACTTACTGTAGTGAAGTGATCAGCGTATGGGGAGCCTCCGGCCTGGGCGCGGGCTGGAATCCCGGAGCCTCACGGGGGGTCGACACGAGCGCCGTCAACCGTCAACTAGAGCGCCGCGAGCCTAGCCTCCGCTGGGACCACGATACCGCTCCGCGCAAGCGGCAGTCCGGACAAAAAGGCTGCTAGCGTCAGGATGCGGGCTGAACTCGCCGCAAAGAAAGACAGAAAGAGAAGCCGACAATGTCGAACTCGTGCCGTAAGTGCCTGGTCCCGCTTATAGCAATGCTGGGTATTGTAGCCAGCGGCCTGCTAGGAGCTGGAGCGGCCTCGGCAGGGACCAATGGGCAGCACATCATCTACTACGGTGGCAGTTCGTATGGCCAGTGCACAGCAGGGTTAAATCAAAACAGCGAGACTGTCCGGAACTGCACTCAGCTGCACACCGGTTCCAACCCTGACTCAAACTACTGGTGGGTTGGAACAGTAAAAATTAACTGGTACTACCCTAATGATACTTATGTCCAAACGGGTTGCGACGTGCCCAAACAGCAGGACGGTGGTGATTACGTCACCTGCCATGATCCGATGTAGGCATCGACGAGGCTGGCTGAGCCTGACCTAGCACCAAATATCGAGCTTAAAATAGTGCGTCCTGGATTGGCCGCCATCAACGTCGCAATGACCCCGCCTAAGGGCACTGCTCCTTCCGTGGGAGATATGAAAAAAGGCACACAGCTCCCATTTTCGTCTGGTAATTACCGGAAAGGACTGACGTGTGAACAGTGTTCGACGCTGGGCAGTGATCGGCACTCTGGTCATCGGAACGCTTGGGCTAGGGGTGCCTGCCACATTTGCTGCCGGTTCACGCCCCCCGCCACAGTGTGCGCCCGCTGGACCATGCACTGTTTCGGCACCTGGCTATAAGACTGGGAGGACAGATTACTACCCTGATGCTTATAGTTTTGTTATTTACGACATGAAGGATGATAGCAGCTGGGTAGGGGTGCTCTTCTATCGCCGGGAACCTGACAGTCACAATAACTACGAGGTCGTGCACAGAGATTTTTGCAAGCAGGGAACTAGCAGTAATTGCCCAGGTCAGCTACCAAGCGGTATCAGCGGCTCGATCTGCATGAAAACGTCGGTAGGGAACGACAGCGACCCAACCAAGTACCAAGAAAGCGACGACTATCGCTGCTTCGGTGCCGGTCCCCAAAATGAAGGCGCATCACGCTAAACGCAACTGGAGCTGGCACTTGATTCACCTGAGCGGATCTTGGCTGTGATCTGGCCGTGCCGGTGCGGCCAGCCGGTGCGGCCAGATCGAGCCAGACGGGGGATGGCGGGCCCAGCGCAAGTGGCGATGATCCGGTCATGCGGGGCAGCCGGTGTGGCCGTCCGAACGGGTGGCCACTCTAGTTGACGGTCTCCACGGTCACTGCGCCGTTGCGCCCGGCGGGGATGACGCCGCGAGCTCGTCGAGGAGGATGGTCCACTGCTGGCCGGTGACGCTGATCGTCGGGCCTGCGCCGCGGTCCTTGGTGTCCCGGATGCGAACCAGACCGTGCGGATGGTCGAAGTTGATCTCGACGCACTCTGACAAGGGGTTGCTCCCGCTCGATGTGAACCACCCATCGGCCGCAGGGGTACGCGGCTCGTGCGCCGTGGTGGTCATACGGTCTCCGTGCGGATATGGCGGATCAGCGCGAGTGAGCCTTCCCCGCTCAGGGAGTGGTCCATGGCCGCCTCGAAGCTCGCGGCGCACTCCCGGAGTGTAGCGCGACGATCGAGGATCGTCTGCGAGCTGACGGTCTCCTGCCAGAGCAGGTCGGGCAGTCGCGGTGAGTCGAAGCTCAGGATCACGATCTGAGATCCGATCAGCGGGTGGGCTCCGGCGCTGAAGGGCATGATGCGGATCTCGACGTGGTCGTGCTGGTCTTCGATAACCTTGGCGAGGTGCTCGAGCTGGCGTGCTTGCACGGCACGGCCGCCGACCTCCTGGAGCAGGGCGGCCTGGTTGATCACCGTGGACAGGCGCAGCGGGCTCTCACCGTCCAGCCGTGCCTGGCGGGCCAGCCGGGACTCCACCAGGGGCCCGACGTCCACCGGGCGGATGTAGGGCGAGCCTCCTTTGGCCAGGGCCCGGGCGTAGTCAGCGGTCTGGAGCAGGCCGGGGATCAGTTCTGCCTGATAGTTGCGCTCGCTGGCGGCTCCGGCCTCCAAGCCGAGGAAGCGCAGGAACTCCTCGGAGTGCAGGGTGCTGTAGTCGTGGTACCACTCGCGGTGGTCGGCCCGGGCCCGGATCGGGTCCAGCTCCGCCAGCTCGTCGGCGGACAGCTCATAGAGCCGGGCCAGCTCGGTGAGCTTGGCGGCGGTCAGCCGCCGCTTGCCTTTCTCGATCGCCGACATGTTCGTCCCGCCGATCCCCGTCGTCGTGCCGACGTCCGCCGCGGTGAGCCCGAGCTGCTCACGGCGCTCGCGCAGCCGCAGACCCAGCTCCCATGCCTGGACCGTGCTCGACGTCGCGCCGGTGGCCATCCGCGCCGTACCCCCTCCCGGCATCACGTCAGCAGTCACGAAGAACTCTGCCCGGCCGCGGTGTGGTTCACAGCCCCACCCGCTCGTGGCATATGCTCATGATAACTATCATGGCTAGCATCTTCATTGTCGGGAGTGATGCTAGATCACTCCGCGATGCTCTGGGGCGTGACTCGCCGAACGCCACCACGCTCGTGCAGTCCGCGCGACCGCAGGGGGCGGGGACCTGCTCCCCGCCATCCGATGGCCAGCCGCCATCGGCCACGGCCCGGGTTCGCCGCCCGCGGCATCGGAAGGGGGAGTGGGGGTGGATAGCCCGGATGTGGTGATCGCCAAAGGGCTGCTCGACCAGGCCAAGCTGGGTGGCTTTGCGTTCCGGCGGACCGCCCCGGGTGAGGACGGGCCGCTGGTGGGACACCGGGCCGGCGGTGACTGGGTCGATGTCCTGCACATTGCGGGATTCAGCCGCGACTGCCTGGCCGTGCGCCAGCGGACCTCGTCGCTGATCCTGCCCGGGGGCGCCCTGGTGCAACGCCGGGTGGAGGGCAGCGCGATCGAGGTGCTGACCTGGGAGCCGCCACCGTGACCGCCGCACACTCAGGAGAACCGCACGTGAAACATGCGAAGAGCAAGAAGAGCAGAGGGCTGGTCACCAGGAGCATTGTGTATAAGAGCAGCAAGCGCCCCCATGACCGGCCCCTGGAATTGAAGGTGGACATTCCGCACGGGGAAATAATAGATGCCGATTATGCGGCTGCGATGGTGGCGGTGCGGACCGGCATGCCCCTGGCAGAGGTGAACATCGTCACGATAACCGGGCTGGATGAATGAATGACCCCAGCCGGGGGATGCACGGCCGTCCACCCAGCGGCTACGGGACCTCAGCCGCGCCCACGGGTCGGACC
>JBOHFT010000082.1:0-18093 GCA_050699815.1 Pseudonocardiaceae bacterium | reverse complement strand
GTGGCGATGCGGGCCCTGGCTCGCATCGCCACTCACGGGTACGCAGTGCCACTCACGGGGCACGCAGTGCCACGCACTGCTCGGCCACGTCGGCCAGCTCGTCGCACGGCACGGATCCGCGCCATACCCGGTAGTCGACCTCCGCGAGGCCGAGCTCAGCCGCCCGCGGGCCGTTCTCCCCGATGTAGTGGATCACGGTCTGCTCCGGCCCGGACTCCACCAGCTCAACCGGCAGGCCGTGCCACCCGCCGCGCCAGCGCACCAGCTCAAGGGAGTCGAGATCCCCGATCATCACCGGCAGCGGGCAGGCGCCGGGCTGATCGGTGAGCTCCTCCGGCAGCCGCCTGCCGGGCAGCGGATGCAGAGTCACCTCACCAGGGCGGGGACCGAAATCGGCGTCGAAGTCACCGCCGCGGTACTGCGCGACCAGACCGCGGCGCACAGTCGGCCGCAGCGGCACCGGTGGCCGGTTCCAGCAGCCCGGACCCAGCATCGCGGTCTCGGTGCGCAGCCAGCCGACCTGCCGGTTCAGATAGGCACCCAGGCGCTGCTCGTCACCCTGGGCGTCGATCCGCCACAGCTCGGTGCCGACCGGAAGCTCGATCAGATCTACCTGGTACACGCTGCGTTCGAACGGGTTGATGTAGAGCTGCGGGCTGTGTGCATAGAAGCGCAGCACGTGCAGCTCGTCGGTGACCGGCCAGCCGGCTTTCTCGGTCAGCCCGAAGCGCCGGGCCAGCTCCGACGACGAGCTGGCCGGCACGTCCTCCAGCCGCATCACGAAACCGGCGATCCGGTGCGGGTCGAACCGCCCCGGCACCACCACGTTACCCAGCGTCAGCTCCACCAGCCCAGGCAACACGACCTTCTGCATCGGCGTGTCTGGCTTGAGCTCAGGTATCTGGCCGGGCACCCTCAGCGGGGGCGGCGGGGGGGCGCCGCGTTCCTCGGGCAAGGCCCGCTCCAGATCCCGCGCAGAGCCCGCTAGCGCGTCGGCTCGGACTTCCATCGGGATCGCCCCGGAGGCGTCCAGCCCATGGGCTGCCACCCCTGCTGCCGGGTCTGTCATGAACACCACCACTCCCCGCTGTGGGGCCCGTCCGCACTCCGGACGGGCTGGTTGGCGCAACCTACTACGCCATTCGGCGTACCGCAGAGGGGCGGGGTCAGCGCCCGCGCAGGTTGCTCATGACCCGCTCGAACACCTCGGCCAGCACTGCCCGTTCCTCGTCGGAAAGCAGATCCACCAGGTTGTCGCGCACTCCCCGGATATGCGTCGGGGCCGCATTGCGCAGCACCTCCTGGCCGTGACCGGTCAGCACCGCGATCACCCCGCGGCCATCGCTGGGGCATTCCTCGCGGCGCACCAGCCCGGCCTTCTCCATCCGCCCGATCTGATGGGAGATCCGGCTCTTGGACGACGCGACCTGCTCAGCCAGGCTGCTCATCCGGGCCTGCCTGCTGGGCGCCTCGGAGAGCCGGACCAGCAGTTCGTAGTCCGCCAGCCCGAGATGGTGCTCCTCTTGCAGGTCACGGTGCAATCGCGAGTCGAGCAGTGCCTTGCCGACCACGTAGGCACGCCACGCGC
The DNA here is from genome assembly GCA_050699815.1 of Pseudonocardiaceae bacterium. Classification (GTDB taxonomy): domain Bacteria; phylum Actinomycetota; class Actinomycetes; order Mycobacteriales; family Pseudonocardiaceae. Next base: position 16,505 of record JBOHFT010000082.1, on the reverse strand, counting down.
GCATCTCGTCATCGCTGAGCCACCGCGGCTGATCTCTCCCCCTGCTCACCCATACAGCCTAACCGATCACACCCACATTGATCACAACTGAGCGTCAGGATTGCCTGACGACGCCCTGGGCGGCCAGCTCCGACGGCCTGGCGTAGCCGGCCAGCGCCAGCGTGAGGTCGAGATCACCCAGCACCACGCGCAGCACGTGCTCCACCCCGCGCTGCCCGGCCAGCCCCAGCCCGTAGACCCAGGGCCGCCCGAGCAGCACGGCCTGCGCGCCGAGCGCCAGCGCGATCAGCACGTCGGCCCCGCACCGGATTCCGGAGTCCAGCAGCACCGGCGCCCGCCCGTCGACCGCGGCCAGCACATCGGGCAGGCAGTCCAGCGCCGCCCGGGCCCCGTCAACCTGCCGACCACCGTGGTTGGACACCACCACCCCGTCGGCACCGTGGTCTAACGCGGCGCGGGCGTCATCGGGGTGGCAGATCCCTTTGATCAGGATCGGCAACCGGGTCCACGCCCGCAGCAGCGACAGGTCCGGCCAGCCCAGTGCGGGATTGCCGAACACCTCCGCCCAGGCGCGCACGGCCAGCTGCATGGCCTGCGCCGACTCCTCGGGCGGCGCATCCAGCCGGGCCCGGAACACCGGATCGGACAAATAGTTGGCGATGCCCTTGGCGTACAGGAACGGCAGGTGCGCCAGCTGCAGGTCGCGCGGCCGCCAGCCCAGCGACCAGGTGTCCACGGTCACCACAACGGCCCGGTATCCGGCCGCCTCGGCCCGCCGGACCAGCGACTCGGCCAGTTCCGGGTCCCGCGGCCAGTACAGCTGATACCAGCGGTGGGCGTCCGGGGCCGCGGCGGCGACGTCTTCCACAGTGGTCGACGACGCGGTGGACAGCACGCTGGTCAGCCCCAGTGCCGCGGCGGCCCGGGTGACGCCGCATTCGGCGTCGGGGTGCACCATGCCGAGTACCCCGACCGGCGCGGTGAGCACCGGGGCCGTCATCGGCGTGCCCAGCACAGTGGTGGACAGATCCCGCTTGGTGACACCGCGTAACATCCGCGGCACGATCCGCCAGCGGGTGAACGCCTCGCGGTTCGCCGCGACCGTCCGCTCGGTGGACGCCCCACCGGCCACATAGCTGAACACCTCGGCCGGCAGCGCATCTCGCGCCGCGGCCTCCAGCCCGTCGGCGGTCATCGGCAGGTCCAGCCGTTCCCCGGCCAGACCCCGCAGGTAGATCTCACTCTGAAAGTCACCGAAATGGGCCACACCCGGGAACCCTAATCCGCACCGAACAGCGCCCGGCAGCCGTCCAACCTGTCCACCTCGAGTGTCCACTCCGGACGGATGAACTGCTGCGCCGCGAGCACCAGCCGGATTTCGGTGGCGCGCTCACCCCGCCTGGCGCGGGTGTTCGCGCCGTCATGGCGGTAGCCCAGCCGCTCGCTGACCCGCAGCGAGGCGGGGTTGTCGGTGAATGCCCCGGAGCGCGCGGTGGTGGCACCGAGGTGGTCGAAGGCCAGCAGCAGCACGGCGGCACGCATCTCGGTGCCGAGCCCCTGACGCTGGTGTGCCAAACCCAGCCACGAGCGGGACGAAACCTCCCGGGTGATCGGGAACTCCGTCGCCGACAGGCCCTGGGTTCCGATGACCTGGCCGTCGTGGCGGACCAGGAAGTTGACGCTCCAGTCCGACGGGGTCAGCTGCGAGCGCGCTCCCCAGTGGTACTGCACGGTGCCGCGCACCAGTCCATCGGGGGTCTGGTCGGTCCAGGGGGACAGGAACGGCATCTCCCGCGGCGGATGCACGCCGCGCAGCGCCAGCCCCGCCAGCTCGTACAAGCCCTCGTCGTCGTCTGGGCGCAGCGTCAGACGCGGTGTGCGCAGCACCAGATGCCGCAATGGCCAGGGGTCGGGCATACCACAGACGATGGCACAGGGCACTGCCCTCGCGGTGGCGGGCGACTACCGTCGGGCACTATGCGCGCGATCACGATCACCGAATACGGCGGCCCGGACGTGCTTGAGCTCACCGAGCAGCCCGATCCCCGACCTGGGCCTGGCGAGGTGCTGATCGACATCGCCGCGACCGCGGTGAACCGGGCCGACCTGGTGCAGCGGCAGGGCCGGTACCCCCCGCCGCCCGGGGCCAGCGAGATCGTCGGCCTGGAGTGCGCCGGCACGGTGGCCGAGCTCGGCGAGGATGTGTCCGGGTTCGCCGTCGGCGACGAGGTGTGCGCGCTGCTGGCCGGCGGGGGCTACGCCGAGCGGGTCGCGGTGCCCGCCGGCCAGGTGCTGCCGCTGCCACCCGGGGTCGATCTGGTCACCGCGGGCGGCGTGCCCGAGGTGGCCTGCACCGTGTGGTCGACGGTGGTGATGCACGCTGGGCTCGCCGCCGGGGAGCTGCTGCTGGTGCACGGCGGGTCCGGCGGCGTCGGCACCCACGCGATCCAGGTCGGCAGGGCGCTGGGCGCGCAGGTCGCGGCCACGGCGTCGGCGGCCCGGCTGGCTCGCTGCGCGGAGCTGGGCGCGCAGATCCTGATCGACTATCGCGGGCAGGACTTCGCCGAGCGGCTCCCCGGCCGCGCCGACGTCATCCTCGACAACATGGGCGCCAAGTACCTGGCGCGCAATATCACCGCACTGGCCCCGGACGGCCGGCTGGTGGTGATCGGCTTTCAGGGCGGCACCAGCGCCGAGCTGAATCTCGCCGCCCTGCTGCCCAAGCGGGCCAGCGTCGCGGCCATCGGGCTGCGCGCGCGGCCGGTGGCGGGCCCGGCCGGGAAGGCCGCCCTGTGCGCCGAGGTCGGCGCCCGGTTGTGGCCGATGTTCGGCGACGGCCGGGTCAGGCCCGTCGTGCACGCCACCCTCCCGCTGGCGCAGGCCGCGCAGGCACACCGGATGCTCGAGGCCGGCGGCGTCGTTGGCAAGATCTTGCTGACCACCCGCGACTGACCACCCGCGACTGACCACCCGCGACTGGGCAGCAGACCGCGACACACCGGGCACCGGCGCCCGACATGCGAGGGTTGGGGGAGGATGGGGTCATGAGCGAACCGCGTGAGCAGCAGGTCATCGTGATCGGGCCGGATGGCCAGCCGGTGGCCGCCGGCACCCTCGACGACCACGGCGGGCAAGACGTCTCCGACATGGTCGAGCAGCCCGCCAAGGTGATGCGGATCGGCAGCATGATCAAACAGCTGCTGGAGGAGGTGCGCGCCGCGCCGCTGGACGACGCCAGCCGCAACCGGCTGCGGGAGATCCACCAGTCCTCGATCCGCGAGCTGGAGATGGGCCTGGCCCCCGAGCTGCGCGACGAGCTGGAGCGGCTGTCCCTGCCGTTCAGCGAGGACGTCACCCCGAGCGACGCCGAACTGCGGATCGCGCAGGCCCAGCTGGTCGGCTGGCTGGAGGGCCTGTTCCACGGCATCCAGACCGCGCTGTTCGCCCAGCAGATGGCCGCCCGGGTACAGCTGGAGCAGATGCGCCGCGGCCTGCCCGCCGGCCCGATCCCACCCGGGATGCAACCCGGCGACCAGCCCGCCGAACCCAGAACCCGAGGCACCGGCCAGTACCTCTGACCCGCGTGTCGCGTTCTCGTGCCCGGTGTGTCGCGGTGCTCTGTACATCATCAGGGGTGCTCTGGACATCACCAGGTCAGACAACCACCGCCGGCAGATCAGCGTGGCGCATCGTGGGGCTGGCCGTGGCGGCGGCCGCGATGATCAGCAGGCCGCTCCCCAGCACGGCGCAGGTTGCCGGTCCCCCGAGCCAGGCGAGGAGCCCGCCGGACAGCAGCGAGCCCAGCGGCGCGGTACCTCCGCTGATCAGCTGATTGACGCTGTAGACCCGGCCCAGCAGGTGGGGCGGAGCCAGCAGCGCCCGGCGGGTCTGGGCGACGACCGCCAGCACCGGGCCGACCACCGCTATCCCGGCGGTGATCGGAGCAAGCGCCACCGCCGAGGGCACCAGGGCCAGCAGCGCGATCAGCACCCCCAGGACCCATATCCCGGTGAGGTTGAGCCATCCCGCCGCAATGGTGCGGACCAGCCGGGGCGCCAGCAGCGCCCCGAGCAGCCCCCCGACCCCGCTGACCCCGAGAACCATCCCGATCAGGCCGGGCGTCGCGCCGAGGTGCCGGGCCAGGACGATCAACGCAAGCGGGAAACCGGCGAACACCAGCATGACCGGCGCGGAGAACAGGGACAGCGCGCGCAGGGACCGGTCCGCCCACACAAACCGCAGCCCCTCGGCGACCTCCCGGTGCAGCCGCTGCCTGGGTGCCTGCGGCGGGCCCTGCAGTGGCGTGCGGATGAGTGCCAGCGTGAGCAGCGAGACCAGGTAGGAGACCGCGTCCACGGCGAAGGGCAGCACCCGGGAGATCCCGAACAGCACCCCGCCCAGCGGCGGGCCCGCGATCGCCGCGCCCTGCATGGTGGCCTGGTTGTGGGCCACCGCGGCGGGCAGCGCGGCTGCGTCGACCACGTGCGGCAGCGCAGCGCGCTGGGCGAGGGCGAAGACTATCGACAAGGTGGCGTGCAGGAACGCGGTGACCAGCAGCTGGGGGTAGCTGATCCCGATGAGCAAGCCGACGAGGGGGATGGAGGCGATGACCAGCAGCCGGCCGAGATCGCAGCCGATCATCACTCGTTTGCGGTCCCAGCGGTCCACCAGCGCCCCCGCCGGGAGCTGGCACAACAGGATCGGCAGTCCGGCGACGAATCCGACCACCCCAGCTCGGACGGGGGACTGCGTCAGCTCCAGCACCAGCAGGGGAAAGGCCAGCGCGGAGGCCCGTGAGCCGAGCACCGAGGCCGCCTGGCCAGACCACAGCAGCAGATAATTCCGATTGGCCCGAATCGGCGGGCCAGGCGTCGCATCCCGCCCGGCCCGCCGACCCTGGATATTGCTGGTCACCGTCTCCCATTTACTGCGATGATGCCGCACGTGAGCCGACGGCCACTCGTCGGGTTAGGGGTCGACAAGAATGTCGTCGGTGTCGACGATCAAGCCGCTCGAAATGTCATCGCAGCGGCCGGCGGCGGCCATCAATCCGATGAGCGCCTCCCGGTGGTCGTGCACCCGCTGGTCGAGTTCAGGGGTCTCAGGCATGGGCGTGGTCGGCATACTGGATCATTCCTTCCATCAGGGCAATCTTTGAATTCCGGCAGTAGGTGGTCTCGGTGACGTCTAACCGCCCGCTTTCGAAGTACTTGTTCGCCGCCTGACCACCCCGGCAGTAGGCGAAATGATCACAAGTCGCCCGGCACGCCGCGACCCCGGCCAGCGCCTCGGCCACCCACGGCACCTCAGCAGCGCGGCTCAGCAGCTCCCCCAGCGGCGCATCCACCACGCTGCCGACGGTGAACGGGCCCAGCCGGGGGGAGGAGAACCCGGCCAGATCCGGGCTGACCGGGACCACCTGCCCATCCCAGGTGATCATCGGCATCGGGTTCAGCGGCCGGTCCGCCCGCGCGGCACCGCGCCCGTCCAGGGTGTCGCGGACATAGCCGAAGGCGTGCGCGAACTCCCGGATCGGCATCCGCCGATCGGCTGCCCAGCGCTGCGCGAGCGCGGCCCAGAACTCGGCCACCTGGGCGCCCGTGCCGGAAACATCCTGGTGAACGCCTTTGCGTTCTTCGATGTTGACACCCAGGCTGGTGCAGCCCAGCTCGGCGAACCAGTCGTACAGCGCCACCGCGCGGGCCGGGGTCGGGTCGGCCACCACCGCGATCGCCCCGAATGGGATCTTGTGGCGGCGCAGCAGATCGATCCCGCGCAGGGTGCGCGCGGTGCTGTCCCGCCCGCCCCGATCCGCCCGGGCGATGTTCTCCGGAGCCGGGCCATCAATGCTCACCGCCACCTCAACCGGGGTGGTCGCGAACAGCTCACACCAGCGGTCATCGATCAGCGTCGCATTAGTCTGCACACCGTGGCGCACCGGATGACCCCGACCAGGCCCGAACCGCCCCAGCAACGCGGCAAAATGCGCCAGCCCGGTGGCCAGTGGTTCCCCACCGTGCCACAGCACCCGAACCGGATGGATCTGGGACCAGGTCGCCGCCGCCTCGGCGACCGCATCGGCCACCGCTACCGACATCAGCCGGGCCCGGCCCCGATCGGGAAGATAGCAGTAGGAGCAATCCAGATTGCACAGCGTAGTAGGTTGCATCAACACCAATGGCGCAGTTGCAGCCACCCGCACCGCGGCATCCCCGACCACAATCGCCACCCCAGATCGTCCCTCATGCGCTGTTGGCGCCAGATCCAGTTGCGCCAATCCGGATGTGATTACTTAAGCAGGGGAGCGCAAGCGTGGCGCAATCATCAGCACGCCGCCGGCCAGGGTCCAGGCCGGCAGCTGCACTTTCCGCTTCGCCGGCGCACCCGCAGCCCGAGGGCCCGGTCAGCACCCGAGTACCCTCGCGGATCATGCAGCACACCGCGCCGGCACCCGAGACCACGGAGGCTCGGGTATTGCCGTCCCGCAGCTGGTCCCGGGCAGTCGGCGATCTGGCAGCGGGGTGGCGGCAGTACGGGCTGTGGGGGCACCTGGGCTGGCAGGACATCAGGCAGGGTTACCGGCGCTCGGTGATCGGCCCGTTCTGGATCACCATCAGCCTGGCCATCCAGGCGCTCGGGATGGGCATCCTCTACGCGGCGCTGTTCAACCAGGAGCTGCACTACTTCCTGCCCTACCTGGCCGTCGGGCTGATCATCTGGCAGTTTCTTGCGGCCTGCATCAATGACGGCGCTGAGGTCTTCATCCGCAACGAGGGCCTGATCAAGCACCTGCCCGCGCCACTGAGCGTGCACGTCTTCCGGCTGGTCTGGCGGCAGCTGCTGTTCTTCGGGCACAACATGCTGGTCTGGCTCGCCCTGATGCTGATCTACCCGCGGCCGCTGGGCTGGAGCAGCCTGCTGGCGCTGCCAGCGCTGGCGGTGATCGTGCTCAACGGGGTCTGGGTGGCAATCCTGATCGGGGTGATCGCGACCAGGTACCGCGACGTCCCCCCGGTGACCGGCAGCATCGTCACCCTGATGTTCTTCATGACGCCGATCGTGTGGGACTACGAGCAGCTCTCGGGCACGCCCGGCACGGTCGGCGAGCGCGCCCGGTGGGTCGAGCTCAACCCGTTCCTGCACTACGTCGAGATCCTGCGGCGCCCACTGATCGGTGAGTCCTTCGAAATCCGGCACTGGGTGGTGACCCTGGCTATCACTGTGGTGGGGTGGGCGCTGGCGCTGCTGGTCCTGCGCAACTACCGGGCCCGAGTCTCTTACTGGGTGTGATAACACAATGGTCTCCATCGACGTACGCGGCGCATGCGTCGACTTCCCGATCTTCGACGCGAAGACCAGGTCCCTGAAGAAGGCCCTGCTGGGCACCATGGGGCGGGCCGGCGGAAAGATCGGCATCGACTCCAGGGTGCCGATCGTCGAGGCGCTGCGGAACATCACCCTGTCGCTGCGCGACGGCGATCGGGTCGGGCTGGTCGGGCACAACGGGGCCGGCAAGTCCACCCTGCTGCGGCTGCTGTCCGGGATCTACGAGCCGACCAGGGGCAGCTCGCAGATCGTCGGGAAGGTCGCCCCGGTCTTCGATCTCGGCGTCGGCATGGACCCGGAGATCTCCGGCTATGAGAACATCATCATCCGCGGGCTGTTCCTGGGGATGACCCGCAGGCAGATGGGGGCCCGTACCGAGGAGATCGCCGAGTTCAGCGAGCTCGGCGACTACCTGTCGATGCCGCTGCGCACCTACTCGACGGGCATGCGGGTGCGCCTCGCGCTGGGCGTCGTGACCAGCATCGACCCGGAGATCCTGCTGCTCGACGAGGGCATCGGCGCAGTGGACGCGGCGTTCCTGGAGAAGGCCCGGGACCGGCTCACCGCGCTGGTCGAGCGGTCCGGGATCCTGGTGTTCGCGTCGCACTCCGACGAGTTCCTCACCCAACTGTGCACCAAGGCATTGTGGCTAGACCACGGCGAAATCCGCGAGGAAGGCACCCTCAGCACAGTGCTCTCCCACTACAAAAACAAACACCGCGTCCGAGAGGCGGCCAGATGACCGCATCGCGCGGGCTCAGCGTGGTTATCAGGTCGGCTTTTACCCCGCTGAGCCTGCTGAATGCGGTAGGCATCCAATGAGCACCGTGATCGCGGTGGTGGTTACGCGGCATCGGCGGGATTTGCTGGCTAAGTCGTTGGCGGTCATCGCTGAGCAGACCCGGGTGCCTGATCATCTGGTGGTGGTGGACAACGGGCCGGACGACCCAGCCAGGGAGGTCGTCGAGCACTGCCCGATCCCGTCCACCTACCTGCTCTCGCTGCGCAACCTCGGCGGCGCCGGCGGGTTCGCGCTGGGTATCCTGCACGCCCTGGCGCTGGGCGCGGACTGGGTGTGGCTGGCGGACGACGACGGGCGCCCGGCGGACGTCCGGGTGCTGCAGACCCTGCTCGAGGAGGCCAAGCGCCGCGACCTCGCGGTGGTCTCCCCGGTGGTCGTGAACATCGACGACCCGCAGCGGCTGGCGTTCCCGCTGCGCCGGGGCCTGACCTGGAAGCGGCACCGCAGTGAGCTGGGGACGGACTTCCTGCCCGGTATCGCGAGCTTCTTCAACGGCGCGCTGTTCAGCGCCGACGCGCTGGATGTCGTCGGCGTCCCGGACTACCGGCTGTTCGTCCGGGGCGACGAGGTGGAGGTGCACCGCCGGGTGGTCCGCTCCGGGCTGCGGTTCGGCACGACCGTGAAGGCCGCCTATGCCCACCCCGACGGCTCAGCGGAGTTCAAGCCGATGCTGCGCGGGCATTTCCACGCCCAGGACCCCGCCGACGAGGTCAAGCGGTACTACACCTACCGCAACCGCGGGTACCTCCTGTCCCAGCCGGGGATGCGCTGGATCGGGATGCTGGAGGTGTTCCGGTTCGGGCTGTACTTCCTGGGCACCAGACGCGACCCGCAGGCATTCCTGCGATGGCTGCGGCTGGTCCGCCAGGGCCGGGCGGAACGCTTCTACCGGTGCTGAAATCCAGCTCGGGACGGGTGCATCGGCGCTGGTCCCTTTGGGCTAGCCTCCTCGGGTGCTGACATCCGGGCACCTCGACACCTCGCGCCGGGAGACCGCGCGCCAGCCGTCCGGCACCGGTGACGGGGCCACCGAGCACATCCGCGCCCGACGCGACCGCGACTCCCGTCGGCTGCGGCTCGCCGCCGCGGTGCTCGGCCTGCTCGGCGCGCTGCTGGCCGTCGCAGTGCCGCTGCTGCCCGTGGTCCAGGACACCACGGTGATCACCTGGCCGCGGCCGGGCCGGCTCGCCTCGGTCAATGCGCCGCTGGTCACCTTCCAGCCGCAGAGCCTGACCGCGGCGATCCCGTGCGCGGCAGCGGCGTCGGTGGACGCCCGGTCGGCACAGCCGGCGGCACTGCTGGCCACCACCGCCCCCGGGTCGGCCGATGGTGCGGCCGCGGGAATGGTGCTGCAGGTGGCGGACGGGAGGCTGACCCTGATCAGCCGCGGCCAGGCGCTGGGCAACATCCTGTTGGGCACCATCCCCGGGACAGCCGCCCCGTCGTTCCCGGAGCCATGCATGATCAAGGTCGGCTCCGACGCCACCGGCACCACGGCGTCGGCCGGCCCGACCCGGTTCGTCACGGTCGACCAGGACGTCCGGCCGCAGGTGACCGGCATCTACTCGGTCCTCAACCGCACGCTCGACCCGGTCAACGGGCTGGCGGTGCAGATCACCGCGGACACCCGCTTCCAGTCCACCCCGCATCCGGTCAAGCGCGCCGCGATACTGCTCGGCGCACTGACCGTGCTGATCAGCCTGGTCCTGCTGCATCGGATGGACCGGCGGATCGGCCGCCAGGCCCCGCGGCTGCTGCCGCCGGGCTGGTGGCGCCCCACCGGGCGGGACGCCACGGTGCTGGCGGTGCTGGCGGTGTGGGTGTTCATCGGCGGCATCACCTCCGACGACGGATACATCCTCACGATGATCCGCACCAGCTCAGAGATAGGTTACGTCGGCAACTACTACCGATGGTTCAACGTCCCCGAGGCCCCCTTCGGCTGGCCCTACGAGCTGTACGCGTTCTGGGCGCAGATCAGCACGGTTCCGCCCTGGCTGCGGCTGCCGTCCTTCGTGATGGGCGGGATCAGCTGGATGCTGATCAGCCGCGAGGTGATGCCACGGCTGGGCCGGGAGGTCCGCCGCAGCGCCGCCGCCGGATGGGCCGCTGCCGCGGTGTTCCTGGCCTTCTGGCTGCCCTACAACAACGGGCTGCGGCTGGAACCGGTAGTGGCGATCGGCTCGCTGCTCGCGCTGTGCGCGGTGGGGCGGGCCGTCGCCACCCGCCGGGTGTTGCCGCTGGCGCTGGGCCTGCTCGCGGCAGCCTTCACCATCGCCGCGACGCCGACCGGTTTCATCGCGGTCGCACCGTTCCTGGTGGCGGTGCGGCCGCTGGTGCGGCTGCTGCGCCAGCACGCGTCGGTCTCCGGGTGGCCCGCCGTGCTGGGGCCGATTCTTGGCGCCGGCCTGCTGGTCCTCGTGGTGATCTTCGCTGATCAGACGCTGGCCGGGGTGCTGGACGCCACCCGGATCCGCACCGATCTCGGGCCCAGCCTGTCCTGGTTCCACGAGCCCACCCGCTACCAGTGGCTGTTCAGCGACACCCCGGACGGGGCACTGGCCCGCCGCTTCCCGGTCATGCTGCTGCTGCTGTGCCTGGGCACCAGCCTGGTCGTGCTGCTGCGCCGGGGCCGCATCCCCGGAGCCGGTTTCGGCCCGAGCCGGCGGTTGATCGGCACCGCGGGGGTGTCGCTGGTGCTCCTGGCGCTGACCCCGACCAAGTGGACCCACCACTTCGGGGCGCTCGCCTCGATCGGCGCCGCGCTGGCCGCGCTCACCGCGCTGGCCACCAGCGCCAGCGTGCTGCGTTCGGCGCGCAACCGCTGGTGGTTTCTGTCCGGTCTGCTGGTGATCCTGGCGATGGCCTCGACCGGGCCCAACGCGCCCTGGTACGTCTCGCAGTACGGGGTGCCGTGGTTCGACAAACCGCCATCGGTGCACGGCTTTCACGCGAGCACACTGCTGATCTGGGGCGCCGCGCTGGCCGGGTTGATCGCCGTCGCCGAAGGGTTGCGGCAGGAGCCGGGCGCACCGGCGCCACCCCCGCGGGATCGGGGCAACGGGCGGCGCCGCGCGTTGCTGATCGGGTCGGCCCCGCTGGCGGTGTTCTGCGGGCTGCTGGTGCTCGCCGAGATCGGCGCCATGGTCAAGGCGATGCACAAGCAGCGCGACGGCTACAGCATGGCCGCGGCGAACATCGCCCACGTCACCGGGCACAGCTGCAACCTCACCGATGCGGTGTCCGTCGAGGCCAACCGGCGCGCCGGTGCGCTGCGCTCGGTGCCCGCAACGCTGCTCGCGGACATCCCGCTGCGGCGCGACTTCGAGCTCAACGCGCTCCCCCCGTCCCCCGGCCGGGCAGACAAGCAGCTGGTCAGGGGCGACCGCGTACCCAAGTCGGGCAGCGAGGGCGACAACCCCATCGATACCCCGCCGGCTGGGCTGGGCGGCGCCGAGATCCCGATCTGGAGCAGCTTCACCAGTGACGGCCCCGGCACCGGAGACATCCGCACCACCTGGTACGCGCTGCCCGGCGCCGCCCGCCAGGGCCGGGCACCGGTGGTGATCTCGGTCGCCGGGACGCTGTCGGCCACCACACCCCTGTTCGCCGAGTTCGGCCGCCGGACCGAGCAGGGGTTCCAGGTCCTCGACCAGATCCCCATCGGGGGACGGGCGACCGCCAGGGCGCCAGGATGGCGCGACTACCGCCTGGGAACGGCCGGCGGGGCGGATGCCGTGCGGCTCATCGCTGCCGACGCCGACGTCACCGATGAGGGATGGCTGGCGTTCTCCGCCCCCAGGGTGCCCGTGCTGAGCTCGCTGACCGACCTGGTGGCGCCGACCCCGGTTTTCCTGGACTGGCCGGTGGGGTTCGTGCACCCCTGCGTGCGCCCGTTCGCGATCCACAACGGCATCGCCGAGCTGCCCCAGTACCGGCTGCTCCCCGACGAGCGGCTGACCGACTACAGCAAGACCTGGTCAGCGCGGGAGGCCGGGGGCCCGATCGGCTGGCTGCACATTCTGGCCACCGAGCAGGAGGTGCCGACCTACCTCAAGGAGAACTGGGACACCGACTGGGGCAAGCTCATGGTCATCCAGCCCCGGGTGCCCGACGCCGAGGCGCCCACCCTGACGACCGGTACCGCGGTGCGCAGCGGCTGGTGGTCGCCAGGGCCGCTGCGCAGCGGGGGCCAGACCGCCACGATCTCCCAACTGGGCCGCTAAGTTTATCGTCACCTGGACCCGGTAGGGCCCCCCGCGGAAACGAGGGGGAGGTGTTCCGCGAGGGGCGGCGGATCCGGCTGGGGGTCCCGAACCCGCATCCCAATTGTGCCACTTTCGGACTCCACCATGCGAGTGATACCTCGGCGTGGCGCTCCCGATTTTCCCCGGCGTGTCGCTTTCGTCACTCGTCCAGACGAGCCCGGATCACTTCCGGAAGATCACCGTGCGTTGCACGATGAAATTAATGCCCGTGGCCACGCCCTGTGCGACGACGAACGAGGCCGTAATCTCACCCCGCATCGGCGGCAGCAACGCGAGCATCACCGCGTTCATCCCGACCTGGACGACGAAGGTGATCCCGTACAGCGCCAGCACCGAGGCGAACTGCGCACCGCCACCCCGGCCCTGGAAGGTCCACCGGCGGTTGATCAGGTAAGCGGTGGCGGTGCCGGCGATGAATGCCAGCGCCTTGGCCAGGTGCACCCACTGCCCGGTGGCCAGCAGTGCCTGGTAGGTGCCGTAGTCCACGACCGCGGCGGCACTGCCCACCAGCACGAAACGGGTGAGCTGAGTGGACAGGCGCAGCCGGGAGATCTCGGGGGCGGCCAATCCGGGCTCCTCACCGGAGGGGGGTCAGGTTCGATCAGGCTACCGGCCGGGCGGTTACCCTCCCGCCGTGCCCGCCACCCCCGATCCGCCACGGTTCGTGCCGTGGGTGCTCACCGGGCTGGCAGTGTTGGTGCTGGTATCCGCGGCCGGGGTGCTGCTGGCCCCCGTGGTCGCCAACGACCCGGTGGTCAGCTGGCCGCGCGCCGGGGAGCCGCCCCGCTCCACTGTGCTGCCGCTGGTGCCCTACCGCCCGCTGAGCCTGGACGCCAGCGTGCCGTGCGCCACCCTGGCCGCACTGGACCGGCGCCCCGGCGGCGGCAGCGCGCTGCGCACCCTGCCCGCCACCGCTGGGCTGTTAGGCCACCAAGATCAGTCAGACTGGATCGGCCAGGGCCTGGTCGTCGCGGTGCAGCACGGGATCATGCAGGTCACCGCCTCCGGTGCGGCGCTGGTGCGCGAGGTGCTGCCCGCCAGCGGGTGCACCTACCGGGTGCTGGCCGACGCCGGCGGGGTGCGGGTGCTGCGCGACGGCGCGCCGCGGGGCTCCGCCGCGCTGCTGGTACCCCAGGTCAGCGAGCTGGCCACAGACGCCGAGGGCCAACCGGCGGCCGCGGGCCTGGCGGTGTCATTGCACACCGATGCCCGCTACGAGTCCACGCCGACAGCGCTGAAAACCGTCCTGCTGGTGGTGCACGCCGTTGCCCTCGTCGCGCTGCTCGGGCTGGCCTGGCGGTGGTGGGGGGGCCGGGCAGCGCCGATCCAGTGGCCCAGGCCGCGGGCCGCCGACGCGGTGCTGGTGATCGTCTCGGCGGCGTGGGTGCTGCTTGCTCCGACGAACTTCGACGACCCGTGGTACCTGCTGATGGCCCGCGGCGCCGATGCCTCCGGTTCGGTCGGCAACGCCATCTACATGTTCAACACCACCGAGAACCCGTTCGTGGCCAGCCAGTACGTGCTGCAGGCGTGGGGTTCGGTCGGGGGCTGGGGTCTGGCCTGGATGCGGCTGGTGCCGCTGGGTTACGGGCTGCTCACCTGGGTGCTGCTGCGGCTGCTGGTCGCGGGCTTCGGCCGGGAGCTGGGCACCGGCCGGGCGGTGTGGGCGCTGCTGGTGGCGTACCTGCTGTGGTGGCTGCCCTACGGGATGACCTTGCGCCCCGAGCCGCTGATTGTGCTGCTCGCCGCCGCGACGCTGCTGCTGGCCGAGCTGGCCCGGCGGCGCCGCTCGGTCGGCGCGCTGGCCGGGGCCACCGCGGCTGCCGCGCTGGCGGTGTCGGTCTCGCCGTCCGGCCTGGTGGCGGCGGCCCCGCTGGTGCTGGCCCTGCCGTGGTGGTGGGCCTGGCTGCGCGCGCACGGTGCGCTGGCCCGGATGGCGTGCGGGCTGCTGCTGGCCGCCGCGGGCACCAGCCTGGTGCTGGTGGGATTCGCCGACGCGACACTCGGCGACGTGCTGGAGGCCACCGCCGTGCACCAGTGGTACTACCAGGCCTTCCCCTGGTACCGGGAATTCATCCACTACCAGACGATTCTCAGCTTCCAGGACTCCAGCCAGTGGGCCCGCCGGGCTCCCGTCGTGCTCACCGTCGCGGTGCTCGCCGTGGTCTTGATGAGTGTCACAGTGAGTGCCATGGTGAGCCGTGGCCGGCCAGCCAGCGCCGACCCGGTGCGCCGGCTGCTGGTGCGCAGCGCGATCTGCTCGGCGATCGCCCTGGTGCTGCTCGCGCCGACGCCGACCAAGTTCGTCAACCATTTCGGGGCGGCGGCGGCCGCGCCCACGGTGCTCCTCGCCGCAGCCCTGCGGTATCCCTCGTTGGGCCCACAGCTGCGTCGCGGTGCGGGCGCCGTCGCGGCCACGGCGATCCTGGTGGGCGCGGTGTCCTGGAGTTTCGCCGGGCCGAACCTGTGGCGGCCCTACTCCGACCGGGGCCAGCCCTTCGGCAACCACCTCACCGCGGCACACGATCAGCCCGACCTGGCGAGCATGTGGCCGAAGCTGGGACCCGTGCGGCTGGCCAACCCGCTGCTCTGGGTGGCGGTCGCGCTCGCTGCGGCCGGCTGGGTGTGGTGGTCGCGCCGCCGCGGCCGGGACACCGGCGTGACTCCCGACCGGACAGTGCTGCTGGCCGGGTCGGCCGCGATAGTGGTGACGACCATCGCGGTGTTCGTGTGGGCACCGTTGCGCCAATACCCTGGGTGGTCGGTGGCCCTGTCAGCGCTGCGGGCGGTGCAGGGCCAACCCTGCGCGCTGGCGGGCTACGCCCAGATCCTGGCCGATACCGCGGCACAGCCGGTGCCCGCCGGGCCGGCTGGGGTGTTCGCCGCCGCCGCACGCCGGCCAGCACCGGCCGGTGCGCTGGCTCCAGGCACCCCGGTCTGGCACGATGTCGTCGAGGGCGACCCAGGCATGGGCCCGCTCGAGATGCCCTGGTTCGCGCTACCCGCTGGTGACGGCACCCACCTGCTGGTCCCGCTGCTGGGCACCGGGGCGGGGCAGCAGCTGACCCTGGAGTACGCCACTACCGCGGGGGCAAGCCCCGCCGTGGCCGGCATCGTGGCGCTGCCGGTGGAGTCAACGGTGCCCCGCACGGAGTGGCAGCAGGTGCCGATCGCGCTGGACCGGCTCGGCCAGCGGCAGCCGTCGAGGGTGCGGCTGGTGATCCACGACCACGTGACTGAAGCCGGCGGCCGGCTTGCGGTGGGCCCACCGCGGCTGGCCGCACCGCTGCCGCTGACTGCGTTAGCGGCCGACCGGCCGGTGTACGTCGACCAGGTCACCGCGACCTTGCTGCCCTGCCTCGACCAGGTCGGCGTCGCGCATGGCATCGCGCAGGCACCGGAGCTGCTGGTGCTGGGCGACGAGGGGTTCAGCCGGCACTTCCTCGATCTGGGGTTCGAGGTGCTCCGGGGCGGCACCCAGGTGCCGGCCGACCGCTCCGCGGCCACCGTGCGGCTACCCGCCCAGCTGGTGCCCAGCGGGCCGGCCGCCCGGCCCTGGGGCCGGGTCGAGCGGGTGGTCTATGACCACCCCGTCGGGCTCGTCGACCTGCACGTCACGACGCTGCGTCGGGCCGGCTGGACCCGGCTGCCCACCCTGGCCGACCACAGCTATCACGGGGACCCCACTGACTGAACCACCCCATGAGCGGCGCCGGTCACCGGGTGAATCTGGGGTCAGTGCAGGACGTCACGGCGATCGCGCGGGACCCGCACCCGGTCACTCCTGGGCAGTCAGCACTGCAAGCACGTCGGCGGCACTCGGCATAGCGTCGATCTCGGCCCGGATGCCGCCCGCGGCGACCTCGAACCCCGGCTCGGTGATCAAACGCTCAGCAGCGGCAGCGACGCGGCCCGCCGAGAACTCGCCAGGCCGCAGCACGAGCGCCACCCCGGCGGCCTGACAAGCCGCCGCGTTGCTGAACTGGTCGAGGCCCTGCGGCAGGATCAGCTGGGCCAGCCCGTGACTCAGCGCACCGAGCATGATGCCCGCGCCACCATGGGACACGACGAGGCGGCAGCGCGGGAGCAGCAGGGTGTGCGGGATATAC
>JBOHFT010000081.1:0-18180 GCA_050699815.1 Pseudonocardiaceae bacterium | reverse complement strand
GGCCGGCCCGCATCGTGGCGGTGGCGTGTGACCCGGCGGCGCTGGCGCGCGACATCGCCGCGTATCTCACCTGCGGTTACCGGCTGCTGGCGGTGCGGGCGCTGGACGCGTTCCCGATGACCCACCACGTCGAATGCGTAGCAGTGCTGGCCCGCCCCGCCAAGCACGACCTGCATGTGCCGACCGGGCCGCGTGGGGCGAGCGCGTCGCTCAGGCTTGGGGAGATCGGGCCGTGAGATGTTGCTGCCGCAGTGGCGTCAAGGCTGGAAGCCCCCATAATGCGGGTATGCGCGCGCCTCGACGTCGTCGCCCCATGAGGCGATCACCCGGGCCGGTCCCGCCTGGGATCGACTTGGAAGCCGTCATCTCACGAGTGACCTACGTGGGCAGCGGTGAGCACAAGACCTTCCCTTCTTTCGCTGGCCCACCGCACCCTCGGGCCGACGCCAGCAAGTGCGATCCACGCCTCGCTGACCAGGACAAGTTGACCTGCTGGCTGCAGCAAGCGATCCGCGAAGGGCGGACTGGAGGGCAATGGGACGGGGATTTCCCGCGCTACATCTGGCATAGGTCGGACGGTGTTCCTTACGAAGCCCGTCTGGTAAACCGTGAGCTTGGCCAGTATAAAGGGTACCCATTGGCCCAGGATGAATGGCCGGAAACTCTTGACGAGCAGGCTTGGGTGGAGTAGGGAATGAACGAAAGCGCTGAACTCCGAATAAGGTGGGAGTGGGAACCGGGCCGGCTGGCAAGAACTCCAGAGCATCGTGCCACTTGGGCCCGCATTGAGATATCCATAGGGCACGATTGCCTGACCCTCGTCGAGGATCGTGATTCAGGGAGTTCCCGGCGATCTATCTTTGCGCCACTGTATCCGTTAGCGGAATGGGCGGTCTACAACTGGTGGTTCCTGCTATATCATTCTCGGCCCGCCCGGCCCGGGCCTGTGCGAATCCCGTTGAGCCGACGCGATAGGCACTGTGTCAGGTCGGCTGGAGACGGGTTTCTGTGGCCGAACCTAGAAGTTGTCCCAGAGGGCCGCGAAACAAGACTGCGCTGGGGCCGAGACCGCGCATTGGACAAGTTCGCTCCCATTAGATATCTCACAGAGGGCGAAGCTGTCCTCTTGACCGATGATGTCGAGCGCACTCTTACGCACCTTGTCACCTCGGTTTTGGATCGCCTGGTCGAGCAAAAAGAAACAGGGACGCCCTTGGAGAAAGAGTGGGAAGCTCTCAATGGGTTGGGGCCAGACGAACGGGAGTATTGTATTGCGGCGGCGAAGCTAGGTCTTGACCCGTTCGCTGAGGCGGATCAGCACGAGGCCTCGATCATCGAGGCAGCCCAAAGACTGCCGCACGAAATCCTGAGCGACTTCTTCCATGCCGTCGATCCTCGCCGCATCATGCAGGCGGTCGACTGGATCACCGCTGCAACATCCGAAGCCAGTCTCCTTGCAGGCGATCCGTCCGAGGAGATTCGTTTAGTTCGAACTGCGCTAGCAAGTAGCTCCGCGCTCGACAACGATACGCCTTGGCGGCTGGGTTGGCGACAGGCGCAGGTTGCTCGCCAAGCTTTGGGACTTGGCGATGGCAGTCGTCTAGATATCGAACAGTACGTGCAGGCAAGATCGCGAGCCGGTGGCGATCCACGCTTGCAGGCAGTGGGGGTCGCGCCGGGCGACTTTGTGTGCCCTGTGATTGTGTTGGGGCGAGCCGCTGGTGCGAGTGCCACCAGGTTTATTCAAGGGCGGGCGTTGTGGCATCGGCTCGCCAACGGCGAATCCACATTTTTGATCACCAAGTCATACACTGACCTGCAGAAGGTCGGGCGCGCGTTCGCGGCCGAGCTGCTCGCTCCTGCCGAAGGAATCAGGATCAAACTACCAGTTCCGCCGGGCGAGGCTGTACAGGAAGACCTGGGCTCCGTCGCGGAGCACTTCGGGGTTTCTCCCATCTTGATCGAGCACCAGATAGAGAATCAGATCCTGAGCGGTAGGCACGTCTCAGCACGGGTGTGACGGGGTCAGTCGCGGGCTACCGCGCGTGGGAAGATGCCGCGTGGGAAGATGCCGCGTGGGAAGATGCCGCGTGGGAAGATGCCGCGTGGGAAGATGCTGAATGGAAGCAATCGTGTTGGCGCTACGCGCCGAGCATCGCGAGCTCGACGTCATGCTCAACGGGCTGACCCAGCCGGAGTGGGAACGTCCCTCGCGATGTCCGGGGTGGTCGGTGTCTGATGTCGTGTTGCACTTGGCCCAGACCGACGAGCTCACCCTGGCCAGCGTCACAGGTCGTTTCTCTGACGCGTTCGGCGCGCTCGGCGGGGGCGCTGTCGACGTCGATACTGCTGCGGCGCTGGCGGTCGAGCGCGAGCGGGGTCTGGTGGGAGTCGCAGTCCGGGACCGGTGGCGCTCGGCGGCCGGCGCGGTGGCGCGGATGTTCGAGGGTTGCGATCCGAGCAGCCGTGTGGTCTGGGTGGCTGGCGAGCTGTCCGCGCGCACGCTGGCGGCCACCCGGTTGTCCGAGACGTGGATCCACAGCGGCGACATCGCGCAGGCGTTGGGCCGTGAGCTTCCCGTCACCGATCGGCTCTGGCACATTGCCCGGCTGGCGTGGCGGACGTTGCCCTATGCCTTCGCCCGGTCGGGGCAGGAGCTGCGGGGCCCGGTCGCGGTGTGCCTGACCGCGCCGGACGGCTCGGTCTGGAGTTTCGAGGCCGACTCGGCGATGACGACGGTCCGCGGTCCGGCCCTGGACTTCTGTCTGGTCGCAGGGCGGCGGCTGGCGCCTGCGATGAGCGGCCTTGAGGCCGATGGCCCCGACGCCCACGCCGTCCTCGGGCTGCTTCGCACCTACGCGTGAGCCTTGAACGACGATATGCATCCATGTCGCCGCCCGAGGTGGCCTCGGGACAGCGACAAGGATCCATATGGTGGTGACCGCCGCGGTGAGCCCACGGACACCTAGACTGGGCGCCCGGTCGCCATCGCGGGCGAGCGGAGGTGGGGGATCCGGTGAGCCTGTTGCAGTCGGTGCGCAGCCCGCAGGACGTCAAGCGCCTTGAGGTGGCCGCCCTGGCCGAGCTGGCCTCGGAGATCCGCACCTTCCTGGTCGAGAAGGTGGCGCGGACCGGAGGGCACCTGGGTCCGAACCTCGGCGTGGTGGAGCTCACCCTCGCGGTGCACCGGGTGTTCGACTCCCCGCATGACCCGGTGCTCTTCGATACCGGCCACCAGGCGTACGTGCACAAAATCGTCACCGGGCGGGCCGAGGGGTTTGACCGGTTGCGCAAGCGGGGTGGTTTGTCCGGTTATCCCTGCCGGGCGGAAAGCGAGCACGACTGGGTGGAGTCCAGCCACGCCTCGGCAGCGCTGTCCTACGCCGACGGGCTGGCCAAAGCGTTCGCGCAGCGCGGATCGCCCCGGCACGTCGTCGCGGTGGTCGGTGACGGTGCGCTGACCGGCGGGATGTGCTGGGAGGCGCTGAACAACATCGCCGCCGGCCGGGACCGGCCGGTGGTCATCGTGGTCAACGACAACGGCCGCTCCTACTCGCCGACCATCGGGGGATTCGCCGACCACCTCTCCGCGCTGCGGCTGCAGCCGGGCTACGAGCGGGTGCTGCGCGGCGGCAAGCAGGCCCTGGAACGGACCCCGGTGGTGGGCCGGGCGATCTATGCCGGTCTGCACGCCGCCAAGCGGGGTCTCAAGGACGCCCTGGCCCCGCAGGTCCTGTTCGAGGACCTCGGGCTGAAGTACCTGGGCCCCGTCGACGGGCACGACCTGCGTGCCCTGGAGGCGGCCTTGCGCCGGGCCAAGGACTTCGGTGGGCCGGTGATCGTGCACGCGGTGACCCGCAAGGGCAACGGCTACCTGCCCGCGGAGAACGACGCCGCCGAGCTGATGCACCAGGTGAAGGTCATGGACCCGCGGACCGGCGTGCCCATCGCGCCCGCCGGGATCTCCTGGACCAGTGTGTTCACCGAGGAGCTGATCAGGCTGGCCAGTCAGCGCGACGACCTGGTGGCGATCACCGCGGCGATGCCCGGCCCGACCGGCCTGGCCGCCTTCGCGCAGCGGTTCCCGGATCGCTGTTACGACGTCGGCATCGCCGAGCAGCACGCCGTCACGTCCGCGGCGGGGCTGGCCCTGGGTGGGCTGCACCCGGTGGTGTCGCTGTACTCCACGTTCCTCAACCGCGCGTTCGACCAGCTGCTGATGGATGCGGCGCTGCTGGGCGCCCCCGTCACCATCACCCTCGACCGGGCCGGGATCACCGGCGATGACGGTGCCAGCCACAACGGCATGTGGGACCTGTCGGTGCTGGGGATCGTGCCCGGGATCCGGGTGGCCGCGCCCCGGGACGCCGCCACCCTGCGGGAGGAGCTGGCCGAGGCCGTCGCAGTCGACGACGGGCCGACCGCGGTGCGGTTCCCCAAGGGAGCAGTGATCGAGTCCGTGCCGGCGCTGGAGCGCGTCGACGGGGTGGACGTGCTGGCCTGGCCCGGTCCGGCGGACGGAAACGACGTGCTGCTAGTAGGTGTCGGTGCGTTTGCCGCGCTCGCGGTCGCCGCCGCCGGGCGCCTTGCCGACCAGGGCATCGGGGTGACCGTCGTCGACCCTCGGTGGGTGCTGCCGGTGCCCGAGGTGCTGGTGCGGATGGCCGCGCGGCACCGGCTGGTGGTGAGCCTGGAAGATGGTGGGCGGCATGGCGGTGTCGGCTGGTCGCTGGCCGCTGCGCTGCGCGATGCCGAGCTCGACGTGCCGTTTCGCGATCTCGGCATCCCGCAGCGGTTCCTGGCACACGGCTCCCGTGACGAGGTGCTCGCGGATCTCGGACTGACCGCTCAGGACGTCGCCAGAGCGGTGACCGGCTGGGCGGCCGGGCTGATCGGGTCGATGGCTGAACCCGCCGCGGTCAACGACCCGGGCGCTTAGGGGCGTCGTACGGGATGTGGCACCGTTGGGGGGTGCGCATTCTGATCGTTGAAGACGAGCAGCCGCTGGCCGACGCGGTCGCCCGCGGCCTACGCCGGGAAGGCATGGCCGTGGACGTCGCCTACAACGGCGACAGTGGCCATGAGAAGGCCATGGTGACCCGGTATGACGTGGTGGTGCTCGACCGCGACCTGCCCGGGATGTCGGGTGACCGGCTGTGTGCCGAGATCACCGGATCCGGGTCGGTGACCCGGGTGTTGATGCTCACCGCCAGCGGCACCGTGTCCGACCGGGTGGCCGGGTTGTCCCTGGGGGCCGACGACTACCTGGCCAAGCCGTTCGCGTTCGCCGAGCTGGTGGCTCGGCTGCGCGCGTTAGGACGCCGGGCCACCCCCGCGGTGCCCCCGGTGCTCAGCGCCGCCGACGTGATGCTCGATCCGTCCCGGCGCACCGTCAGCCGGTCCGGCTCGCCAGTCGACCTCACCCGCAAGGAGTTCGGGGTGCTGGAGGTGCTGCTGTCCGCTGGGGGCACCGTGGTCAGCAGCGAGGAGCTGCTGGAACGGGTCTGGGATGAGCACGCCGACCCGTTCACCACCACCGTGCGGGTCACCGTGATGACGCTGCGGAAAAAACTCGGTGAACCCGGCATCATCGAGACCGTGGTCGGATCCGGTTACCGGGTGCCCAGCGCCGGTCCGGCGTCCGCCTGAGTTCCTGGTGAGATCCCGCCGCGGGCCGGGGCTGCGGGCCCGGCTCACGTTGCTCGCCACCGGGCTGTCGGCGGCAGTGAGCGCGCTGCTGCTGTGGCTGGGCTGGCTGCTGGTCGGCGGAGTGGTGGCTGCGGTGCCGGACCTGCCGCCGGGCAGCACGGTGCGGGTCAATGGCGTGCCGGTGGCCGGTGAACGGCTGGGGATAGCGCTGCAGGAGGCGGCCCGGCAGCGCGTGCTGCAGGCCGGATCGGTGGCTTTCCTGCTCGCGGTGACCGCCACCGTGCTGCTGGCCTGGGTGATCACCGGTCAGGTGCTGCGGCCGCTGCACGAGGTGACCGCCACCGCGCGCCGGCTGTCCGCCGAGTCGCTGGACGAGCGGCTGCGGCTGCCCGGGCCGCGCGACGAGGTGGCCGAGCTCGCCGACACCTTCGACGCGATGCTCGACCGGCTGCAGGCCGCCTTCCAGTCGCAACGCCGGTTCGTCGCCAACGCCAGCCACGAGCTGCGGACCCCGTTGGCAGTCGTGCGCACTGAGGTGGACGTCACGCTGGCGGATCCCGCTGCAGACGAGGCCGAGCTGCGCCGGATGGCTGCGGTGGTCCGGGACGCCACGTTGCGCGCCCAGCAGCTGGTGGACGGGCTGCTGGTGCTGGCGCGGACCGAGGGCAGCGCGCTGCGGGCGTGCGAGCCGGCCGACCTCGCCATCCTGGCCGCGACCGCGCTGCGGATCGTCGCCCCCGAGGCCCGCAGCCGGGGTTTACGGGTGACCACGCAGATGGCACCGGCGTTCACGGTCGGCGACCCCCCGCTGCTGGAGCGGGTGGTGGGCAACCTGGTGGAGAACGCGGTGCGGCACAACGTCCCCGGCGGCTGGGTGGACGTCTGCACCGCTCCGGCGGGACCGCAGGCGACGCTGCGGGTCAGCAGCTCAGGGGAGGTGGTGGCGCCCGAGGCGGTGGCCGCGCTGTTCGAGCCCTTCCACCGCGGTGGGGTGGCCCGAACGTCGCACGATGGGGCAGGCTTGGGCCTGTCGATCGTCCACGCCGTGGTCGCCGCGCACGGTGGCACCGTGCATGCCGAACCCGTCCCCGGCGGCGGGCTGGCGGTGACGGTCCACCTCACCGCCGGCTAGGTGGTTGGTTACCCGGAGGCTGGGTCGAGTGCGGCGGTGAGGGGATGCACGGTTAATTCGCGCTGCCACCGCCGGGCCCCGCCGACGACCAGTTCCCGCTCCACCGCACCGGCATCCGGCGGCTCAGGAGGCTCCCAGCACAGCCGGCGGACCAAGTCGGGCTGCAGCAGGTTCTGCACTGGCAGCTGGTGCTGATCGGCGATCTCGGTCAGTGCCGCACGCGCGGCAGCGAGCCGGGCCGCTGCGGCCGGATCCCGGTCCGGCCAGCGGCTCACCGCGGGCCGGCCCCCGCCGGGAGCCCGCAGCGGTGGTAGGTCGCAGGCCGGCCGCGCCCTCGCCGCCTGCAAGGCACGCAGCCAGGTACTGACCTGCCGGCGTTGGGCCCGGCCGCCGAACACCGGCAGCGACAGCAGTGCGGCCTCGTCCGGCGGGTTGGCGAGCACTGCGGCGATGATCGCGGCATCGGGCAGCACCCGGCCAGGGGCGATATCGCGTTGCCGGGCTATCTGTTCGCGGGCCAGCCACAGCTCGCGGGCGGCGGCCAGGTCGCGGGGCTGGTGGATGCGGTGCATCCCCGAGATCCGGCGCCACGGGTCGACCCGCGGTGCGGGCGGGCCTGCGGTCCGCACCGCCTCGAACTCCTCGGCAGCCCAACCCGACTTGCCCTGGGCATCCAGCTCGGCGGCGATCGCGGCCCGCAGCGGCAGCAGCAACTCGACATCGAGCGCGGCGTAGGTCAGCCAGTCCGCGGGCAGTGGCCGACGGGACCAGTCGGCGGCGCCGTGTCCTTTCTGCAGCTGGTAGCCCAGCAGTTCTTCGACCAGTGCCGCCAGACCAACCCGCGGCAGGCCGGCCAGCCGGGCGGCCAGCTCGGTGTCGAACACCGCGCCGGGCCGCAGCCCCAGCTCGGCCAGGCACGGCAGGTCCTGGGAAGCGGCGTGGAGTACCCATTCCAGCGGGTTGAGCACGTCGGCCAGCCCGGACAGGTCATCGAGACCGATCGGGTCGATGAGGACTGTGCCTGCGCCCTCCCGCCGGACCTGGATCAGATAAGCGCGCTGCCAGTAGCGATAGCCCGAAGCGCGCTCGGTGTCGACGGCTACCGGGCCGGTGCCGCCACCGAGCGTCCCGACTGCGGTGTCCAGCGCCGTCGCGGAGGTGACGACCGGCGGCACTCCGGCGCCCGGTGTCAGCAAGGGAACAGGGGTGGTCTCGGTCAGCGGATGACCCTTGCCCGCATCGCCAGGGCGACCATCTGCGCCCGGTCACCGGTGCCGAGCTTGCGCCCGATCCGGGACAGGTGACTCTTCACGGTGAGCGCGGACAGGTTCAGTGCCTCACCGATCTCCTTGTTGGACTGGCCGTCGGCGACCAGTTGGAGCACCTCCACCTCCCTGGCGGACAGTTCGCGTGGCGTGTTGTCGGTTCCCGGTACCCGGGTGCCGGACGCCAGCATCGGCGCCACCGTCGGGTCCGCGTACACCCCGCCGTCGAGCACCCGCCGCACCCCGTCGGTGACCACTGACGGGGACGCCGACTTCAGGAGATAGGCCTGCGCGCCAGTCTGGAAGGCGGTCCGCACGGCGTGCGGATCGTCGGACGAGGCGAGCACGACGATGCGGGGCCAGCCCTGCCCGCGTAGCTCGCCGATCAGGTCCAGCCCGCTGCCGTCGGGCAGGGTCAGATCGAGTATCGCAAGATCGCATGGGCCCGATTCCAGGGCGCGTGCCCTCGCCTCGGCCACCGATGCAGCCTCATGCACTGTGACCGCGCCCATTGTTACTAGACGTGAGGCGATCGCTTCACGCAGTAACGGATGGCCGTCGACCACCAGCACAGTGAACAGTTCTTCCCGCGGATGCGGGACCAAAGACGCCGGCACGGCGCCGGACGGTGCCGACCGGATGGTCGGGCCGTATCCGACAGCAGCCACGTCGCTACCTCCCTGGAGTCGGTCGTGCCCCCGACCGCACCGGGACCCCACCCGAGTAACCGCGCCGTTACTCGAACCGGGGATGGTGTCGTACGGGGGAGACTAGCCGCCCGAGCGGCCTAACGGGGGCCGCGAGCGCAACGTTCTTGGGGATCTGCCCGTAAAGCCGCGATCGGCGGTCGCCCGATCAGGCGAGACCGGGGAAGACGGCTCATGCCGGAGCTGCTGTGATCAGTCGAGGCGCTTGCCGAGAGTGACCACCCCGACTGGGGGAAGCCCGACGGCTGCCGCCATCAGTTCGCAGAATGCCTCGCCGTGCGCCGCGAGGCTGTCGCCCACCGGGGTCCATGACGCCCGCAGCTCGATGTCGTCGGACCGTTGCGGTCCGGCAATCGTGCCGAATCGGGCCGACGAAGTCTGGGTGACGGTGCCGCCGAGGGCGGTGTGCCCCGCACCGCAGCCGCGCAGCGCGTCGGCCAGCCAGGACCAGCCCACCGCGGGGAGCAGCGGGTCACCGGCGAACTCAAGATCCAGCTCAGCGCGGACGAAACCGACCAGCCGCAAGGTGCTCTGCCAGGCGGCCTGGCCGTCCGGGTCGTGAAGTAACACCAGCCGGCCGGTCGCCGGCGCATGGCCGGTGCCGGCGAGCTCTAGACTCCAGGCGTAGGCCCATGGTGCCAGCTGCCGCGGGGCCGGGATCGGCTCGAACCGCATCTCAGGGCGCGGCCGCACGGAACTCAGCGAGGTCACTGCCCGGCGGAAGACCTCCGGGGCATCCGCAAGATCGGGCACGCGAGCAACTGTAGGAGGGCTGTCGCGCAGAGTCGCGCCGAAACGCCGATGGCGGGTCGGCTTCACACCCGGCCGGGTCGACACCGTGGCCGGTACCCGTGCGATGATAGAGATCGAGATGACCAGGACCACCGCGCCGGCCGCCGGCCGCCGATTGCTCCCCGACGCGCCGCTGCTGGCCGCCGCCCGGGGCGAGCGCCCGAGCCAGCTGCCGGTGTGGTTCATGAGACAGGCCGGGCGCTCCCTGCCCGAGTACCGCGAAGTGCGGGCCAGCCAGCCGATGCTGCAGGCATGCATGATTCCCGAGCTGGCCTGCGAGATCACGCTGCAGCCGGTGCGGCGCCACGGAGTGGACGCCGCGATCCTGTTCAGCGACATCGTGGTGCCGCTGCACGCCGCCGGTGTCGGGCTGGACATCGTGCCGGGCACCGGTCCGGTGGTGGACGACCCGGTGCGCAGCGCCGCCGATGTCGCGGCGCTGCCGGCCCTGGAACCCGAGGCGGTCGAACCGGTGGCGGCCGCGGTGCGGCTGCTGGTCGGCGAGCTGGGCCAGGTCCCGCTGATCGGTTTCGCCGGGGCCCCGTTCACCCTGGCCTCCTACCTCGTCGAGGGCGGGCCGAGCCGCCACCACGAGCGCACCAAGGCGCTCATGCACTCCCAGCCCGGCGTCTGGCATGAGCTGCTCGGTCGGCTCGCTGAGCTCACTCTCACCTTCCTGCGGGTGCAGGCCGCCGCCGGGGTGGACGCGGTGCAGCTGTTCGACTCCTGGGCAGGGGCGCTGTCGCAACGGGAGTACCGGCAGTTCGTGTTCCCGCACTCGGCGCGGGTTCTGGAGGGCCTGGCCGGCACCGGCCTGCCGCGGATCCATTTCGGGGTGGGCACCGGGGAGCTGCTGGGTGCGATGACCCAAGCCGGCGCGGACGTCGTCGGGGTGGACTGGCGGGTCCCCCTGGACGTGGCCGCGCAGCGGGTCCGGGCGGCCCGCACGCACGGCCCGACCGTGCTCCAGGGCAACCTCGACCCGGCGGTGCTGCAGGCCGGCTGGCCGGCTGTCGAGCGAGAGGTGCGCCGGGTGATCGCCGAGGGGCGCGCGGCCGACGCGCACGTGCTCAATCTCGGTCACGGTGTCCTGCCGGGAACCGACCCGGACATGCTGACCCGCATCGTGGAGCTGGCGCACTCGCAGTGAGTACCGCTCGGGTCGCCGTCATCGGCGGTGGGATCTCTGGGCTGGCCGCGGCGTACCGATTGCGCACGCTGCTCGGCCCGACCGCCGAGATCGTGGTCGTCGAGGGCTCGCGGCGGCTCGGCGGGGCGCTGCGCACCGTCGAGCTCGGTGGCCTGTCGCTCGACGTCGGCGCGGAGGCGTTCCTGATGCGCCGGCCGGAGGCGGCCGGGCTGGTCGAGGAACTGGGGCTGGGCGGGCAGCTGACGCACCCCACCCCGGCGGGCCCCACGGTGCGGGCCGCCGGGCGCACTGTGGCGCTGCCCACCCGCACTGTGCTGGGCCTTCCTGGGGCCGCTGCCGACGTCGTCGGCCTGCTGTCCGCACCGGGGGTGGCCCGGGTGGCCGCCGAACTCACCATGCCGCTGCGCTGGGAGCCTGGGTGTGACGCCGCGGTCGGGATGCTGCTGCGCGAGCGGGCCGGTGACGAGCTGGTGGACCGCCTGGTGGACCCCCTGCTGGGCGGGGTGTACGCCGGGCGGGCCGATGCGCTCGGGCTGCGCGCCACGCTGCCCGCAGTGGCCACCGCACTGGACCACGGCGCCAGCTCGCTCCTAGCCGCAGCCCGTGCTGCGCTGCCCCCCGCCCCCCCCGCCCCCCCCGCCCCCGGCGTGTCGGGCTCTCATGACCGGTGTGTCGGGCGCTCATGCCCGGATCCGGTCTTCGGCACCTTGTTGGGCGGGCTCGGTGGCCTGGTGGACGCGCTGGTGGCCGCCGCGGCGGTGCGGCTGCGGCTCGGGCAGCCGGTGCGCGGGCTGGCCCGTACTTCCGGCGGCTGGCGGCTGGCGCTGGGCAGCCCAAGCCACCCCGGGCACCTCGACGTCGACGCCGTGGTGCTTGCCGTGCCAGCCCCCGCTTTGCGGCGGCTGCTGGCTGATCCGTTGCCGGTGGCCTCGGCCGCCGCGGGCCGGGTTGAGGTCGCCTCCTCGGCGGTGGTCGGGCTCGCGCTGCCGCTGGCCGCCGCGCAGGCCCTCCCCGCGGCGTCGGGGGTGCTGGTGGCCGCCACCGAGCCGCTGACGGTGAAGGCGTTCACCTTCTCCGGGCGCAAGTGGGCGCACGCCTCGTCGCCCGAGGTGCTGCTGGTCCGGGGCTCGCTGGGCCGCCACGGCGAGGCGCGGGTGCTGCAGGGTGACGACGCCGAGCTGGTCGACGCCGTGCGCGCGGACCTCGCCGCGGTCACCGGGATCACCGCCGCGCCGGTGGACACCGTGGTGGCCCGCTGGGGTGGCGGGCTGCCCCAGTACGCGCCCGGGCACGGTGCCGTCGTGGCCACCCTGGAGCAGGAGGTGGCCGGGGCTGCCGGTCTCGCCGTCGCGGGCGCCACCCTGCACGGAGTCGGCCTGCCGGCCTGCATCGCCACTGCTGACGCCGCGGCCCGCCGGATCGCCGCGCACCTGGACAGCCACCAGGCACCGGCCGCGGTACCCGGTGAGACGATGGGGTCATGAGCCGCCTGGACTACGCCGCGCTGAACTCCACCATCCGCTACACCATGTGGTCGGTCTTCCGGGCCGAGCCTGGACAGCTGCCCGCCGATCGCGCGGAGGCAGCCCGCGAGGCGCAGCACTACCTCGACGCGCTGGAGGGCAAGGGCGTCGCGGTGCGCGGGGTTTACGACCTCGCCGGGCTGCGCGCCGATGCGGACTGGATGATCTGGTGGCACGCCGAGGAGATCGAGACGCTGCAGGCCGGGTACGCCGACCTGCGCCGCGCCACCACGCTGGGCCGGGCCAGCGTGCCGGTGTGGTCGGTGGTGGCGCTGCACCGTCCCGCGGAATTCAACAAGAGCCACGTGCCGGCCTTCCTGGCCGGCGAGCAGCCCCGGCGTTACGTCTGCGTCTACCCGTTCGTGCGCTCCTACGAGTGGTACCTGCTACCCGACACCGAGCGCCGCGAGCTGCTCGCCGAGCACGGCATGCAGGCCCGCGACTATCCCGACGTGCGGGCCAACACCGTCGCCTCGTTCGGGCTGGGCGACTACGAGTGGATCCTCGCGTTCGAGGCCGACGAACTGCACCGCATCGTCGACCTGATGCGCGCGCTGCGGGCCAGCCGGGCCCGGCGCCACGTCCGCGAGGAGGTGCCGTTCTTCACCGGACCCCGGGTGCCGGTCGCCGAGCTGGTGGCCGCACTGCCCTAACTGGCGGGCTGTCCCTCGTCGGGCATCAGCCGCAGCGAGATCGAGTTGATGCAGTACCGCTGGTCGGTGGGGGTGTCGTAGCCCTCGCCCTCGAAGACGTGCCCGAGATGGCTGTGGCAGGTGGCGCAGAGCACCTCGACCCGCTTGGCGAACATGCTGCGGTCCTCGCGCAGCAGCACCGCGTCACCGGCCAGCGGCGTGAAAAACGACGGCCACCCGCAGTGCGACTCGAATTTGTGATCACTGCGGAACAGCTCCGCTCCGCAGGCCCGGCACTCGTACACGCCTGAGGTCTTGGTGTGCTCGTACTCGCCGGTCCCCGGCCGCTCGGTGCCTGCCCTGCGCAGCACCGCGTACTCCTGCGGGGTGAGCTGCTCGCGCCACTGGGCGTCGGACTTGACGACCTTGGGGGCCACCCCCTTGACCGGATCCATAGCCAACACGCTACCTGAGCGGCATCAGCCCAGCAGGGCGGTGAGGATGAAGATCGCTGCCTCCCACAGCGCGACGGCCACGCCGAGCAGGATCAGCGCTACCACTCCGACCGCTGCTGCCCACCGCGGGCCCTGCGCGCGGTTGACCGAGTCGGCGAAGTCGGCGACGCCGGACAGCTCGCCCTCGACGGTGAACCCGGGACGCAGCCGGTGGGTGCGGTCAAGGTGCTCGGCGAAGGCCTGCACCTCAGGATGGTCGCGGTCCAGCCCGATCAGTTCGTCGTCCAGCCGACGTCGCTCCTCGTCGTCCGGCTGGTGATCCGGCCGGTCGCGCTGGGGTTCGCTGCGCACCACGACGCCACCGTAGCCCCATGCGTCGCAGAAGTCGTGCGGTAGCTTGCCGATCGTGGGCCGTGGCGACGCGCTGGAGCTCACGGTGGCTGGCCCGGCGGGCATGCGCACCGTGCGGGTGTCCAGCCCGGACAAGGTGTACTTCCCGGAGCGCGGCATCACCAAGCGCCAGGTCGTGGAGTACTACCTCGCGGTGTCAGGGCCACTGCTCGGGGTGCTCGCGCAGCGGCCGGTCACCTTGAAGCGCTTCGTGGACGGGGCGACCGGGGAGGCGTTCTACGCCAAGCGGGTCCCCAAGGGCGCCCCGGACTGGGTGGACTCGGTGGAGATCACCTTCCCGTCCGGGCGCACTGCCCGCGAGGTGTGTCCCACCGAGCCCGCCGTGCTGGCCTGGGCGGCGAACCTGGGCACCTTCGACTTCCACCCGTGGCCGGTGCGCCGCCCCCGGGTGGATCATCCTGACGAGCTGCGGGTGGACCTTGACCCGCAGCCGGGGACCGGCTTCACCGAGGCGGTTGCGGTCGCCGGGGTGCTGCGCGAGGTGCTGGCTGAGGCAGGGCTGGTCGGCTACCCCAAGACCTCGGGAGGACGCGGGATTCACGTCGCGGTCCGGATCCGCCCGCAGTGGACGTTCGGGCAGGTCCGCCGGGCGGTGATCGCGCTGGCCCGGGAGGTCGCGCGGCGGATCCCGCACCAGGCCACCGTGTCCTGGTGGAAGGAGGAGCGCGGCCAGCGGGTGTTCCTGGACTTCAACCAGGCCGCCCGGGACCGCACGATCGCCTCGGCATGGTCGGTGCGCGGCACCCCGCGGGCCACCGTGTCGATGCCGGTGGCCTGGGACGACCTGCCGCAGGTGCAGCCGGACGACTTCGACGTGCTGACGGTGCCCGCGTTGCTCGCGCAGCGGGGCGACCCGCACGCCGGGCTGGACGGCGAGCCCTTCGGCCTGGAGACGCTGCTGGAGTGGGCGGTGCGCGACGAGCGCGACCACGGCCTCGGTGATCTGCCCTACCCGCCGGAGTACCCGAAGATGCCGGGCGAGCCGCTACGGGTGCAGCCAAGCCGCGCCAAGCGCCCTAGCAGCGGAAACACGCCCAGTTAGCGCAGCGCGGGCGCGTCAGGCGCTGTGACTCTTCTGGTTGTCATTCGATCGTGAAATATATCACTTATTGTTCATTTATATCTCATCTGATCCGCCTATTCTCACCGTTGATCTACTCTTTAGAGCGAAAATCTCGCCATTTGTAGCAACGGAGAGAAGTCTTGAGCCGATTGCGACGCGGAACTAGTCTCAGCCTCGCTGCCCTCGTCGTCGCCGGCGTCCTGACTGCGCTTGTGCCGGGGACGGCCACCGCCGCGCCCCCTGCTCCGGAGCGCCCGAGCTTCCAGATCACGACGGTCGCCTCCGGTCTGACGATCCCGTGGGACGTCGCACAGGCCCCGGACGGCACGCTGATCTTCAACCAGCGGGGCGGTGGACTGTCGGTGCGACGGGCCAACGGCACCGTGGCGCCACTCAGCGCTGACTTCAGCGACATCTATGCGGCCGGTGAGACCGGCCTGATGGGCTTGGAGCTTGACCCCGGTTTCGCAACCAACCGACGTTTCTACACCTGCCAGGGCCATCAGGCCGACGGCGCCAGGGAGATCCAGGTCATCGCCTGGACCGTGAATGCTGGCTACACCGCGGCCACCAGGGTTGCCGACCCGCTGGTCGGGGGGTTTCCGGTATCGAGCGGTCGGCACGGCGGGTGCCGGCTCCGGTTCGACACCACGGGCGCGCTGATGGTGGCCACCGGCGACGCCGCCATCGGAACCGTTCCCCAGGACCTGACCTCGCTGGGCGGCAAGATCCTGCGGGTCAACCCCATGACCGGGGCTCCGGCGGCCGGCAACCCCCGCCTGGGTGCCACCAACCCGAACACCCGATTGATCTTCAACTACGGCCACCGCAACCCGCAGGGCCTCGCGCTGCGCCCGAATGGGCAGATGTTCAACGCCGAGCACGGATCGTTTCGCGACGACGAGGTCAACCTCGTCCTGCCCGACCGCAACTACGGCTGGGACCCTGTCCCGGGTTACAACGAGCAGGTACCGATGACCGACCTGGCGAAGTTCCCCGACGCCCAGCCGGCCTCGTTCACCTCCGGCCCGACTACCGACGCGATGTCCGGCGCGACGTTCCTCGTCGGCCCCCAGTGGAAGGCATGGGACGGATCGCTGCTCGTCGCCCAGCTCGCGGGCACGTCGCTGCGGCGGCTGACCTTCGACAGCAGCGGTCAGGTGCTGACCAGCGACGAGCTCATCCCCGAGTTCACCAACACCTACGGACGGTTGCGCACTCCCCAGCTCGGCGCCGACGGCTCACTCTACGTCACCACCTCCAACGGCGGCGGCACCGACGTCATCCTCAAGGTCACCCCGAAATCCGCACCGGTGACGTACGTGACGCGGATGGACAGCACCCTCTCGTCGAATCTGACGACCGCCTTCCTCAACCAGGTCTACGACTGCACGCTGGAGCCGTCGGTGCAGATGAACTACCGGCCGCTGCTGCCACAGTCAGGCTCCAGCACCCGGTCGACCTTCCTCCTGTCGATCGGCCTCACCGACTCCGCCGACTTCACCACCCTCAACCCGTGCGTCTCGGATCGGGACCCCACCAACCCCGGTCAGGGCCTGCCGGAGAACATCGGAAACCGGCTGACCGACCCGCGCCACCTCGCGCCGTACTCCATCGCGCAGTACCAGGCACAGATCACCGGCGCGATCGCCGACGTGACCGGCAGGACCGTTCTGCGCAATCTCGACGCCATCGCGCCGACCGTCCGGAACCCGGCTGCGCCCGACCTCACGTATGCGACGCGGCTCGACACCAACCTCTCGCGGAACCTGACGACCGCGCAGCTCAAGACGGTCTACACCGACTCCGCGCCCTGCCTGGCGAACTACCGACCGCTGCTCCCGACGTCGGGTTCCGCGACCCGGACGGCGTTCCTCGCGCAGCTGGGCATCAGCGAAGCCGAAGTCGGCAACTGCGTCTCGAGCCAGAGTGCCGCAGGCCAACCGGTGTCGGAGAACAACGGAACACTGCTGAGCGACCCGCGCAACCTCGTCCCCTACTCGATCGCGGCCTACCTGTCGCAGCCCGGCGTTCGCGGCCAGACCATTCTGCGGAACCTGGACCGCATCGTGCCCACCGTCCCGAACACCTGAACGTCTCAACTGTCCAGGCCGGTGATCACGTCGGGCACGGCGCAGAATCCCAAAGGCGGTAGTCGGTCCCGGGCGGCGGGTTCAGGAACTGGTCGGCGGCCTAGCCCCGTTTTCCGCACCGCCGCGGGTTTAGCCACTGATCGTTGATCTTTCTGTGGGGTGTTGACCTGCGGCTTCGTTCGTTGCTCGACTGTGATCGGGCGCCTGCTGTTGGGACAGACCGGCCTCAATGCGGCGCCTCAGCGCGGCGTGTCCGCGAGATTATCGACTCGGCGATGCCGATGCGGGGCCGGGCCCTGTCCGCCGGGCGGTGATAGCGCTGGCCCGGGAGGTCGCGCGGGCGGACCCCGCACCGGGCCACCGTGTTGATGCGGGTGGCCTGGGACGACCTGCCGGACGGCCTCGGTGATCTGCCCTACCGCCGGAGTACCCGAAGATGCCGGGCGAGCCGCTACGGGTGCAGCCGAGCCGCGCCAAGCGCCCTAGCAGCGGAAACTCGTCCAGCTAACGGCGCGCTCACCGGAGTGCTGGACCTACGTCGTTGTTGACACAGACTATGATAAATAGGATATTTAGAACTATGTTGTTGCACGCATTGGTTCTTTTGGTCCTGTTGCCCCTGTTGCGACTGTTGCCCCCGTTGGTCCTGTTGGTCCTGGCTATCGCACTGTTGGTGTACGACGCGTACCGGCCCAGGCGAACCATGCGAAGCTGTATGGATACGACCCCGATCGACATGCGACGGGCGGACGACGGCCGGGGAGACGGAAATCCTGAGGACCCATCGATGACGTGGGGCTATCTTCGATGACGTGGATCTATCTGACCAAATGATGGGTCGGTTTGCCCGCTCGCCGTCAGTGAGCGCCACGCCGTCGAGTGGGTCGAGCAGCACGGCTAGCGTGCGTCCCGCAGGTCTTCGGGTTCGTGACCAACCCTCCTGCTCCCGAACTCAACAGGAGTGCAGCCCCACATCGGCCGACCAGCTTCGCGCTCGGGCGGGCAGATCTGGCGGATGTTGCGGAGTTGGTCCTCCCGTGTGGCGGTCGGATTCACGGGCATCAACGTAGTTGTCGACGTCGGCTGGGAGAGCGTCGCGGTTCTGCCCGGCAGCGGTCTCGATGAGGTCGCCCACGGCGCAGCGTCGTGGCGCACTCAAAACGGTGGGATGTCGTCGTTGGGGTCGTGAGCGGGTAGGGGGGCCGGTCGCGGGGGATGGGGTCGGGTAGTGGTTCGAGGATCGGGGGTGGTCGCCGGTGGTAGGTGTGGCCCAGGGGGCTGGTCCACACCACTCCGTTCAGGTGACAC